>JBNGCR010000308.1:0-4466 GCA_050045915.1 Limnospira sp.
TCTGCCTCCTCTGCCTCCTCTGCCTCCTCTGCCTCCTCTGCCTCCTCTGCCTCCCTGCTTCTCTACCGGATCTCGAATTCCGTGCCCCGGTAGCAGCCCTGGAATGAGGTCAGGGGGGCTCCCGCGACTTGGGTGAAGGGGGTCATGGCGGCGGGGGAGGTGGTTTCCCAGCGGTAGGGGAAATCGCCCAAATATTGCCCGGTTTTTTCGTAGCTGTACTCTTCAATGGGAATGCCTGCGACCCCGGTGACGGCCTGATCGTGGTAGCCGTTGAGGATGATTTTTTCTACTGTCACGCCCTCTTCTAGAATGACGTTCCATTTCACCGGTTCGTAGGAGGAGAGGGCCAGCACGATCGCCTGATCCTGTCGCCCCACTTTCACATCCACGGTTCCGGTGGTGCGATCGCCCATGCCGTGGCGGGAGTCAGCCTCGTAGACGCCCACGAAATGCAGTTCGCGATCGCCCGTCGCCGGTTTCACGAAGGCGGAAAAATCCCCCGATCCGCCCGCCCCGCAGGTGGTTTGGGATAAAATCGGAGATGCCGACGGGGGTTGATTTCTCGCCAATTTATCTTCCAAAATCGGCATCAAAGAAGACCAGGTATTCATTCCCAATGCGGCGATCAGTGCCGTCCCCGCACCGACGGGAATCAAGGTGAGCAAATATCGCAGCGATCGCGATCGCCGACCCGATCTCACATTGCGGGCGATCGCGTAGCGGAGATCCCGGAGGGGATGGGTTTCATCATCCAAACCCGCCAACAATTCCAAGCTTTCCGGTTCTTCGAGCAACCCCTGGACGATTTTACCATCCCCCACATACAATTTTCTCGTTTTGCGATCCAACAGCAACCAATTTTCGTCCGTCCGCGTCAACCCGTAATCCTGCAAAATGGGGCGGTTTTCTTTGTATTCCAAAAAAACCTGCCAAGCCGCAACGTTAGCCGTTCCCAAGCTTTCCCCGTCGGCGTACATCACCTGATTGATTTGCGGTTCCCAATGCCAAGCCACCCAGCGGCGATCGGCTCGATAACCCAACGCTTTTTCGAGACGGGGGTGGGCATTGAGATTCAGGGGTTCGATAAAGTCAGACATGGCGATTTCTGATCGTTGAGATTTCGGTCATTCTCTCTCTTATAACATTCTATGACTATCCGCCTGGGAGGCTGAGAAACCCGGTTTCCGGCCCGAATCCCCAATTATCAATTTTCAATTGTCAATTATCAATTAGATTCGCGGTGTCTTCCCAGAGGAGATAATCCGCCTCCGCATCCGGACTGAGGATAAAGCGATTGAAAAATGGGTCACATAGGTTGGATTCGGGAGCGACACATGACGAGTAACATCAATCCCACAGTTGATTTCGGTACGGCGGGGGTGACGGCGGCAGAGATATCGTCGGAAGACGTGCGGGTGCTGTTGCGTCAGATCGAAGCCGAACTGCACCAGAGCGAAGTGTATCGGATCGCCCTGCAAAGTCTGAAAAAGACGTTGGGGGAAGGGACAAATCAAGCGGAAATCGTGGTTCGAGCCGTGGGGCGGGAGGCGATTCAACTTTCGATCAAACAGTTGATTCGGCGGCACAGAATGATGGTTCGGACGGCCGCGGCCCAAAGTGCGATCGCACCGGATTCAACCCCCGAACCGGAGGCGGTTTCTCCGACACCCCCGCCCCCCCCACCGCCCTCCGTGGTTGACGTGGGGGCGGTACGGGAGACATCCGGAGAGGAATTGGACATTGAGGAGACGGGGGGCGATCGCGAAATGTCTCCCCAATCCGAGGCGGCGGCGGAAACAACGCCTCCCACTCCGAAACCCATCCCGGCGAAACAGAAAAAGCGCAAAAAACTCACCCCCGCCGAACGGGCACAACAGGCGAAACGGCAGCGGGAAGACTGCCTGCGTCAACTCGGGAAAACCCTGCAAAATGCCCGGGAAGCCTGTTCTGTGTCCCTGCGACAATTGCACCACCAAACCCTCGTCCCCGTCAGCCTCATGCAGGCGTTAGAAACGGGATGTTTGGACCGCCTCCCGGAAGATATCTATTTGCGGGGGTTCATCTGTCGCCTGGGGAACGCTTTGGGACTCGACGGGCCGACGCTGGCGGCTTCCCTGCCGACTCCGAGCCCCGACGGCTACCCGGTTCCTTCTTGGTCCAAGGTGAAATTGGATTCCGGGTTTTATCTCAATTCCGTCCACTTATATTTGGGCTACACCGCCATCCTCGCCGGTTCCCTGAGTGGTTTCGCTTGGCTGGCCCAACAACCTTTGCCGGAAAGCGAACTGCCCCCCGACGTTCCGGAGGCGACGCCGGACGCCAAATCGGAAACGGAAGTCGAAGCGGTTCCGGGGTTGAAAAGCGATCGCACTCAGGGCATCGTGTTGGGCGCCGATATCGCCCCCCCCGAACGGATGGCGCCGGAGTTGATACCCCAGCAGTTGACGAGTATGGGGGCGGGAAATTTTGTCCCCAATCCGGGGTGATATAGCGCTACGCACCAGTCAAAAGCCGAATAAGTCCGCAGATTTCGCAGATTTTCGCAGATTGGGAATTATAGTAGTGCGCCAGAGTGTAGTTGGGAGAGGGGTTGGGGGTGAGGGCTTTCATTCTTCAGAGGCGATCGCAAAATCATTTTCTGTCAAACGGGTGATATCAATCCCATTCAGAATTGCCAGCACCTCTCCGGTGTCGAGGCGGGCGATTGTTGCGCCCAAATTGTCGGGTGAGGGCGCGATCGCCAGTTGCTCGAAAGTCAACCCTTCCTCTAAAATAATCTGGTCGATGCCGTCCTCAAAATCGGCAATGGTATCGGTGCCCGAAGTGGGAGTGATATGGAAGCGATCGCTCCCCTCTCCCCCGATCAGCAGGTCGTCGCCCGAGTCGCCATGCAGGTCATCATTGCCACTGCCGCCATCCAAAGTATCGGCTCCTTTTCCGCCGTATAAGGTATCATTGTCGCGATCGCCCGACAGATAATCCAGACCTTGGTTGCCCCAAATTTCATCACCCTTTTGACCGCCATAAAAGACATCTGGACCCTCCCCGCCATGACCTTCATCTTCTCCATCTCCGAGATAGACCGTTTGGGAGGCATTATCCCCAATCACGATATTGGAATTGGCATCTCCGATCACCCGCGCATTCTCGAGAATTACAGCCAGATCGATATTTTGAATTTCCACCATGCCATTGTCCGTATCAATCGCATCGATGACCACCAATTCTTTACTTGACGGTGCGTCCGTTTGCTCTAAATTTTGCTGAGTGGCTTTCACTACAATTGGCATCTCATTAGTATTCCCAACCGCTTCTGGCAATGGGTTGACCAGTGAAGTATCCCACAGACTATTTTCGTATTTTTTGATTGTATGATCGACCAATTGCGCCGTTGAGGACTCATCCATTTGATTCAAAATATCGATGATGGGATTAGTTTCATTTGCAGGCGTTTGATGGTCACTCATTGCGACAATAACGCCAAATTTATTCGGCAACTCAATTTCCAAATTATTGGCATTATAACCCTGTGCTGGAGCGCTAGAAATGGTCAGCTTTTGTGGATAAGCGATCGGTTCAACAATTGCCATATTTGTATTATCAATACGCTGATGATAGGAAGTATTTAACTCCCGTGCATCAACCAAAGCAACAATTCCCGTATCCGGCTCAGATGGCTCCTCAGCCGCATCCCACATCCCTTCAATTTCATATTCAGAATTTGACCGACTTGAACGAGATAAGCCATTATCATCCTCATCCCAGACGGGTCGTGGCCATGGTAATTGTAATGATCGTGCTGCTATTATTGGATATATTGGATATATCAGGAACCTTACTTTTAATTGAAATAAAGTAGATTGAAATAAAGTAGCCCGCCATAATAGTGCAGTACGATGACCTACATCTATCAGCCTCAATGGAAGTTCTGGAGATGGAGTTGAAGCAAACTTAAAGAAGTCAATCAGATTATCCTGACTGGTACTCGCCAAACTCTGGTTTCCCGAAGCATCCTCAGCCGCATTCTCCCGCACCGTTGCGATAACGGTTCCCTCTTGAGTCATCCCACTCACTGCAACATTAAACAAGCGGTTTTCACCGTTACTCATCGGCGTCACATTCACCGTCGTTGCACCTGCCGTTCCCCCCAACAAAATATCCTGTTCATCAAAACCAGTAATTGGTTCACTAAACTCCACCGTAAAATTAAACGGTTCTTTAGTCGTCGCGACAATCTGATTTTCAGCCTGATTAATCGTTACAGATGGTCGCTCATTATCAGTTGGAATAGATGAATTATTGCCAACCGACCCCATTTCCGGTTCGGGAATGGGTATGGGATTAGGTTCGGGTTCGGGTTCAACCGGCAGCAGCGGTTGTAAAATCGCCAACAATTCGGGCGACAAATTTGCGGTCAAAGCCTGAATTTGTTCCGCCGTAAATCCCTGCACCTGTTCCGCCGTCAA
>JBNGCR010000309.1:0-4455 GCA_050045915.1 Limnospira sp.
GGTGCGATCGATCCGCTACTGGTGCAAGGCGTTTAAAATTTTGGAAAGCGATCGCCCGACGGAATTCGGCGACAATCTTTTAAAGGATGGCGGGTGGGACCCGTTTTTGGAAGATCCGGCTTCTCTGTGGCTGCTGCACTGGAATTTGCTCAAACCCACCTGCGACGCGGCCGCTTGGCATTATACCTTCAATCAGTTTCGCCCGGTGGAATTTTCCCAAAACGATCTGTTTTTGGGGGTATCGGACTACGGAAAAACGCTGAAAAATAATATCGCCGATTCTTCGATCAATAAGGATGTGAGCTGCATCCTGCGGATGTACGTCAGACAAAAGAACCAGGCGAAGGTGAGCGAGGATTCCATCGATTGTCCGTTTGCAGAATTGGGATTAATTCACCGTTCTGGCAACTCAAAATATTACACATTTCGGGTGAATAATAAGCGAAACCTGCCCGCCGAAATTGTGGTCGCGGCTTGCCTGGAATACGCGGATTTCGTGGGGCGGGAACAGCGGACGATCGCCCTGTCCCGGCTGCTTTACGATGTCGGCAGTCCGGGGATGGTGTTCAAGTTGCCCGAAAGTGCGGTCTGCGAGGCGATCGAACGGGTGGCGCGGGGATGGGATGCGATCGCCTTGTCGGAAGCGGCCGGGTTGATTCAATTTTCCTTTACCGAAAATCCCCAAGACTTGGCAGATTCTATAATAGAACGATACTATAATTTGAGGCGGGACGGAAGCAATTATGACTAAATTTTTATCGGATTATTTTAGCCTGAATCGGCGCTATTCTCGTTCGATCAATATCGAGCGAGATTTGGATCGGGAAGAGGCGCTGGCCGGATATATTATCACCGAGCGATCGCTGGATGCGCTGCGGCGGATTTTGACCGGATTTGCCAACCCGGAAGCGAATCGCGCCTGGACGTTGACCGGAGTCTACGGAACCGGGAAATCGTCTTTCGCCCAGTTCCTCATTGCCGCCTGTGGGGACGGGGAAAATAATGCGCGTCAGCGGGCTTTTTCGCTGTTAGAATCGACCTTGGGGGCGGAGAGTAACGAGTACGAATCGCTGACCGAAATTATTCCGGAATCCGGTTTTTTTCGGGCGGTTGTCACAGCCCAGCGGGAACCGTTGAGCCACACGATCGTCAGGGCGCTGTATCGTGGTTCCGAAAATTTTTGGAAGCATATAAAATCGGGTAAAAAGCCACAAATAGCCCGAGAATTGATGGATTTATATTTCGAGATCGAAGACGGAAAATCTATCAAAACTAAAAATATTCTCAAGTTAGTTCGAGGAATTTCTAAAGCTGCCAAGGTTCCGGTTTTGATCCTGATCGACGAATTGGGAAAAAATTTGGAATTTGTATCCCAAAATCAGGGGTCGGAAGATTTATATCTATTGCAGCAATTGGCGGAACTGCCGAGGGAGAGCGATGCGCCGATTTATCTGATCGGATTGTTGCACCAGGCTTTCGCGGACTACGGGGAACGCTTGGCTTCGGTTCAGCGCAACGAATGGGCGAAAATTCAGGGAAGATTCGAGGATATTCCGTTCAAAGATTCGGCCCCGCAAATGATGCGGTTGATCGGCAAAGCGATCGATTCTTCTGAAGCCGAAAAATTTGCCTGCGCGATTAATAGTCGGGCTGAAGAATGGTTCGATTTACTGCCAGTAGAACTCACCTCGGAGATTAGTCCCGACGTGGTGGCGGCGACCTATCCCCTGCATCCGGTGACGGCGTTGGTGTTGCCTGAATTGTGTACCCAATACGCCCAGAATGATCGCTCGTTATTTACATTCCTCACCAGTGCCGAACCCTATTCGTTCAAACGCTACTTGGAAGAGACGGCGGCGGACGGGGCGAAACTGCCGACGCTGAAGCTCGATCGCGTCTACGATTACTTTATCGAAGCGGTGGGGATGGGGATCACTTCCCGCCCGAAATTGCAGCGGTGGATCGAAGTGCAGGGGTTGATCAACGACGTTTCTAAAACCCTGGATAATGACAGTTTGCGGGTGCTCAAAACCATCGGAACGTTAAATATCGTCACCACCACCGGGGGACTGAAGGCGACGCGATCGCTCGTTGCGCTGGCGATGGGCGACGATGTTGACGAGTCCGAGGAGTGGGAAAACGCGATCGATAACTTGTTGCAAAAAGGGATCGTCACCTACCGGCGACAGGTGGACGAATTGCGGATTTGGGAGGGGTCGGATTTCAACGTCGATCGCGCGATCGCGGACTATCTGGCAAGCGATCGCTCCCCCCTGGTGGATCTGCTGTCGGACCTTCGCCCGATGGAACCGCTGGTCGCCCAACGGCACAGTTATCTTACGGGTACATTGCGCTATTTTGAACGGCGCTATTTGGATAATTTAGAACAGCTTTCGACCCTCGCTTGTACCCTCGAAAATGCCGACGGCGCGATCGCCTATTGGGTGGGGGAAGAATTGCCCGATCGCGTTCCGGAAATGACGGCGGACGGCAAACCCTTAATCGTAGTTTGTGCCGCGAAATTGGAGACGCTGCGGATGCAGGCGCGGGAATTTGCGGCCCTGCGGCACGTCCAACACAACGCGCCGGAGTTGCAAAGCGACGGGGTGGCGCGGCGGGAAGTGCGCTATCGTTTGGTGCAGGCGGAAGAATTGTTCGACGACACCCTCAGTCAGGCTTTCGACGTGGGGGAAAATCACAATGTTTGCTGGATTTTGGGAGGGCGAGAAACCCTCAATCACGTCACCGATTTAAACGCGCAACTGTCGCGGGTGTGCGACGGGGTTTATTCCAAAACGCCGGTTCTGTGGAACGAATTGATCAACCGCCGCGACCTCACCTCCCAAGGCGCGAAGGCGAGATTGGAGTTGATTTCGGCAATGTTAGATCGGGCCGATCGCGAACGGTTGGGGTTGGAAGGATACGGCCCAGAAGTGAGTATTTATTATTCCGTTTTGAATGAGACGAAAATTCATCGGTGCGAGGATTACGAGTGGGGATTTTATCCCCCGCCGGAAGATTCGGGAATTTCGACGGTTTGGGAGGCGATCGAAACCTTTTGTCTGGAGGCGAAGGAACGGCAGCAAACCTTAGATTTGCTTTACCGACACCTGCAAGCGCCCCCCTACGGCATGAAACAGGGGGCGATCGCGATATTGTTGGCGGCGGTACTGCTTTACCATGTGGACGATGTGGGGGTTTACAAAGACGGCACGTTTATCCCGGTGTTGGGATTGGAACATTTCGAGATTTTGGTGAGGTATCCCGATCGCTTTTCGGTGAAATATTTTGAAGTGGTGGGATTGCGATCGCAGGTTTTCAAAGAACTGGAGGCGATTTGGGGAAACCGCAAACCCCTCAACAAAGCAGGGGTTCGCAATGTCACGTTATTGACGGTGGTCAAACCGCTATTTCAATTCGTTAAAAAACTGCCCGCCTACACCACCCAAACCCGGCGTCTGAGTGCGGAAGCGGTGGGGGTTTTGCAGGCGTTGAAGCGCGATCAGGAACCGGACGAGTTGGTGTTCACGTCCCTGCCGCAAGCCTGCGGATTGCCCGCCATCACGACCGGAAAGGCGGAGGATGCCACCACGGCTAAGACCCTGCGCGTCAAGTTGGTGGAGGCGTTGCGGGAGATTCAGACGGCCTATGATTGCCTATTGAATGACTGTCAGGTTAAGTTGTACGAAGCCTTCGGAATTAGGAGTCCGGAAACTCGCCTGCGGGAAGATTTGCGGGTTCGGGCGAGTTATATTAGCGGTCAGTGTTTGGAACGCACCCTCAAGAGTTTTTCCCAGGCTGCGACGGATGAAAGTAAGAGCGATCGGCAGTGGTTGGAAGCGTTGGTGATGATCGTCGCGGACAAACCCGCCGAGTCTTGGACGGATGCGGACGCCACCGGATTCGAGATGAAACTCAGCGACATCGCGCGGCGGTTTAAGAACTTGGAAGCCCTGCAAAAAGAGGTCGCCGCCAAGGGCGAGGGATTCGAGGCGCGGCGGATTACCGTCACCCGTCCCGACGGCGAAGAAACCCACCGCATGGTTTGGGTGGAACACGAGTCGGAGGATAAAATCGAGGCGTTGGTTGAAGATATCTTACAAAATTCCCTGGTGCGGGACAATCCTCAACTTCAGCAGGCTTTGGTTGCCAAACTGACAGAGAGAGTTTTGGGGGCGGTATCCCAGGAGAATATTGCCCAAATGCAGGAAAAGCGTCAAACTCGGAAGCCTGAAGAAGATAAAATCAGTGTGAATCGATCGCACAATTAAGGAGATTGACCATGAATCCGACGGACATCCCGAAGACTGTTGAAAATCATCCTTTGGTGCTCCATCTCCATCCGGCGATCGAACTCACCCCAGAGGCATTTTTTGAAATTTGTCAACTCAATCGAGACTTGCGCCTCGAACGCACGGCGACGGGAGAATTGGTGATCATGCCCCCCACTGGCAG
>JBNGCR010000310.1:0-4450 GCA_050045915.1 Limnospira sp.
CCCCAGCCCCCCTTACAAAGGGGGGAGCCATCCCCCCCAACCCCCCTTTGTAAGGGGGGAGAATGTAATGTAATGTAATGATTTCAATGCAATCCCGCCGGGGTGGGGTGGTGGGACATTTCGGTTTCTAGAAATAGGTTGCCGACATCGAACAGGAATTGCATCGTGCCGCGATATCCCACCAAACAGCGGCTGCCATTTCCGAGGCGATCGTAAATCGGATAACCCATCCGGTAGAGGGGAACATTCAAGCGATCGGCAATTACTTTAGCCTGACAGTTGGCAATAATCAAATCCGACCCTTTTGCCAATTCCTCGAAATCTTCAAAATCCCCGATCGTGACACTTTCCAAGGGCAGTTGTTCCAACAACGGAGATTTCGTCGTGGTGACAGCCGCCTGAATTTCCGCCCCCATTTCGTGCAGTAACCAACTGACTTGGTAGAGTAAATCGGGTTCGAGGGCGAGGGAAACTCGCTTGCGTCCGAAATAGAAATGGGTGTCGAGAATGGCATCTTGCAACTGACGCCGCTGGCGAGGAAATTGGGCGGGGACATCATCGGATTGGATCGATTTCTTGTCCGGAGAAACCAGGCGACACAGCCGCATCAGGAACTCGTCCACGGCTCCCAAACCCGCCAACCGGGGGAAAACTTCGTAATCGGTGCCGAAGCGCTTTTGGAGGGCAACGGCGGGCGATCGCATACTTTCTCCGAGGGCGAGGGTAAAGTGCGATCGCCCCAACCGCCGCAAATCCTCCAACGTCGCGCCGCCGGAAGTAATGGCGCGAAAATCATCTTCCAAATGCCCGTCCATCGACGTGGAAAGATCCGGAACCGCGAGGGGTTTAAACCCGAAGGCGGAAACGATTTCTTTGATCTCCTCCACCTCTCCGGGAGAAAACATTGAACCCGGTAAAATGGTGATTTGCGGGCGAGTATCGGTGTCAGAATCCGGGGAATTTGCCGCCCCGTAATCCGTTGTAACAATCTGTTCCACCGTCGCCGCATACCCCTCCTGCAACCCGCCTTTATAGTCCGGTGTCGAAACCGAAACGATCGCCAAATTTTCCAACTCTGGATGTTCCTCGCGGAAGGATTTAAGAATCCGGGGCATATCGTCCCCCCGAGTTTCCGTGAGTCCCGTCGTCAGCAACCCGATAATTTCGGGCTTTGCCTTTTCAACAAGGGTAAGAATAGCCGTTTCCACATTATCCTCGCCACCGAGAATAGCGCTAACTTCCGTCATCGCCGTGGTGGATAACGGGATCGCCTCCCGAAAGTGTCGCACTAGCAGCACCTTGGCATAAGCCGTGCAGCCTTGGGAACCGTGAAACAGCGGCATCATTCCTTTGATTCCCAAAAAAGCGAGGGAGGCGCCCAAAGGTTGACTCTGTTTAAGAGGATTAACCGCGACAGATTTTTTAGGTTTACAGATAGTAGTCATAAGTTGGGAATGGGGAATGGGGAATGGGGAATGGGGAATGGGGAATAGGGAATGGGGAATGGGGAATGGGGAATGGGGAATGGGGACTAGGGAATGGGGAATGGGGAATGGGCAATAGGCAATAGGCAATGGGGAATCGGTCATTTTTCATTTTTCATTTTTCATTTTTCATTCTTAGGGGAATGGGGAATGGGGACTAGGGAATGGGGAGCGGAGGGAGCGGAGGGAGCGGGTTTTCCGCCTAGACCGCTTGGGAATTAATTCCCGAGGGCGCAAGCCTTGCGCCCCTACCAGCGAAAATCATATTCAGATGATTGGGGAGTTTGTACGGATCTGAAATCAACTTGCCTCCTCTGCCTCCTCTGCGTCCTCTGCCTCCTCTGCCTCCTCTGCCTCCTCTGCCTCCTCCGCCCCTCTGCCCCCCTGCCCCCCTGCCTCCTGGAGCCCTCCTAAGCCGGGTTTTCCCAAGGTGCCGGACGCCGGACTTGTTCCCAGATGGGACTGTGGATGGCTTCGTCCAATTCCCGGGCCATTTCCACCATGCCCGTGTATCCCGAATAGGCGTGGTGGCGTTCTTGGTTGATGTCGAGGAAGGGGATGCGGGCTTTGAGGGCGGTGTACTGGTTTCGGCCTCCGGCGACCAATAAATCCGCATTGGTTTTGGCGATCACTTTCAGCAATTCTTCGGCGTTGCCTTTTTGCATCATGATGCCGTCGGGACTCAGCAGGTTTTTGATGCGGGCTTTATCTTCGGCGGTGCTTTTTTTGGTGCCGGTGGCGACGACTTCGATGCCGAGATCTTTAGCAGCCGAAATGATCGACCAACTTTTAACGCCGCCGGTGTAAAGAACCATCCGCTTTCCTTTCAGGCGATCGCGGTAAGGTGCGAGAGTAATATTTAATTGGGCGGTTTCTTCGGCGATAACTTTTTCCACCCGTTCGATGAGGGCGGGATCTCCGAAATGGGCGGCGATATCCCGCAAGCAACGATTCATGTCCTCGATGCCGTAGAAGGATTCTTCGAGGTAGGGAATGCCGTATTTTTCCTCCATTTTCCGCGCCATGTTGATCAGCGCTTTCGAGCAGATCATGACGTTAAGTTTGGCGCGGTGGGCGTAGCAGATTTCTTGGTATCGGGCATCGCCGGTAATTTTGGAGAGGACGCGGATGCCGACTTTTTCAAATAGGGGGAGAACGCCCCACATTTCCCCAGCGATATTGTATTCTCCGATCAGGTTGATATCGTAGGGGGTGGTGTATTCCGGTTCGGCGGTGCCGACGACGTGATCCAACAGGGCTTCCCCGCCGAGGCGGTTGCCGAGGTTTTTGCTGCCGACGAAACCCGGGGCGTGCACGGGGATGACGGGGGTTTCGTATTTCTTGCGGGCCGCTTCGCAGACGGCGTTGATGTCGTCTCCGATTAGGGCGGGGACGCAGGTGGAGTAGACGAAGACGGCGGCGGGATGGTAGCGGGTGACGATTTCGCTAATGGCTTTGTAGAGCCGTTTTTCGCCCCCGAAGATGATGTCATTTTCGCTCAGGTCGGTGGTGAAGCCGATCTGGTAGGTGGTCGGGCCGGAGGAGAGGCTGCCGCGAGATCCCCAGGAGTTGCCCGAGCAACCCATCGGGCCGTGGATGAGGTGGGCCGCGTCCGTGATCGGAATCAGAGCGATGGTGGCGCCGTCGAGGGAGCAACCCCCCTGGGCTGCTCCGGGTTTGGCTTGTTGCTGGCAGGCTTTATTTTTGCCGTCCCCGGTTTTGTGGTTGTGTTCGCATCCGGGTTCGCTGAGGAGTTCGGCAATTTTTCCTTGGGTGAGTTTCATTGATTTTCCCGTGAATGACTCCTAGATGGGCTGGCGGCGACATTTTTGGCGATCGCATCAACGCGCTTTTGGTTGTTGGGGACAGGCTCTCATCCGCATTGGGTCGGAAACTGTCCGCCGCGATCGCTTCGGAGAAATTTAAGATTGTGTTTGTTTTTCGCCTCAAATTTCCCCGAGTTTTGTTTTATACTGATTCCACGGTGAGGGTGGGGGCGATGCGATCGCGGAGTCGCGCTTCGACCGAGTATTTGAGAGTCGCCAAACTGCTCGAACAGGAACCGCAGGCGCCTTTGAGGATCACTTTGACGCGATCGCCCTCCACGTCAAACAGTTCCACGTCCCCGCCGTCGGCCTCCAAAATCGGGCGAATTTCCGCCGCGATCACCTGCTGAATCAAGGTCATTTTTTGCAGGTTGGTCAGGGGTTGTTTCGGGGAATTAGGTGCGATCGTCGGCGCCGCGACTTCCACTGTTTCTCCCCCGCCTTCGACAACTTCGGCGATCAAATCGTCGATATCGGCCAGACAGCTCGTACAACTGCCCCCGGCTTTGACATAATTCGTCACCTGTTCCGCCGTCGTCAGATTATTTTCCCGGACGATACGCTTAATTTTAGTATCGGTGATACCGAAACAAGTACAGATCACCCGACCTTCATCCTCTGCGTGGGTGTCGATCGGAATGCCTTTGTAAGTGTAAATCGCCGCCTCCAACGCCTCCTGTCCCATCACGGAACAGTGCATTTTTTCCTCCGGCAATCCCCCCAAATAGTCGGCGATTTCTTTGTTGCTCAATTTCAGGGCATCATCAACGTGAACCCCTTTCAACAATTCCGTCAGGGCCGAAGAGGAGGCGATCGCGCTGGCACAGCCGAAGGTTTGAAAGCGGGCGTCGGAAATGGTTTGGGTGCTTTCGTCGATCTTCAAATACAGTTTCAGGGCATCCCCGCAGGCAATACTACCCACTTCTCCCGTAACGATCCGTTCGCCCTCGGAGATTTCATCAATAACCCCCTGGTTGCGAGGGTTCTGGAAATGCTCCATCACTTTTTCAGTATAATCCCACATCTTTTTTCTACCAATAATAAGAGTCTGTCAGCAATTAATTTGGGGCAGAGGGGGCAGGGGGGGCAGAGGAGGCAGGGGAGGCAGGGGAGGCAGGGGAGGCAGGGGAGGCAGGGGAG
>JBNGCR010000311.1:0-4391 GCA_050045915.1 Limnospira sp.
TAAGCCGATCTGTCCTAACCGTTCTGTCGATCGCTATATTTGGTGAGGACAGAACAACTTTCATAGAAACCCGGTTTCTTGACGATATCGGTGGGGAGTAGAAACCGGGTTTGATTACTCCGAACCAGTCCACTTAAGTGGACTTTTGCTATCAGCCTTGAAATTCATTTCAAGGCGGGACTCAAATAAGCCGATCTGTCCTAACCGTTCTGTCGATCGCTATATTTGGTGAGGACAGAACAACTTTCATAGAAACCCGGTTTCTTAATGATGTCGAAAAAACTGCCCCAGCCAAAGCCGGGGCAGTCTTCAATTAGAAGTCAGAAGTCACTTAGTATCCCAAACGAACCCTTACTGGGCTTGCGCCACTTCCATGATGTCGCCAACCAAGGTTCCGGCCTCTTCCATCTTGCCGATGTCGAGGATGGTCTTGATCACGGAGTCGGGGTTCAAACTCATGGAGTCGATACCCAATTCCACCAGGAAGCGGGCGAATTCGGGGTAGTCGCTCGGCGCCTGACCGCAGATGCCGATCTTGCGGTTGTATTTCTTGGCTGCTTTGATGGCGATCGTGACCATCCGACGCACCGCTTCGTTGCGTTCGTCGAAGATGTGGGCCACCAGTGCGGAGTCACGGTCTAAGCCCAGAGTTAACTGAGTCAAGTCGTTCGATCCGATGGAGAAGCCATCGAACACTTGAGCGAACTCATCGGCATAGATGACATTACTCGGCAATTCGCACATCACATAGACCTGGAGGCCGTTTTCGCCCCGCTTCAGGCCATTTTTCTCCATTTCAGCCAAGACTTTCCGGCCTTCGTCGGGAGTCCGACAGAAGGGAATCATCGGCACCACATTCGTCAGACCCATTTCGTCGCGAACCCGCTTCAGAGCCTTACATTCGAGGCCGTAGGCTTCGCGGTAGTTGGGGTCGTAGTAACGGGACGCGCCCCGCCAGCCGATCATCGGGTTTTCTTCCTTGGGCTCGAACTGGCGACCGCCCAACAGGTTGGCGTATTCGTTACTCTTGAAGTCGGACATCCGGACGATGACCGGGTTGGGATAGAACGCCGCCGCGATGGTACCGATGCCGTGGGCGAGTTTGTCAACGAAGAAGTCCGGCTTGTTATCGTAGAGCTTGGTGAGCTCGGCGATTTCCCGCTTCGTCAACTCGTCTTCGAGTTCGTCGTACTTCATCAGGGCCAACGGGTGGGCTTTAATGTGGTTGGCGATGATGAATTCGAGGCGGGCCAAGCCGACGCCGTCGCAGGGGATGGAGGCCAGACCGAAGGCTTCTTCGGGGTTGCCCACGTTCATCAGGATCTTGGTGCGGGTCTTGGGCAGGTTGTCGAGGACGGTTTCGTTCACCTCGAAGGGCACCAATCCTTCATACACCCGTCCTTCTTCCCCTTCCGAACAGGAGACGGTAATTTCTTGGCCGGTCTTGACGACTTGGGTGGCGTCGCCGCAACCGACAATGGCCGGAATTCCCATTTCCCGGGCAATAATTGCCGCGTGGCAGGTGCGTCCGCCGGCGTTGGTGACGATCGCACTAGACCGTTTCATAATAGGTTCCCAGTCGGGGTCGGTCTTGTTCGTGACCAACACTTCACCGGGTTTGAATTCGTCGATCTTGTGGACGTCGAGGATCACCCGGGCTTTGCCCTGGCCGATCATTTCGCCGACTGCACGACCTCGGGACAGGACGTCGCCGGTGCCTTTGAGTTTGTAAGACCGCAGGACGCTACCGGATTTCTGGGATTGGACGGTTTCCGGGCGGGCCTGGACGATGAACAGTTCCCCGGTGATGCCATCTTTCGCCCATTCAATGTCCATCGGCGTGTAGGTGCCGCGGACGGTGGAGTAGTGGTTTTCGATGATTACCGCCCACTCAGCCAGTTTCAGGATCTCGTCGTCGGTGATACAGAACTGTTCGCGCTGGGAGGGGGGAACGGTGACGTTCTTGGTGAGTTTGGTGCCGCCGATATCGTACACCATCTTCAGTTCTTTGGTGCCGATCCGTTTTTCGAGGATCGGGCGGAACCCTTGTTTGAGGGTGGGTTTGAAGACGAAGTATTCGTCGGGGTTGACGGCGCCTTGAACCACGTTTTCACCTAAACCGTAGGCGGCGGTGACGAGGGCGGCGTTCTTGAAGCCGGTTTCCGTGTCGATGGAGAACATCACACCGGAGGAGGCGAGGTCGGAACGGACCATCTTCTGGACGCCGACGGACAGGGCAACGGCGAAGTGGTCGAAGCCTTTGATGGTACGGTAGGAGATGGCGCGATCGGTGAAGATGGACGCGAAGCACTTGTGGCAGGATTTGAGAACGGTGTCTTCTCCGTAGACGTTGAGGTAGGTTTCCTGCTGTCCGGCGAAGCTGGCATCGGGGAGGTCTTCGGCTGTCGCACTAGACCGCACTGCCACGTCTATGTCGTCGGTGTTCGAGCTGCCGTACCGCTCGCACAGTTGTTTATAGGAAGCAACAATGGCTTCTTCGAGTTCTGGGGGGAAAGGAGTATCTAGAATAAGAGAACGAGCTTGTTTGCCGCGCTTACGCAGGTTGGGCATATCTTCTACGTCGAGATCGGCAAAGAGCTCCCGTAGCTTGACTTCTAAACCCGCTTTTTCGACAAAGTAACGATAAGCATAAGCGGTTGTCGCAAACCCTGTGGGAACGCTGACCCCTTTGGAGCCGAGCTGTTGGATCATTTCTCCGAGGGATGCGTTTTTCCCTCCCACTAGGGGAACGTCGGCAATTCCAACTTCCTCAAACCACAGGACGAATGCTTTTTCCTTGTTGTCAACCATTATGAAATTCCTCCAAACTCGAATAATAGTCTGGTAGAGAGTACAGCTAAATTTTTCCTGACTTTTTACATGAATTGGCGATGGCAATATTGAGACAATTTACCATCTCACTGCCATTGAATCGGGCAACTCTTGCGACAGGCGCAGGCGACCTGGATTCTCAAAACCGCAGTGCTTAAGCTTTTATTTATTTTTGGCTTTACCCTCGAACTGCGGGCTGATATTTTTTCTGTAGCAGAGGGTTTGATTTCCCTCTATTTCTAGAGTATTACTTTCTATAGGAATTACAATATAGTCTCCATAAGTATCCTTAGTAGCTAAAAGTAAAAAATTACTGCTGTGAGGGACTTTTGGGCTTTCCTTAAAAAACTTTAAAAACCCCGATGCCCGTCTGGATGCACCGGATCAAACGTTAAATTTTGTTGAAATGAAAGTTACAAAATGTTGCAAAAACCCCAAACCCCACCCCCAACCGAGAAACTCGAAGGAACGCGATCGCCCCTGTCCGATCGAACATATCTTGGAGCAAATTAGCAGCAAGTGGTCGATCTTAATTCTGCGAGAACTCTTCGGCGGCAACCGCCGCACCCACGAGCTTCAGGAGGTCCTCCCGGTGAGTACAAAGACTCTGACATCGCGGTTGAGGGAACTGGAAAAACATGATATAATCGAGAGGAAGGTATACCCCGAAATTCCCCCCCGGGTGGAATATTCCCTCACCTCAAAGGGGCGCGAACTTCAACCCGTGCTAGACGCACTGCAAAAGGTCGGACGGGCGTGGCTGTCTAAGGATGAGGAATCCTAGTCTGCCCCCGAAAAGGCTCCCCGGGACGAAAATGCAGGGGAGCCGGGGCAGGGCTGTTTCATTCTCCCCAGAAAAATGGCAAGGGGAGCAGAGGGAGCGGAGGGAGCGGAGGGAGCGGAGGGAGATTTTTCGGAATAAAAAGGTGTTTTTAACCGGATATTCCCTTGCTCTTGTCTCCCATCAACGGTTTTCATTGTCGCCCCCGACAATTTTTAACCGAGAATGAAACGGCCCTGGGGGAGCCGGGGGGGCTCTCAAATCTAAAATCGGGGCGCCGTGCCTTGCGCTCCTACTTCCTTCCACTCGGTCAGGCTTCTATTTTGACCCCTTTCCAGAAGGCGACATATCCTTCGATATTCTTAGCCGCGGATTTGGGGGTCGGATAGCACCAGGCGGCATCTTTGTTAACCTGGCCGTCCACTTCGATGCTGTAGTAGTTGGCGACTCCCTTCCAACCACAGGTGGTGTGGGTGTCGCTCTCCTTGAAATACTCCGTTTTGATGGAGTCGGGGGGAAAGTATTGGTTGCCCTCCACCACTTCGGTGCGATCGCTCTCAGCCAGCACCACTCCGTTCCAGACTGCTTTCGGCATTTGCGCCTCCAAGTGTAAAGTTTTGTATCCAATATAGCGCCGTTTGGGGAGGCAGGGGGGGCAGGGGGGGCAGAGGGGGCAGAGGGGGCAGAGGAGGCAGAGGAGGCAGAGGAGGCAGAGGAGGCAGGGGAGGCAGAGGGGGCAGAGGAGGCAGAGGAGGCAGAGGAGGCAGAGGAGGCAGAG
>JBNGCR010000312.1:0-4283 GCA_050045915.1 Limnospira sp.
CGTGAAAATACGGAGGGACAGAAGTGAACTGTCAGGGAAAGTGTTGATGTTCCGTAAATTTACAATTACAGCACAGACAAAAATGTTACTGAGTCATTTGTGATTACTCCGTAAATTTACGCATAGGTAATCGTTTGATGACAAGAAAATTAAGAGAAAGTTATTGACAAATCGGATCTGATGCTATAATTGTTAGATACTAGAAAACGTTCATCTCCCCCAACCGCCAAGTTGATTGAATGTTCATTCGATCGCCGTTGGCGAGCTGAGGAAGACGGAAGTAGGGAACACAGCCCGAAGGAACGCGCCACACCGTAACACCTTGTTCGAGGGGGTTCGTACAATGATTGTACCTTCTTTAGTGGCCTTTTCCATCGCTTGCTTGGCCGTCCACCTGAGTATCAATACTTCGGAAGAGATTGTCAAAATTGCAGCCAGAGGGACCGCCTTATTCTGTCTGTTTCTCAGCCTGGTTTACGCACCCTGGTCGGTTTTGCTGATCTTAATCGTCCCGGTGCTAAGTTACAGACTGGCCTGACAGAACGCCTTGGAAATCCGATTTTCGGAATCGACCACAACTCAAAAAAAAAGAACTGAGACGGGGAATTTTAGACCTTAAATTAGCAGCTTTTTGACTGCTAATCTTCCCCCGCCCCGGTCAGGCCTCCAGCAAGGGTCTTTTTTTTTGTTTTTTATTCCGGCAGTTGATATTGCTCGACGATCCGTTTGGCAAATTCGGGGACGTGGGCTTCCAACTTTTCGGGATAGTTTCGCTTCACATACAGGTAATTCCGGGTGAAGTGGGAGTCGATGGAAAAGCGGGCGTATTCCAAGCCCTTCGGCCCCACCCGTTCGATGACCACCCCCATCATTTTCGCGGCCCACATCGGCAGGGTGACGCCTTTATCGTAGGCGGGGATGCTCTGCTGGACGGCTTGGTGGCGATCGCCCTTGGCGGAGACGGGTTGGGTGTCGAGTTGATCTTTGACCAGATCGAGCATTTCCCGTCCGCGATCGTTGCGGACGACGATCCACTGCCAACCGAACGGTGCCCCCATGTAGCCGACGACGAGATCAGCCAGGGAATTTACATAGTCGAAACAACTCAGGCAGGAGGGGGCGAAAATATCCTTGAGTTTGTTGGTTTTTAGGCCGAAAAAGGGCACGGTTTCCGTGGAACCGTCTTCGTGTTTGAAGTGCACCCGGAAGTCCTGCATGAATTCGTAGTGGACGACGGTTTCGGGCGATCGGCTGGTGGTTTCGAGGAACTTCTGGAGCCCCTCGCGGGTGACGTTATCGACGCAGGGGGTTCCGAGGACATAGAGTTTTTCCAACCCCATCTGTTCTTCGACGGCACGCAGGGCTTGAATCTGGCATCCCACCCCGATGACGAGCAGCCGTTTCATCCCCGATCGCTCCACCTCTTCCAATACGGACAAATTGGGGGAGAGGGTGGGTTTGTTGACGCGGGCGGCGAGCACTTCTTCCGGCGTCCGGGCGATGACGGGTTTGGGTCCGAAGCGGTCTTCTTCGGTATTTTGGACGCAGACGACCCCTTCGACGATGCCCTGGGTGAGCATTTCGCAGGCGATGGTGCTGACGATGCCGGTCCACTGGGCACCCGGAATGGGCTGTTTCTTCCGCGCCGCCATCATATCCTGGTGGACGCCAAAATACAAGTCGTCTTGGCTGTCGAGATCCCGCGATCGCCCGTGGGCTTTATCTTCGAGCTCGGCGATCTGTTCGTTCAGAAAGGCACAGGCTTCCTTGACGTAGTGGATGTAGTAGGTGTCACAGAGTCCGCACTCGCTGCACAGGGCTTTGGCGGGACGGCGGCTCCCCGGTTTCAGGGCTCTGGCTTTCTGATGCTTGGGCGGTTGCTGTACTGAGGTCATTGAAAGCGTGCTTATTATACCTAGATTTGGTTTAGCACGAGATTGGGGCATTTTCACGAATTGTAACAATTTGTAAGGTTTTGGGAATTTTAGTGGAAAATCCGTGGAATTACGCTGGTGGATTTTGGGGGGTGTTGATAGGCTGGAAGGGTGAATTAACCACAGAGACACAGAGGACACAGAGAGGGTAAGATCCCCCTAAATCCCCCTTGAAAAGGGGGACTTTAAACGGCTTTGTCGTCGGTTCCGAGAGGGGAAGATCCCCCTAAATCCCCCTTGAAAAGGGGGACTTTGAATGGCGGCTCGTATTCGATGCCAAATGCCAAAATTCCTCATCGTCTTATGTCCACTGATCGTCTGAATCAAAATTGTCGAATTTTACGTTATTAAAATTATGAATAGTTTTCAGAATCAATCAAAGAATATGACTACGGCGACGACGTTTGTTGTCGGTGGGACGGCGGCGGGGGCGGGAATTTCGAGTGCTGTCGGCGGTATGGG
This sequence comes from Limnospira sp., assembly GCA_050045915.1. Taxonomy (GTDB): domain Bacteria; phylum Cyanobacteriota; class Cyanobacteriia; order Cyanobacteriales; family Microcoleaceae; genus Limnospira. The sequence continues at coordinate 2,397 of JBNGCR010000312.1, forward strand.
ATTGGTGGGAAGTTTCGGCGGAATTGGGATTGGGGTGACGCCGATTTTGGGGGCGGGGGCGATAACGGGAATGGCGGTTTATGGGGCGTTTCGGGGCATTGCGGAGGGCGATCGCGCGGCGTTTGGGGCGATCGGTTTGGGGGCGGTTTCTGGGGTGACGATTTCTTCGGCTGTGGGGACGATGGGATTGGGAATTGGCGGGAGTGCGATCGCGGTTGGGATGGGTTCGATGGCGATCGCGGGCGGCGTTTTCGGGTTGGGAATTTACGGGGTTTTTAAAATTATTGATGATAGCATTCCGGGGGAGACGGCAATGCAGGCTTTCGATCGCGTTTCGGATCGCATCGAAGATAATTTGGCGTTTCAATTTTATTATACGGATGGATGGTTGGAGGTTGCCGAGTTAAGTCTTGAAGCCCGAGAACGGAAATTAAAGCAAAAGTTTATTGATCGTGAAATTGACGATGAGTTGAAAGTGTTGAAAGACGTGATCGGGATGGACTCATCACAAACAAAATCACCATCGGAGACGGAAGAAAAAAACGCATTTAATCCAAATACGGGCGAACCGAACCCGTCCGGTTGGAACCTGATTCACACCATAAAAGCACATCGGGGGAAAATCAATGCGATCGCGTTTGGCGAGGGGAGTCAAACTGTGGTGACGGCGGGATGCGATCGCACGATTAATTTTTGGAATTGTACCACCGGAAAGCGGGATTATACTTTATTCGATAATTCGGAAACTCTGTCTTTATCGGTGAGTTCGGATTCGGAAATTATCGCCGGCGGGAATGGCGACGGAAAAATCAGTCTGTGGAGTTATCGGAATCGGCAATTCTTACGAACCCTCTCGGATCATCATATTCCAGAATGCAATATGGGTGCGATCGCGGGATTGTGCTTTATTCCAAATTGCTCTATTCTAATTAGTGGGAGTGGCGATCAAACGGTTCGAGTCTGGGATGCAAAAACCGGGAATTGGAAGCGGATTCTAAACGGACACGAAGATCGAGTTTTGTCCGTTGCGGTGAGTTCCGACGGGGAAGCGATCGCCAGCGGGAGTGCAGATCGGACAATCCGAATTTGGCATCTCAATAATTATGCAAAACCCCGAATATTTGCCGGACATAACGACTCGGTTACGGCTATTTAATTTTCGCCCGATAACCGAATTTTGGTGAGCGGCAGTGCCGATCGTATGGTAAAATTGTGGAGTCTCAAAACGGGCGATTGCTTGCACACCCTGACCGGACATAAAACCGGGATTTCTGCGGTGGCTTTCAGTCCCGACGGAGGGGCGATCGCCAGTGCGGATTCGGGCGGAACCGTCCGCCTGTGGAACGCGAAAACCGGACAACTTCAACAGATTCTATCGGGGTGCGTGGTGGCGTTCAGTCCCGATCGCAAATACCTCGCCAGTGGCGGTCCGGACGGGACGGTTAAAATTTGGCGTTGGGAACGATTCGATCCGGATAATTTCACCTCTCGCAATTGGTGGCAAATTCTGAACGTGAACCCGGACGCAAATTTGGAAACGGTTCGCGTCGCCTATCGAAAATTAGCTCGGCTGTACCATCCCGATCGCAACTTTTCCCCGGAAGCGATCGCCAAAATGCAGCGAATCAACTCAGCTTATGAGGAATTTTTAAAAATGGGGTGTTGAGAGAACCCCTTAAATCCGACGGCAATAGTTTTAAGCCTTTTCAGAAGGGGCAAGGAAAACCGGGAATTATAAGGGTTTGATCGGAGATAATATAGCAGTGCGCGCTCGTATAGTTACAAAACCTATAAAAGGGAATAGGGAGTCGGCCGTAGGGAGTCGGTCGTAGGGAGATTGATCATTCCCGGCGTGTAACCACGCCAGCGCTCGTTGCTATATCATTC
>JBNGCR010000313.1:0-4225 GCA_050045915.1 Limnospira sp.
GCCTATTGCCTATTGCCTATTGCCTACTCCCCCTTCCGTTTCAACTTCTCCCCCACCCGCAGGATCTGGCCGGCCAGGATCGCCGCCCCAAATCCGTTGTCGATGTTGACGACTCCCACCCCCGCCGCGCAGGAATTCAGCATCGTCAGCAGCGGCGCCAACCCATTTAAACTGGCGCCGTAACCCACGCTCGTGGGAACCGCAATCACCGGACAGTCCGCCAACCCCGCCACCACGCTGGGTAGCGCCCCCTCCATCCCGGCGACCACGATCAGCACGTCCGCATCCGAGATCAGATGCCAATTCCCCAGCAAGCGGTGAATCCCCGCCACCCCCACGTCCCACAGCCGCCTCACGCAAAACCCCGACAGGGTAGCCGTTATCGCCGCTTCTTCTGCGACTGGTAAATCGGCTGTCCCCGCTGTCAAAATTGCGATCGCGCCACTACACTGGGAGGGAATCGCACTGCGCCGGTCCACTGCACAAATCCGGGCTTCCCGATAATAGATCAACTCGGGAATTTCCAAGAGCAATTCTTCGTAAACCTCCGGCTCGATGCGCGTCGCCATCACCACCGGATTTCGCTTCTCCAGCGCCCCTATGATTTGCACGAGTTGATCCACCGTTTTTCCCGGCCCCCAAATCACCTCCGGAAACCCCGTCCTCAGCTTGCGGTGGTGGTCGATCCGAGCGTAATCCCCCACCGGCTCAAAGTCAAAATATCGCATTTTTTCCAGGGCATCGGCGGGGGTCAAATTGCCCCGGGCGACGGATTCGAGCAAATCTTGTAAGGCGTCGGGATTCATCTAAATTAATTGATAATTGATAATTGACAATTGATAATTATAATCCAGACCCGAATTGGGGGAGATGTCATCGGCGCTACGGGCGAAATCCCCGCCATCCCCCATCAATCGATTATTATTTTTTGTAAAAAAAAATTAAGAAATGTTAAAAAAATTCGACTTTTTTGCCGGGGGGGTTGCTTTTTCGCTTGACTTCCGGTATTATTTTAGATAATGGAAGTGGTGACGAAAATATTTTTTGGGCATCCACTCCGATTATTAAACTCTCTGTCAATAGTTTACCGCGACCCGCCCCCCCCTGTCAACCCCTCTTTGCGGGCTTATATCTGGGGGCGAAGAAACCGGGTTTCTAGCAGAGTTGTTTGGAGGGATGAGAGATACTGGTAGAAACCCGGTTTCCAGATATCTGGTTGGAGAGCAATTATCAATTATTCTTTGATTTTCAATTCGTACAAGTTCCACAACCCGCCGCCGAGGGGTGTGTATTCGACTCCCTCGACGCGATCGCGGATCGCCTCAAAAGCCAGAGGATTCACCATGTACAAGAACGGCAGATTTTCGGCGATAATCTGCTGTGCCTGTCCGTAGAGTTCCCGACGTTTCTCCTCGTCCAACTCCTGGGAAGCCCTCACATACAACTCGTCAATTTCTCGCTCCCAGTCGGATACCATCCACCCTTCGATCGCCTCCTCTCCAGGCTGCGGCCCCTGGTTGAACGTGTGCAGGCGGCCGTCAACCGACCAAATATTGTAGCCGCCGTGGGGTTCGACTCCTCCCCCGGTAAATCCGCCCAAATACACCTCCCAATCCCGCGATCGCAATCGATCAACATAAGTGTTAAAACTCAGGAACAAAGTATCCACCTCGATCCCCAATTCTGAAAGATCGCGGGCGATTTGAGTCGCCATCTGTTCCCGCACTTTTTTACCCGAACTCACCAACAGGGTAAACCGAACCGGATTACCCTCCCCATCCCGCAATTTACCATTTTCATCGTAGGTAAACCCCGCCCCGAGGAGCAATTCTCGGGCTTTTTCCGGGTCGTAGGCGTAGGTTTTCAACCCCTCTTCCGGCGACAGATAAAAGGGACTCTGCACGGGAATCGGGGAATGTTGCAGCTCTCCGAGTCCTTTGTAAATATTATTTTTCATGACCTCCCGGTTGATGCCGTGGTAAAGGGCTTGTCGGAAGGCTAAATTGTTGAACCACTCGGATTTGTAGGGTTCCACGAAGGGTTTGCCCCGGGCATTTTTGCCCTGATTCAGATTAAAAGAGAGGAACACGGTTCCCGTATCGGGGCCGGAACTGTAGATGGTATATTTTCCCCGATCTTCTTCGGTTTTGAGGAGGGGGAAGGCTTCGGGTTGAACGTCCAGGGTATCGAGAGAACCAGAGCGAAAGTTGAGAAATTGCGTGTCGGTACTTTCGATAATTTGCCAGACGATCTGATCGATGTAGGGTTGGGGGTTGCCGCGATCGTCTTCCCGCCAGTAGTGGGGGTTGCGTTCCAGGATCACCCGCTGGTTGGAGGTGTAGCTTTGCATCCGATACATCCCGCTGCCGACGATTTTTTGGGGGTCGGTGTCGGTGCCCCAGGTGGTCAGAAATTTGGGGTTGCCCTCGGCGTCGAGGGTGCGGACGGATTCGGTGAGGACGTGGGCCGGCAGGATGGGTAGGCCCCCGGCGTAGCGGAGGAAGGGGGCGAAGGGTTCGGGGACGGAAAATTCCACGCGACGATCGCCGATTTTTTTGACAGTGGGAAAAGCGCGATCGCTCCCCACTCTCAAGATATCTTTGAAGCTGGTTGGAATGTTGTCGTTGAGGTAAATTTCATTGTAAGTAAAAATCACGTCATCGACGGTCAGGGGTTCCCCGTCAGACCATTTCAACCCCTCCCGCAGGGTGACGACGATGGTCTGGCCGTCGGGGGAGACGGTCCAGGATTCGGCCAGGCCCGGTTCGAGCTCCCCGGTGATCGGGTGTTCCTCGAACAGGGGGCTGTAAATGTAGCCGAAAACGCTGTAGGCGGACTGGTTGAGGGGATAGTTGAACGTGCCGGGTCCGCTGGGGGTGGGGACGACCAGGCGGGACGGGGCGTCGGAGGATATGGCCGCAGTGCAGGCGGAGAGACTGGCGATCGCAAAAACCGACACCGCAAAACGGGCGACCCACCCGCGCCACTTAAAGGGGAAGATGGAATGGTTCATGGTATCAAATCCCGATCGTTCATCTGGGGAAGCTCCAGGAGGCAAAATTAGTCAATTCCCTACACCCTACACCCTACACCCTACACCCTATCTGCATTGCAAGAGTGCGACGGCGTAGGCGGCAATCCCTTCTTCCCGCCCCACCGGCCCGAGTTTTTCGTTGGTGGTGGCTTTGATGCCCACCCGATCCGGTTCCAATTGTAGGACACTGGCGATGCGATCGCGCATTTTGGAGATGTGGGGTTTGAGTTTGGGACGTTCGGCCACCACCACCGAATCGATATTGCCGATTTCCCATCCCCGCTCCCGCACCAGACTGTTGACTTGTTCGAGGAGTACCAAACTATCCGCACCAGCCCATTTTTCATCGGAGGGGGGGAAGTACAAACCGATGTCCCCCAAGCTGAGGGCGCCGAGCATGGCGTCCATGATGGCGTGGGTTAATACGTCCGCGTCGCTGTGGCCGAGCAGTCCCAACCGGTGTTCGATGCGGACGCCGCCCAAAATCAGAGGGCGGTTTTCCACCAACTGGTGAATGTCGTATCCGTTGCCGATGCGAATGTCCATCTATATCTGTGCGCCTCTACAGATTTCCATTATCGGGCAAGTTGTGCTTCGGGTGCGATCGTTCCCCATTTCCCCCGCCAGAGGGGCAAATGGAATATTTTCTCAACAAATTGTAAACAAACGTTGCAATTTTGCGGGCAGATATGTTAACTTTTGTGTAGTTGACTCAAGCAGACCGATTCAGGAGTAGTTCGCTATGGAAACTCAAGATACTAAGTTTGGTTTTACCGCCTTCGCAGAAACCTGGAACGGACGCCTCGCCATGCTCGGGTTCATCATCGGTGTCGCCACCGAGTACCTGACCGGCCAAGGCATCCTGTCTCAACTCGGCCTGATGTAATCGGCCTGAGTCTCGGGACTCAACTTTTGCCAGTTGTACCGATCCGGTTCAATATCGATATGTGACGGACTCTGAAACTGTCGTTTCGGAGTCCTTTTGTGATTGGGGGAGTCGGGAGTCGGAAGATCTGTCCTAACCGCCTTGGCGGTTGCTATAACACACAAGCGCGATACTTGCGATATTACCGAGTCGCTGAGAAACCGGGTTTCTCATACCATCTTTGATAAGAAACGAAAAACTCTCATAGAAACCCGGTTTCTTCTTACCCAAAAGACGCTATATAATCTCAATCTCACCTTTTTCTT
>JBNGCR010000314.1:0-4214 GCA_050045915.1 Limnospira sp.
CTTGAAGCCATTTTGATGAGTTAGGCTGAGAGCGAATATGATGCGTCAAAAGTCTCAACGTTTGATCGCCGGAATCGGCGTTATTCCGCTGTTGCTGGTGACGGCTTGCAGTGTGAAAAATCAAGCACACCAAACGGCACCACCACCGACTGCAGGCGATCGCGCCCCGATGGAGATGGAACTGAGTCAGCCGGAAGCACCGCCGGCTATGGCACCGCAAACGGCGTTGGAATCACGGCAAGGGGTTCCCAATACGGAAGCCTACGATCTGATTGAGGAAAACACCTTTTTACGGGCGGAAAGTAACCCCCTTTCCACATTTTCCATCGATGTCGATACGGCATCTTACAGCAACGTCCGCCGCTTTATTAATCAGGGGCAGCGCCCCCCGGTGGATGCGGTGCGGATCGAGGAGTTAATTAATTATTTTACCTACGATTATCCCCAACCGCAAGGGGAAGAACCGTTTTCAATTACGACGGAAGTTTCTCAAGCACCCTGGAACCCTCAACATCAATTGGTTCACATCGGTTTGCAGGGTAAAAAGATGCGGACGGAAGAACTGCCACCGAGTAATTTGGTGTTTTTGTTGGACGTTTCCGGTTCGATGAACGCCCCCAACAAACTGCCCCTGTTGAAATCAGGATTTCAGTTATTAGTCGATCAATTGAGCGAACGGGACAGCGTGGCGATCGCCGTTTATGCGGGGGCTGCTGGTGTCGTTTTGCCGCCCACGCCGGGAAGTGAAAAAGAGAAAATTATCGCCGCCATCAATAACTTGGAGGCGAGGGGATCGACGGCGGGGGGTGAAGGCATCCAACTCGCCTACGAACTGGCAACCCGGATGTCCGGGGAGGATAAAAATAACCGGGTGATTCTCGCCACGGACGGGGATTTCAACGTCGGCGTTTCCGGCGATGGGGAATTGGTGCGACTGATTGAATCCTACCGCGATCGCGGCATTTATCTCACCGTTTTGGGGTTCGGCACGGGCAATTATAAAGATTCCAAAATGGAAAAGTTGGCGGACAAGGGCAACGGCAATTACGCCTACATCGATAACTTGCTGGAAGCCAAAAAAGTTTTGGTCAGCGAGTTGGGCGGAACCTTGTTTACTATCGCCAAAGATGTTAAAATACAGGTGGAGTTCAACCCCGCCAAGGTGCAAGCCTACCGATTAATCGGCTACGAAAATCGCCGCCTGCAAAATCAAGACTTCAGCGACGATACGAAAGATGCGGGGGAATTGGGGGCGGGACATTCGGTGACGGCGTTGTATGAAATTATCCCCGCCGGGGTGGAGTCGGATGTGGAATTGCCGCCGGTTGACGAGTTGGCATTCCAGGAAAATACCGTCAGTCCCGAAGCCTATAAAAGTGACGAGTTGATGCGGGTTAAATTGCGGTACAAACCGCCGGAAGAAACGGCTTCTTTGTTGATTGAAGAAGCGGTGCGCGATCGCGTTCTTCTCATCGACGAAACTTCCGATAATTTCAAATTTGCGGCCGCCGTCGCCGAATTTGGGATGCTGTTGCGGGATTCCGAATATCAAGGCAATTCCAGTTTCGAGCAAGTTTTGCAACTGGCGAACGAATCGAAAGGGGCAGATTTGGACGGTTATCGAACCGAGTTTATTCGCATGGTTGAAACGACACCACAATAGGTGGGTGAAATCCACCATTATCCCCCTTTAAAAGGGGGACTTTGAATTGTAAAGCTGAAGAGGATTGGGGAGGATGGGGGAGGTTATGCGGGTCAATAACCGAATCTGATATATAGCAACGAGCGCTCACGTGGTTACAGTTGAAATGGGGTCAGAAATTTTCAAACCCTTATAGAAAAGCCGTTTCAGTTTCCGACTCCCTAATACCGACTGCCGAGGACCGCGCGCAGCGCTATAACCCGTAAACTTTAGCTGTCACAGCAATAATATCAAATCCGGTTATCCCCTCCTAAACCTCCCCAATCATCTGAATATGATTTGATCGGGTAGGGACCCCTGGCTTCCGCCCTCCGGAATTGATTCCCAAGCGGTCTTGATATCCAACCCGTTTTGTTCCGGGTATTCAACCGGATTTGTGGTCAATTATCAGGATTTGATATGAGAATGCGATCGCCGGTTTCGGAAATGGGCATAATTAGGATTTTGACCCTATTAACAATTAACAATTAACAATTAACAATTAATAATGATTGATTTTAGCCGGAAGCCGCCAGGTAAGTATCGATCAGAGATGCCGACCGGATCGATCGCGCGAAATGATATTCTGCATAGCGACGCAGCAGGCGTTCCACGGCGATCCAAGCCTCCGAATGGTGGGCGCCCCAAACGTTCCTTAAATCCGGTTCCGCCAACTGCTGTAAAATCGCCAACCGGTCCGCCGCCAGTCGCGCATCAATTCTGACGGGCACCGTATCCGTCAGGTAGCGTCCCGTGCCCTCCGCGACGCGGGATGAGGTGCGATCGCCCGATTTTGCCGCCAGTCCCGCCAAATTCACGATCCCCCCCGAGTCGATACTGAACCCCGCCACCCAATTCGGATCGGCGAAATTCGGGATCAGGGGATGTTGGGTGATGCAACATAACTGGACCTGGGGGGCAATTCCCGCCAATGCCAGCAGGTGGAAGATGCCGTGGGTGAGGCAGGCGACGATGGCGATCGCATTTTCCGGCGTGGCGACATTCGGAAGCTGTTCGAGGCGGCTCAAATGTTCTTCTAAGAGTAGGAATAATTCCGCCTGTGGCTGTTCGCTCAACGCCTGACTCAGCACCAATTCCGCCAAATATTGACCCGCCGCCAACTTGCCCAAATTTTTTCCGAGTCCGCTGTGGGAATTGACGATATCCGCCTGGGTGATTTTGTCGAGCGATCGCCCTTTCGCGATCAAAAATTGGTTGACCACAAATAAGCCAATCCGGCCCCCCAGGCGCGATCGCGACTTCCTCGCCCCCGGCGCCGCCACCCGGATCAGGCCCAATTCCTGCGTCAAAATCGTCAGCAGGCGATCGGACTCCCCCAATGGCGTCGCCTTCAGGATGATGCCGGTCACTTTATAAGTGCGATTCATTAATTCTCGTCCGTTTTTTCTGTATCTCGCTCGCGGATCAGGGCCACCCCTTGGGAGGTGCCCAGGCGAGTCGCCCCGGCCAAAACTAATGCGATCGCTTGTTCGTAGGTGCGTATCCCCCCGGACGCCTTGATGCCCACCTGTCCCCGGGAGACTTCCTTGAGCAACCGCACGTCCTCCACCGTCGCCCCGCCGTACCATCCCGTACTGGTTTTCAGGAAAGATACCCCCGCTTCCATCGCCAATTCCGCCGCCAACCGTTTCTCGGCGTCCGTGAGCACCGCCGTTTCCAAAATCGCCTTCACCGTCGCCCCGGTTTCTTCGCAGATTTCCGCCAATTCCCGGTGTACCGCCTCGGTATCCCCCGACTTCAGCAGGCCCAGGTTGATGACGACATCCAACTCCGTCGCCCCGTTTTCCACCGCTTCCAGGGCTTCGTAGAGTTTGACGGCGGAGGTCGTCGCCCCGCAGGGAAACCCGATGACGGTGCAGACTGCGGGGGTTTTGTTTTGCAGAAATTCCCGCGATCGCCGCACGAAACAGGGGAAAATGCAGACGGAGGCGAAATGGTAGCGATCGGCTTCCCCGCAACACTGGTCGATCTGCTGGGGGGTGGCGGCTTGATTTAATAGAGTATGGTCGATCAGGGGGGCGATATCGATGTCGGGGTGGGATTCAAATGGCATTGGGTCGAGTGTTTGGGAGAGTACGGGGCGGGCGATCGGGGTCGCCGACGCTCACGGGGCAACATCACTGATTATATGCAACTGCGGCAGATCTTGTGATGCCAACTGAAATTTGTCCGAGCGGGTGTAAATATCTTCCAAACTGAGAAGGTGATAAATGAATTGACCTTGTTGAATTTCCGGATAACTTTTCAGACGTGCCAAAAAGCCACTATTTTTTCGGTCAATGTAACCGACTCCAGCCAGCATAATTCCGATTTGAGCTTCAGACTTTTTTAAACCCGCATAAAAATTGTCGGCAAATTCGGCCCCGAGGGGATGCTGAGAAAGTTTGCATTGGAAATAAACGAAGCGATCGTCCACCCAACCATAACCGTCAACCAGACCGTCTGCCCCTCCGGGACCCGGTGTCAATCCCAGCATTTTAGCATAGGCTTGTCCGGCTCGTTGTTTAGCTTC
>JBNGCR010000315.1:0-2173 GCA_050045915.1 Limnospira sp.
GCCAGCGCCGCCGCCGCCGCCGCCGAAGCCGCCGTTGCCGCCGTAGTCGCCAAAGCCGCCGCCGCCGCCGAAGCCGCCGTTGCCGCCGAAGGTTTGAGTGTAAAAGTATTCTTCTGCCACACCGCCGCCGCCGAAGCCGCTGTTGACACCCTTAGTCCCACCAGCGCCACCATAATCACCCGTGCCGCCGTAGCCACCATTCCTGTCTACCGAATCACCAAAAAGACCGCCGCCACCCTCGTGACCGGCATTGCCGAACATCCCGCCACCGCCTCGCGACCCCCATTCCAAGTCGGTTGCACCACCATTGCCCCCCTGGGCGGTGTTGTCGGTAAAAGTGACATCCTCAACTGTCACCGTACCGGAGTAAACAAACAGGGCGCCGCCCATACCGGCGCCGCCTCCACCCGCATTACTACTCCCCCCCTGGGCTTTACCTTGGGTCAGGGTCAGGTTGTTAAGGTTGACGGTTCCCGACTTGACGAACAGGGGGCGAAATTGATTGCCACCGCTAATTGTGGCTGTCTCAACATCAACAGTATCGGGGTCATCTCCGGTGAGGGTGATGTTGCTGTTAATCAGCCGCTTCATCACTCCGGTGACGGTGATATTCTCTTCGAGAACGATGGTATCGTCCGCCCCTCCAGCATCAGTATTGGCTTGCAAAATCGCCCAGCTCAAAGTTCCTATGGTATCGCCCAAGCCGTTGTCGGTTGTTTGTGTGACGCGAAAAATTGCCATTTTTTTAACCTCGTTGAAATGAAAAATGAAAAATGAAAAATGAAAAATGAAAGATGCTAAATGGCTCAATCCGTGGGGGGACGAGCCCAGACTTTTCTCATGGCTGGGTTCCTCCTGCCTCGGTGGATAACAAGCCGGGATAAAACAGTTCGTAAAACCAGGGGTGGGTCTGTTTCAACTCGGCATCGATGCGCGGGGAAATCTGCCGCCGCCGGGGCGGTTGAATCTTTGGGTGGGTTGAGTGGGGGTATTTGAAGCGGTAGTAACTGTCCGCTTCCTGCCGCCGCACCGTCAGGTTTTGCGGGTCGATGTCGTGGGGTTGGAGGCCCAACCAGGCGAACAGGTCGGCCATCACCGCCTCCGGTTCGCCGGTCAAATGCTCGAAGACGACGAAAAATAGGCGCTGCTGCTCCTCCGGGGGTCGGTCTTGCACGGCTTGCACCGACCGCAGGGGCCCGCCCACGACGCCTTTGGGGGCGAACAGGGCTTCGGCCCGGGCGTAGGGGGACAGGTTGGCGAGGTCGTCGGGGAAGTCGAGCCACAGGGTTTGCCGATGCTGGGCTTCGATGGAGCCGAAAATTTGCCCCAACTCCCGCACGCACACCAACATCCGCGCCTCGGGGTCGAGTTCCAGGGCTAACTCGATTTGGTTCAACCAGCCGCGGTGCTTGTCCACCACTACCGGGGCTTCGGTTTCGTCCCACCACGCCGCGGCAAAGGCGCGGCAGGAGCGCTGGAGGCGGCGGTAGGTGCGGTCGAAGTCGCCGTCGAGTCGGGAGAGGAGGAAGTCGCTGTCGCTCAGGTGGGCGCGTAGGGTTTGCAGGGCGCCGAACAGGGGCGAACTCATGCCGTCAACGTCGATGTCGGGATGTTCGGCGAGCAGTTGGCACAGTAGGGTTGAGCCGGAACGGGGCAGTCCGGTGACGCAGACTAATTTGGGGTCGGACATGGCTGGGAATCGCGCCGAGGGAGTTGACGCGCCATTCAATGTACAAATAATCGTGATGAATTGTCGCCCTTTGCGGTGGGTGCGGAAGGGCGGCTGAGGTTTAGTTGTGGGGTGGACTCATGATGGAAAAGGAGTCAACTGAACCCGACACCTCGGGGGGGGAAAGAGATTGAAGCACTGGGAGGGTTGAGAGGATGTCATGGTTTGGATTGACGGCTAGTTTGCAGAACAGCTTGAGATCCACCCGATATTGATTTGGCTTATCTCAGCACTTTAGGAGCTGAGTTGAAATTTTTATATTAAAAATATTTTATCGATTTTTTTGAGAGATGTCAATGTGAAGGTCGCCGTTTTTGACTGTATCTTTATAATTGGGGCGGAAATTTTAAGGTTGGGTGAAATAGCCCGATTTGTAAAATTGTCTGGCTCCCAAACCCCCAATTCTGGGGGCTTTGAGTGGTAGGGTGCGTTAATGAAATGTAA
>JBNGCR010000315.1:2273-4211 GCA_050045915.1 Limnospira sp.
CTAGCCCCCAAACCCCCAATTCTGGGGGCTTTGAGTGGTAGGGTGCGTTAATGAAATGTAACGCACCGCTCAATAGTTGTAGGTTGGGGGTCGCGAAACGAAACCCAACGGCTGGTAGCGGATGGGTTATTGGTGGGAAAACTGGACTACTATACTTTTGAATTTTGAATGGAATGGCTGGTGGGTTACGGCGCCGATGAAAAATTGTGGGTTTTTCCGAAAAATTACGGCGGCGCCTAACCCACCCTACACCTTTTGAATTTTGAATTTTGAATGGAATGGCTGGTGGGTTACGGCGCCGATGAAAAATTGTGGGTTTTTCCGAAAAATTACGGCGGCGCCTAACCCACCCTACACCTTTTTTTAAAGCAGTGTCTCCCGGTGGCGGATGGTGGTGACGGCGGCTTCCCAGGTGAAGGTGAAGGATTGGAAGGATTCGGGGGAAATGCGATCTTCGTCCAAATCGACGACGACTTTCCGGAAGATTTTGAACAGTTGTTCTCGGATGGAGTCCAATTCCTCCGTCGTGTCGCAGTCGTGGACGCGATCGATTAAATTGAGAATTTCTAAGTTGTAGAAATCGGCGTTATTTTTCTGTCGGCCTTTCAGCCACAGCCGAAACTGCCAAAGACTGGAAATTCCCAATACGCCGGCGGAGAGTAAAAAGCCCATCGGTTCGGCGTATTTTTCTAAGAAAGAGGGCTCGTCTTGGGTGTAAAATGATTTGGCGCCGGGGTGGAAGGGCAAGCCCAAATCTCGGACGTTGCCGGGGCGGACAATCATGGCGGCTTGGGGACTTTTTTCGAGCAAGTCGTTGCGGCGTTCAAATAGAATGCGGGTGATTTCGTGGATGGCGTAAGGGTTGATATTTTCCCGAGTTATCAGGAGCGATCGCACCCCGACGACGGGCAGATCTTCCGGGGGAATGGGGACGGAACCGTTGTAAGTTCCCGTGGGAATGAGGGCGGGTTCCAAGGCGGGTTTGAATAGCTGGAGTGCGGCCCCCTGTTCGATGGAAATTAGGTTCAAATCCGGGGTTTGTAGCAGTTTGCTGAGGGTCGAATTTCCCAGGGCGATAATGCGGAACATGGCATCGACTTCCCCCCGTTGCAGGGCGACATAGGCCCGTTCCGAAGGCATGGGAATTGCTTCTAAATCTGTTCCATCTAACCCGTAGTGGCGACTGAGATACCAAAACAGTTGGTAGGAACCGCTCCCCTCCGGCATCAGTGCGATCCGCTTTCCTTCCAGATCTTTGACATTATTAATATCGGCTTCGGTTCGGGCGACCAAATGAAAGATTTCGGGAAATAGGAAGGAGACAACTCGAACGTCTGCCGGGAGGAGCGTATCACTTTGAATTAACGCCAGTTGGGCTTTATTTTCGGCGAGTAATTCGACATTTTGCCGCGATCCTTGCGTCTCCAAGACTTTGATCTGAATCCGGGGATTGTGTCGGGCGACGACTTCGGCTAACGCTTCTCCGAACTCGTAATATTCCCCCAATTCTCCCCCGGTGGCGAGGGTGAGGTTGTACACCCGATCGCGATCGCTCCACCACAGCAGGGCGAAAGTTGCGGCGACGATCGCGCTAATTAAAATAATCGGAAATGCCAGACGGTTTTGCATGGGGGGTTGAAAAATTGCGGGGTGCGATCGCACTTTTGGGGTTGACAAACTTAAATAATATGGGATAATTAAGGAGAGAGCGGTTCTCGATCTAATGAGAGGGGGATGATCCCCCTAAATCCCCCTTACAAAGGGGGACTTTGAGAGGGGAATGATCCCTTGCAAAGGGGGACTTTGAGAGGGGAACGATCCCCCTAAATCCCCCTTACAAAGGGGGACTTTGAGAGGGGAACGATCCTCCTAAATCCCCCTTGCAAAGGGGGGCTTTGAGAGGGGAACGATCCCCCTAAATCCCCCTTACAAAGGGGG
>JBNGCR010000316.1:0-4169 GCA_050045915.1 Limnospira sp.
TCGCCAAAGTTTTCCGGCTAGTTTCATCAAAATGGTACGCCGAGTTCTTCGACTTGTTGGCGGGCGTACTCGTCTTGTTCCCGACGCCTTTTGACGTACTCTTCGTAACTGCCGTAAGTTTCCCTAAACCATTCTTCGTCTTGTTCCTTGTAGTACAAGTATTCCGATCGCTCTGAGTATTCAGCCCCAAGTCTAGCTCTAATTGTTTCATAATTTTCGTAACATTTTTTTAGTTGAATAAACTTGTCTTTGCATCCGGACTTCTTGTCAGGATGCAACTGAATTGCAATTTTCTTATATAACTGTTTTGCTTCCCGCTCATTCTCAGCCGCCAACACCCAAGTACCCACTTCCAAATTGGAAAAAACCATCCCCTTTTTGGAATGAAAAACACACCGTCCCCGACTCATCCGCAAATAAAGGACGTTAGCCCAGACTTCAATAACAGCCAAATTTGGGTATTTCTTCTTCAGTGAAGCAAGAGCGTCAGAGTAATTCATTGTAGCAGCTATAAGCTTCGTTTGCATTATAGACCAAAATAGAGTGAATGGCAATGGATGGGAAGGGTGGGAACGAACCGACTCCGATGCCAACGGGCTTGCCATTCAAGTCTCCCAAAAACTTATGGGCAATTTCCGGCATCTCCCCACTCTGATATCATGGGGTGTTGAATGACAGATCGCGCAGATAAATCTAATGGATCAGAGCAAGCAGGACGTAAAATCTTTAGATGTATTCGGTGTGGGGAACGCCCTCCTCGATATTTTGGCATTTGTAGAAGATGATTTTATCGCCACTCACCAACTCGCCCGGGGCGGCATGACCTTGATGGACGCCCACAAACAGGGTATCCTCCTGCAAGAGTTGGAAAATTCGGCGCTGAAATTGCGCTGCGGGGGTTCCGCGGCTAACACCATGATCGCGATCGCGCAAAGTGGCGGCAGCGGCTATTTCGCGGGGAAAGTCGGGTCCGACACCAACGGCGAGTTTTACCACCAAGATATGATCGCCGCCGGAGTCGAATTCGGAGTCAAAGCCGCGGCGACGGACTCCGGACCGACGGGAACCTGTCTGGTCCTCACCACCCCGGACGCGGAACGGACCCTGTGCACCAACTTGGGGGTTGCGATCGCCCTGTCCAAGCCGGACATCGATTTCGAGCAACTCAACCGCTGCAAATACGTCTACATCGAAGGCTATCTGTGGGACTCCCCCGATGCCAAGGAAGCCTGTCTGGAAATCCTCGCATCCGCCAAGGCGAACGGCGTGAAAGTGGCGCTCACCTTTTCGGACTTGTTTTTGGTGGACCGGCACGGCGAGGAGTTGAAGCGCCTGTCAGCAGAATACGCCGACGTGATTTTCTGCAATGCGGACGAAGTTCGGCAGTTGTGCGGCGAAACCGATCTCGAAGCTTGCGCCCGCCAGATGGCGGAGTTGGCGCCCCGGGTGTTCGTCACCAACAGCGGGGAAGGGTGCATTCTGGTGGAAAATAAAACCATCACCCCCGTCCCGGGTTTTCCGGTGAAACCCATCGACACCGTGGGGGCGGGCGATGCCTTCGCCGGGGGGGTGTTGTACGGACTCACCAACGGTTTGAGCGCCGAGAAAGCGGCCCGCTGGGGTAATTATCTGGGTTCCCAGGTGGTGCAAGTGCGCGGCCCCCGATTATCTGAATCTTACCGCGATCGCCTGGAATCGGTCATCGGCGGTTAGATCGCGATCGGGGGGAGGGGGAAGAGGCAAAGTTGATCTGTGTCTTTCCCCCCCCCGGTGCCATGGATTTAGAGTTCGCCCGTTGTGCTGAAAATCGGTTCGCTTTCTTCTGTCGTTTCTCCTCCCGCTGCCGCGCCTCTCGGAAGCAGGATCGAGGTGACAAGTTGCTCGGGTTCCGCGATCGCTTCTACGCCTTCGGGAAGTGGCAAATCGCTAATATGGAGCGCATCTCCGACATTCATGCCCGAAACGTCCACGTCGATGCTTTCGGGAATATTTCCCGGTTTGCAATTCACCTGAATTTCGGTGATCACCGTATCGAGCATTCCGCCATCATTTTTGACGCCGACGGGTTCGCCGACAAAGTTCAAGGGGATAGTCACTTCCACGCTCTCTTGAGTCGCCACGGAGAAGAAACTCAAATGATAAGGAAATCCTTTCCAAGGGTGAGTTTGAATTTCCCGGAGCAGCGCTTTCCCGCTCCAGGATAGCTCGGGAATGTCGAGCTGAATCAGGGTGTGGTTGACGGCTCCTTTTTTGAGCAAATTTTCCGCCGCTTTGGCATCGATGATGAGTTCTTCGGACTCCGTTCCTTTGTGACCGTACAGGACAGCCGGAATCAGGCCTTCCCGGCGCAATGCTCTCGGTTTCGACCCTTCCGGGCGCTTTTGACATTCGACTTTAATTTCCATCAGAATTTCCCTGTCAATTCACTACATTTTTTTTCAGTCATCCCGCCGCCATTGGTTGGTTCAAAAATCGGGTCAAAAGCCCCCACTTGTGAGGAGTGAGGAGTGAGGAAAAAGTTTCTCTCTATCTCTCTCTCTAAAAAAGTCAGACTTTTAACTTTTAACTTTTGACTTTTGACTTTTGACTTGTAAAAGGCGGGCGATCGCCGATCCGTGAAATTTTATCATATTCCTCGGAAATCTGGGGGTTTACGGGCTACGATTAAACCCTCTAAAACCCCTTTTTTATGACTCCGACTGCCTCACTTTTCACGCTCTGCTCTAACCTTTGGAGTCCACGGGCTGGCCGTCCGCGTCCAGCAGCGCCCGTTTGGGGCCGTGAATCGGATCTTCGACGATGATGGTCTGGTCGCGACTCGCGCCGAGGGAGACGATCGCGATGGGAACTTCCATCAATTCTGCCAAAAATTTCAGGTAGTCAAGGGCCTGTTTCGGCAGGTCGTCCAAACTCCGACATTCGGCGGTGGACTGTTTCCAACCGGGCAAGGTTTCGTAAATCGGCTCACAGCGGGCAAATTTGCGACCGTCGCTCGGAAAATGTTCGCAGCGATCGCCGTCCACGTTGTAGGCGACGCAGACTTTGATTTCTTCCAATTCGTCCAACACGTCGAGTTTAGTGATGGCGAGGCAGTCCAGACCGTTGATCCGCACCGCGTAGCGGCCGATCACGGCGTCGAACCAGCCGCAGCGTCGCTGCCGTCCGGTGGTGGTGCCAAATTCCGCCCCGCGATCGCACAACACCTGTCCGATTCCTTCCACCATTTCCGTGGGAAACGGTCCTTCGCCCACCCGGGTGGTGTAGGCCTTCGCCACGCCGATGACGCGATCGATCATCGTCGGACCCACACCCGCCCCCACGCAAGCCCCCCCCGCCACGGGGTTGGAAGAGGTGACGTAGGGATAAGTCCCGTGATCTAAATCTAAGAGCGTCCCCTGGGCGCCTTCAAATAAAATATTGTGCCGTTTCCGCACCGCGTCATCGATCTTGAGGGATGCATCGACGACGTGGGGGCGCAGGCGCTCCGCATATTCGAGATATTCCCCGATCACCGCCTCCGGGTCAAGGGGCGGGAGGTTGTACAGTTTTTCGAGGAGGAGATTCTTACAATTGATCGTCCATTCGAGTTGCGATCGCAGACTCTCCGAGTCCATCAAGTCGATGATCCGAATACCCGTGCGCTCCGACTTGTCGGCATAGGTCGGCCCGATGCCCCGACCCGTCGTCCCGATTTTGCGAGTCCCCCGACGTTCCTCCGATGCCTGGTCGATCAGGCGGTGGTAGGGCATCGTCACATGGGCGGTTTGGGCGATCATCAATTTTTCGGTGGAAATGCCGAGATCCGCCAATTGATCCAACTCTCCGATGAGCACCTTCGGGTCGATCACCGTGCCGGAACCGATGATGCACTCGGTATCCGGATACAAAATCCCGGAGGGAATCAAATGCAACTTAAAGGTCTGGCCATTGACCACGACGGTATGACCCGCATTCACCCCCCCTTGGTAGCGAACGACAACATCGGCCGATTTGCTGAGGAGATCGGTAACTTTTCCTTTTCCTTCGTCGCCCCACTGGGCACCTATTACGATTACGTTAGCCAAGGGACTCTTACGCCAAGCTACGGTTTACACAAACTCCTATTATCCAATGTCCATTGATTGAATGTCAAATTGTTGGCGACAAATTGGGGGAGGCGGAGGAGGCAG
>JBNGCR010000317.1:0-4165 GCA_050045915.1 Limnospira sp.
GGCTTTAACCATTCGGAGATAGCAATCTTGCACTGTTCAATGATTTCGAGATTTGGTGATATGACTACAAAATCATCGGCGTATCTGACGACCGTTGCTTTTATCTTCTGTTTCTTTTTGTTAGGGAAGATTTTGTTGATGTGCCTCACCATTCCATCCAGTGCGATATTGGCGAGGAGTGGACTTATTACCCCTCCTTGAGGTGTCCCCGCTTTCGAGTCGTCAAATACACCATTGTCAATGACCCCGGCTTTACTTAGAACATACAGACAGTTATAAGGCTGTTCAGGGGTGCGTCCCTTATATTCACCCGAGGGGGTGAAAGCCTTACCGGGAGGTTATTTCAGGCGTTTCAGCCCTATTTCATTCCCGAACGAATCGCACAACTGCCATTATTTTACACCGGCTCGGCGATCGCATTCCCGGCGAGACGCCCAGGGGAACCGGAAGCCCCCGCTTCGGACGGGGGTCGAACACCGCCCCATTCGGGCGGGGAGTGTCAAGGGATACAGTCGGAATTGAGAATTTGGGTCATAATATCGGGTTGAACGGCAAACGGTCAGTCCAAAATCTCCCGGAGGACATCTGAAATTTCCCGACCATGAAACCTCGAATTATTGTTTGCAATTTGTGTCGCACGGGCTACAAAATTTTTCGCCTCCTCCGACAGCAGGGGGCGATTGTGGTAGGAGTGAGCGAACACCCGATCAAGGGAGAGGGATCGGACGTGGTGGTGGGAAGTTTCCGCGCCGCGTCAACTCTGCTGGCCGCCGGCATTCAAAATGCCCACACCCTGATTCTGGCGGGGAACGACGATGCCACCAATTTGGCGATCTTGATGCAAGCCCGCATCCTTAACCCCAACATCCGCATCATCAACCGCCTCTTCAATATCAACTTGGGGGGGAGTCTCGATCGCATTTTGCCCGCCCACACCTCTATGAGCGTCTCCGCCCTCGCCGCCCCGGTGTTCACCTTCGCAGCTTTGGGAAATCGGGCGATCGGTCAGTTGCAACTGTTCGAGCAAACCTGGCCTATCCACGAGGAATTTATCGACCCCCAGCACCCCTGGCTGGGAAAAAGCCTCCACGACCTCTGGTCAGACCGCAACCGGATGTTGATCTACTACCTCCCCACCGCCAGCGATGTCGATCTGGTTTCCGCCGTCATCGACGAACGGTGCCTGGAGGTGGGCGATCGCCTGATTATCGCCACCAAACCCAGCATCCGCACCCAGCGGATCACCCTCTACCAGCGGTGGATCAAATTTATCCACAGCCTGAAAAAGTTTCGGCAACACGGCAAAAAGGCGGTCTTGATCGCCCTGGTTTTGTTACTCACTATCCTGCTGGCGACCGTCACCTATGTCAGCATTAATCTCAATAATTCTTTTGTCGATTCTCTCTATTTTTCTGTGGGCATGATCACCGGGGCGGGGGGAAATGAAAAGGTCGCCGAACACGCCCCCGACAGCATCAAAATTTTTACCGCCGTGATGATGCTCGTCGGTGCGGGGGTGATCGGAATTTGCTACGCCCTCTTGAACGATTTCGTCCTCGGAACCCGCCTGACGGAATATCTCAATGCCACCCGCGTCCCCCAGCGCAACCACTACATCATCTGCGGGTTGGGGGGGATCGGCATCCAAATCGCTGAACAACTCCAGGCCAGCGGCTACGAGGTGGTGACGATCGACCACGATCCCAACAATCGGTTTTTGACGGCGGCGCGATCGCTCAAAATTCCCGTTTTGGAGGGGGACGCCTGCCTCGCCTCCACTCTGGAAGCCGCCAACGTCAGACAGGCTGAGGCTCTCCTCGCCGTCACCAGCGACGACACCGCCAACTTAGAAATTGCCCTCAGCGCCAGGGCGATCGCTCCCCGCCTGCGGATGGTCGTCCGCAACCAAGACCCCCACTTCGGGTTAATGGTGCAGCAGGTGTTCGACTTCGAGACGGTGTTGAGTCCCACCGAAATCGCGGCCCCCGCCTTTGCCGCCGCCGCGATCGGGGGCCGCATTTTGGGCAACGGCATCACCGCCGATAGCCTCTGGGTCGCCCTCGCCACGTTAATTACCGCCAACCATCCCTTCTGCGGACAGCGGGTGCAGGATGTGGCTAAAAGTGTCGATTTCGTCCCCCTCTACATCGAAAATGACCGCCAGACCATCCACAGTTGGGAACTGCTCAATTTTCTTCTGAGCCCCGGCGATATCCTCTATCTCACCCTCCCCGCCCACCGCCTCGAACAGCTTTGGCATCCGCTCTCAATTAACCGCCTAGCCGGGAATGTGACGGAATAATTAACAATCATTAATTAATCATTGTTAATTGTTAATTGTTAATTGTTAATATTTTGTTTTACAAAATTTGCGATAGGAATTTCTTCGTCCGCTCTTCTTGGGGATTGGTGAAAAACTCCTCCGGGGTGGCTTCTTCCACCAAAAGACCGTCGGACATCAAAACGACGCGATCGGCAACTTCCCGGGCGAATCCGACCTCGTGGGTGACACAAACCATCGTCATCCCCTCCCCCGCTAAAGTTCGCATCACGTCGAGCACCTCCCGCACCATCTCCGGGTCGAGGGCGGATGTCGGTTCGTCGAACAGCATGATTTTTGGCTGCATCGCCAGGGCTCGGGCGATCGCCACCCGCTGCTGTTGACCCCCAGACAGTTGGCCAGGAAATTTCTTCGCCTGCTCCAAAATTCCCACCCGTTCCAAAAGCTGCAGCGCCACTTCTTCGGCTTTCGCCTTCGGCCACCGCCGCACCCAAATCGGCGCCAGGGTGACGTTTTGGAGAATGGTCAGGTGGGGAAATAAGTTGAACTGCTGGAACACCATCCCCACTTCCCGGCGAATTTCTTCGATATTTTTGAGGTCGTGGGAGAGGCTGATCCCGTCAATGACGATGCTGCCCTGCTGGAATTCTTCCAGAGCGTTGAAGGTGCGGATAAAGGTGGACTTTCCGGAGCCGCTTGGCCCCATGATCACCACCACTTCCCCCCGCTTCACGGTCAGGCTCACCCCCCGCAGAACGTGGAAGTTGTTGCCATACCACTTGTGAACGTCTTGGGCGATAATGACATCATCAGAAACGGAGGTTTGGAAGTCTTTGGGCGTATCTGCTTGTGTCTGTGTCATTTTGAGTCAATGTTTCTGGGCTGTTGGCACGGGTTCCGGGGCCGGAAGACGGGTGACCCGATCGCGACGGCTCGGACGATCTCGAACGTTCTATTAGATTTTTCTATAATCATAACTCAACCCCAACTGGAGTCCGCGATCGCGCCCGATCTCCGATGTTGCCCCCGATTATACACGAAATGTCCCCAGCAATTGATAATTGATAATTTTCAATCCTTTCGGCACCCCAATTGTCGCTACTATCAATTCCCCAAAAGTGGCAAATTTTACAGAAATTATAAACCGGATTAGATCGCCGCATCTCAACAGGAAAGGATGGAACTTGCAACCGGGTTCGAGTCGGGATAGCGACGGGTCCCGCTCCGCATTTTTATTAAGCTAGACTAATCGGTTTTGCGATAATCGTTTAATTTTTCAAAAGTTTGTCAGGGAATCTTGAAAAATAATTGAAAATTTCTCTCAAACAGTTGACGGCAGAATGGGGGTTCTGGTAGAGTTATGGAAACACCGCCCAAGGGGGTCTTGTGTCTATCTGCAAAAAAGGCACCCGAAACCCCGATTCTACCGTCAGTTTTCCGAATTTTTCGAGAAATTCCTTTCGCCACGATGCACCAATTGGGTCGAGAAAACTTAGACCCGCGAGCCAGGGGGTTGACAAGGTGCGGATTTTGTGCAGGGGGTGCGGGGGCCCGGCCGTTTCATTCTCGGTTAAAAATTGTCGGGGGCGACAATGAAAACCGTTGATGGGAGACAAGAGCAAGGGAATATCCGGTTAAAAACACCTTTTTACAGCACTTTGCGCGGTAATGAGACACAGATGGAAAAGATCCCCCCTAACCCCCCTTGGAAAGGGGGGAACCAGAAAGTCCCCCTTGGAAAGGGGGATAATGGTGGATCAAAATGTACCTCATAGCATCGAAAACTGCTGTATTCCGAAAAATCTCCCTCCGCTCCCTCCGCTCCCTCTGCTCCCCTTGCCATTTTTCTGGGGAGAATGAAACGGCCCTGGGTGCGGGGGCGAT
>JBNGCR010000318.1:0-4164 GCA_050045915.1 Limnospira sp.
GCGATCGCCCTCCCAAACATTGAGGCGACAGGTTAACACCGCCTTTGCCGAGTCGATCCAACTGGCTCGAAACTGATGGGCGATCGCGGACAAGGGATTTCCCGCCATTTCATCCGCTCCATCCAACAGTAACCACACTTTCCCAGTTGCAAACAAGTCCGCCAGTGCTTTTTGTTGTTCGGCTGTCGGTTCCTGCACTTGTTTTAAGGCATTTTTCAACCAGATTTTCGGCAAGTAATCTTCCAGGGTTCTGGCTTCGAGTTCGGCGAGGGAGATCCAGATCGGGATATCTGAGGCTTCCAGGATGCGATCGGCTATTTTAACCAGAAATGTGGTTTTTCCCGCCCCCGGTTCTCCGATAATTGCGAAGCGTTTATCTCCCCCATTGTCCGGATTTAGAATTTGCTGAAAAAATTCCTCCCCTTCATATTCCTGGGTAATTTCGTAGTCGTCGCCGCGATCGCTGTAGAGCTGAGAACCTTCTTCGGGTGATGGAATATCCGTCAGCCGTCGCTGTTTTTTTCGTTCCACCAACGCCAGGGGAACGTGAACATCATCGATATTTCCTACCACGCCATCTTGATATGTCAGAGGATTAGTGGTGAGTTCCTTTTGTTTTTCAATAACCGCTGTGCAATAGTCTCGAACCTGACTGCTGATATCGCTTTCTCTGATATCGGCGGGATCTGTCCAGTTCGGATATTCCTCATCCCACAACCAATTAAAAATCTGCCTCCAGGGTTCCTCACCTTTTTTCGGTCGTCCTTTACTCCGTTTTATCGAATATCCTTGTGTTTCCAGAATCTCGCAGATCTCCTTGAGATAATCTTGCAGATTTTGAGCCGGACGACTCACCTCGGAACTGCTGAGTTTATTTCCCAAAGTCGTATTTGTTTCAGATTCGCGATCGCGATCGAATCTCAGCAAAAAAGCGTCCTTCGTTTTTCCAGAAAAACCAAACGCTCTGGCTTTGCTTTCCAGAAACCGTTGTTCTCGTTCCCGGTTCCGCAATTCTGACATCTCACATCTTCAACCCCGACACCAACCATTTTAGACCAAATTTTTAATAGCAGTTCTCTGGCTCCCCCCTTTTTAAGGGGGGCTGGGGGGGATCGAAACGTCAATTCTCACCGAAAGCCTGGAATCCATTGCACTTCTTAGTCTACTCGAACAGAGACGATCCCCCTAAATCCCCCTTAATAAGGGGGACTTTGAGTTGAATCCCTATCCCCCCATGCCCTCAAGGAACCAACAGACGATCCCCCTAAATCCCCCTTGGTAAGGGGGACTTTGAGTTTTATGCCTGTCAATCAATGCCGTCAGTTTCCCGAACAACAGACGATCCCCCTAAATCCCCCTTGGTAAGGGGGACTTTGAGTTTTATGCCTGTCAATCAATGCCATCAATTTCCCGAAAAATAAAAGATTCTATTTGATTCTATTTTTTTCTATTTAATTCTATATATTGCCTAATTTTAATTATATTTTTTCAAAAATATGCTCATTTTTAATGAGTTTTTTTGACGCACAATGCAAGCTTATAAAAATGCGGTTCATTTACAGCCGGAGCTTCCCGCCCTCATTTTCGATACGGAACTGCGAGGCAACCTGGTGTCCTGCTGCGATCGCGATTTTCGTCACTTTTTCATTTTCTGTTCCGATCCGCTCCCGCCAGAGGCAAAAATACGATCGCTGTTCGGCGAAGCCTTCAACAATGACGATCGCATCGGAAATCTGAAACTAAAAATTTTCGACAATCTCGGCTCTCACTTCCCACAGTTTGAGCCCGGTTTCCGCAGTCATTACCTTGTCGGTTTCAACTCCCTGTGTCCCGATTGTGACGATGATTGGTTGAAAGAACGGGGAATCCGCATTCAAACCACCTACGATCTGCTCTATGAAATCCGGTTGGCGTTGGGAATGCCGCCAGTTTATCGAGAATCGACAAAAGACAAAATCAAGTGGGGTTACAGCCTGGAACGGATGAGCCGGAGTAATTTTGGCTTGGGTAAATGCGATTTACCCTATCAAAGCGTGCGACAAACTTGGTTGGCTGGCGATCGCATTTCGGTGATTCGTTACGCTCTGCGGGATGTCTATTTGACGTTGAAACTGTGGGAAAACCGCGATCGCCTCATCGATCCCAACACCGGAAAACCCTTCGCCTGCCGCCCCCTCCGAAACGCGATCGCACTCTCCGCAGAATTGGTGTGGTTGACTCAATTCAGAGGACGATCCAGTTAAAACGCACAAAAAAAAGCTCACGGGATAGAGGCCCGTGAACCCAAAGAGCGATTCGATTCGTTAGAAGGGAGAAGAGATAGCCTACGCAACGGCGCTGACGGCACTCAGCGGATAACCAACAGCCTTCCAAGCGGCCAGACCGCCTGTCAGTTCGGACACTCTTTTAAATCCGGCTTCGCGCAGTTGAGTCGCGGCTTCGGCAGTCTCTTCATCTGTGTCGCCGTAGACGTAAATATCCCGTTCGAGTTCCAAACTCTCCATAGCGCGTCCGGGCAGAGTCGGCATCGGCATGGGGATCGCTCCCTGGATGTGGCTCAGGTTGTAGCTGTCGCGATCGCGGACATCGACGATCGTCAGCGCCGGTTCGCCCCAGTCCAAGCGCGTCTTGAGGTCGCCGGCCTTGGATTGGGGTTTAAAGGATTTGGTTTGGGGTGTGGGAATGATTGAAAAAAGCATATGAGATGAGTTCTGTTTTGTGACTGCCACCCAAAATGTAACAAAATATTTCAGAAATTGCAAAGATTTATGTCGAAAGGTTGATTTTTTTGTGGCAATGTGATTTTTATTCGACCGCAGAAAAAGATACCCGCGCCGTCCGGCGATCGGCAAATCGTTGAAGACTTTATTAAAGTTGACAGTTCGGGGGTGTTCGATCCTGTATCCGATGGGAGATAACAGAAGAGGGCTGCTTCTGTTTTGATGCCACCCGTCCCAGATTTGCCGCATTCATCGGAACCTATGACCAACACGATCCGCGACAGCGCACCTATGGCCCCCGTCCCCTTCGTTGACCTGTCCCTGCAATACCAGGAACTCAACGCCGAAATCGAAGAAGCCATCCACGATGTAATTGGGCGGGGGGATTTCATCCTCGGCAAAGCCTTGCGAGAATTTGAAGCCGCCTTCGCCTCAGCCTGCGGCGCGGAATACGGCGTCGGTGTCGCCTCCGGAACCGCTGCGATCGCGATCGGCTTGCAGGCCTGTGGCGTGAAGCCTGGGGATGAAGTCCTCGTCCCCGCCAACACCTTCATCGCCACCCTCATCGGCGTCATGCAAGCCCGGGCCGTCCCCGTCTTGGTGGACTGCGACCCTAGCACCGCCCTGATCGATATTGCCGCCGCCGAGCGGGCCGTCACCCCCAAAACCCGAGCCATCCTCCCCGTCCACCTCTACGGCCAGATGGTCGCCCCCGGCCAACTCCTCGATCTGGCCCTCACCCACAACTTGACCGTGTTTGAAGATGCGGCCCAGGCCCACCTCGCCCATCGAGAAAACTACCGGGCCGGTTCCGTCGGCCGCGCCGCCGCCTTCAGCTTCTACCCCAGCAAAAACCTCGGCGCCTTCGGCAGCGGCGGCATGGTCGTCACCCGGGATGAGGCCGTCGCCCAACAGTGCCGCATCCTCCGCAACTACGGTGCCCCCGAAAAATACGTCCACACCGAACTCGGCACCAACAGCCGCCTCGACACCATCCAGGCGGCGGTTTTGAACGTCAAACTGCCCCATTTGGAATCCTGGAACCGCGATCGCAACTCCGCCGCCGAACAGTACGACACCCAACTGCTGCTGTTGCGCGATCGCGGCATCGTCCCCATGTTCAACCACTGCGAAGACGGCCACGTTTATCACCTCTACGTCATCCGCGTTACCGAAGAGAGCCCCCTCAGCCGGGACGACCTGCAACACAAACTCGGCGAACTCGGCATCCAAACCGGCATCCACTACCCCATCCCCTGCCACCTGCAACCGGGGTACAAAGACCTGGGCTACAAAGCCGGCGACTTCCCCAACACCGAAACCCTCAGCGGGCAAATTCTGTCCCTGCCCATGTTTCCCGGCATCACCAATTCCCAGGTCAATCAGGTCGTCGAGGGGATTTATACCGCCCTGGGCATCAAGCGGGAATAGAGGGTTTGGGGGG
>JBNGCR010000319.1:0-4138 GCA_050045915.1 Limnospira sp.
GCTGGCGGCGACCAAATTTCCCAATGCCGAGAAAAAACTCAGGTCTTCGTCTCCTCCCCTCGTCCAATAGTCGAAGGAAAAATGGGCATCGGCGTAGAGTACCCCCACCACCTGATCCTCATCCCAGAGGGGAACCGCGATGCAGGAGCGGATGTCCTTGACCAAAATACTCGGTTCGCTCTCAAACCGCTTGTCCTGCTGGGCGTCGGCGGTTTTGATGGCGACCTTATCCATAAACACCCGCTGGCAGATGCTGCGGCCGATCCAACTCCCGTCCTTCGGCATCGCCCGCTGTTCGGCCGGACTCTTGGCTGCCGCTTTGACGAGTTCGAGATGTCCGGTCCCCTGCAAATCGATCAGCAACGCCAGTCGTTCGATGATGGGGATGTCGTGAAAGATGACGGATTGAATTTGGGAGAAAATGGCGTCGATGGACTCGGCGCTGTTGAGACATTTGGCAATTTCGACGAGATCTTGCAGTCGGGCGACGGCGCGGCGGTAATTGCCGATATCCTCGTCGAATTGGGTGTTGCTCTGTATCCACTGCTGCTTGAGATCCTGAACCCGGCCGATCAGGTGGGCCCCTTCGACCACTGTCCCGATCTCCCGTCCGGAGTGGGTTCGGGTGTCAGGGGGGAGGACATCGAGGCGGATCTGGTCTACTTTCACCCCGTCGCCCACCTTTAGAGGTTGGGTGCCGGTTACAGGGTGATCGTTCAAGCTGGTGCCGTTTTTGCTGCCCATATCTTCGATCCACCATTGTCCGTCAGCGGTTTTGTAGATGCGGGTGTGGTGGCGGGAGACTTCGATAAAGGGCAGTTGCAGGTCACACTCAGGCGATCGGCCGATGATGAATTCGTCGCGATCGACTGGAATCAGTTTGTCGGGTTGGTTTTCGAGGATCAGCCGGAGCCTGAGTTCGGACATGGGGAAGAGTCGCTAAAAGAGAAATGTACTGCGGATCACGCCAATAACAATTGTGTCATTATTGGCATTGTGTTCGGGGTTGGTGACGACGAAGACACCCGGTGTCACCCAAAGGTAATCGCTGACGCGGAAGCGGTAGAACGTCTCGAAGTGCAGGGAGGTTTCTTCGTCTTCTCCGAGGGGGAGGTTGCGACCGGCCACCAGTTTGGGGGGTTGGCCGAAGATGAATGCGAACAGGTCGCCCTGCCGCCCGAAGGGTTCGGAAACCCCGACGGAAAAACTATAGGTGGTGGTGTTGGCGTAGGCATCGCTGCCGAGGGATTCTCCGAGCGTCACCCCTCCCCAGGTGGCGAGGGTGATTTGGCGGTTGATGCGCCACTGGAAGGAGCCGCCCAATGCATTAAATTGCATGGGTTCGTCGAGCAATCCGGAGGTGTCGGCGCTGAAACTGCCGGTGAGGGTGTCGAGGCGGCCGTTGGCGGCGTAGGCGTTGATGTAGGTGAGGCCGGCGAGGGTGTTGGCGGAGGGTTTGAGGAGCAGTTGCATCCCTAGGGCGCTGTGATCTGAGCCGCCGATCCCTTGGGTGGCGTCGGCGGTGCCGCGGGTTCCGTAGGCGAGTTGGAATCGCAGTTTGTCGAATACCAGCCAGTCGAACCCGGCGCCACCTTCCAGGGCTCCGATTTTGAAGATGGGGTTGGCTTCGCCGAAGCGGGAAATGGCGCCTCGGCCGTTGTCGAAGAAGGGGGAGTTGGCGGTGAGGACGTTGCTGAGGCTGAAGCCGACGGGGCGGACGGTGAAGACGACGCGGTTGTTGAAGGCGGGAAATCGGTATTCAAGATAGTCGAGGAAGAGTTTGGCGTCGGTGTCGGTTTGGTAGGACAGCAGGGCCATGTCGCCGAATCCGGGGTTTTCAAAGGTGCCGGCTAATCCCCGGTTGTCGAAGTTGCCGGCGACGAAGCCGATGCGGAGGCGATCGAGGCCGCTGAAGGAGGAGACGGTGCCGAGGCGGAGGAGGTAGTGGAGGACGGCTTGGTGGTTGTCTCCGCTGCCGGGGGGATCGCCGCCGGCGGCGGTGGCGAAGCCGAAGATGGCTTCCCCGCCGAAGACGGTGGTGGTGGAGAATTGGTTGGCTTCCAATTCGGCGGTGCGGGCTTCGAGGGTTTCGACCCGGCCCGAGAGGGCGGCGAGTTCGGCGGCGAATTGTTCTTGGAGGCGTTGGAGGAGGGCGAGGTCGTCTCGGGTGACTCGATCGAGGACGGAGGAGGCGATCAGTTCGTTGACTCGTTGGAGGCAGGCGTTGAGTCCGGCGGCGAATTCGTAGCGGGTCATGGCCCGATCGCCTTTATAAGTCCCGTCGGGATATCCGGCGATGCAGCCGTAGCGTTCGACGAGGGACTGGAGGGCTTGAAAGGCCCAGTCGGTGGGTTGGACGTCGGAGAGTTGGGAGACTGAGGTGACTTGTCCCTGGACTTCTACGAGGTCGTCGGGGGGCGGGTCTTCGGGGAGTTGGGCGACGATCGCCCCCATTTCCCCATGGGCTGTGATCTGGGACTCAGACTCCTCGGCAGCGACGGCGGAACCCAGGCCGGCGGACGCGATCGCCAAAACGGTCAAGAGGCTCCCCCCCAACAATTGGGTCATCACCCGAAACTCCTCACACATGATATCTGCCCATTGATAGTTGAATCGATCTTTCCACTTATCTTAGGACTCGGGACGGGTTTCGCCAAGATCGGGCGATTATCGCCCCCACAGGTACTCCCGATTCCCCCTACCAAATCCCTCCGCCCGGGGTGGGGTCGGCGGGGGTCGTCAGTTGTTCGGGTTCCGGAGCCGGGGCGGTTCCGGTTTCGACGGGGGTGGTGTCTAAAAATTGTCGGAAGTCGATGTAGACTCCGGTGTCGTCTTCGCTCTCGAACAGGGGGGAACTCGCCCCCGTCCGCACGTTGAACAGCCGCTGCACGGTATCGGCGGGGTCAGACCCGGGTTTGAGGGTGAACAGGACGCGATCGCCTCCGCAGAGCATCCCCCTGTCGTTCGCCACGCAGATCACGTTCTGGCGGTTGACGATGCCGTGGGTGATGTAGTTGAGCCAACCGAGGCGGTAAAAGTTTTGAAATCGGGCCGACACGGCTCGACAGCGCTGTTCGGGGGTGTAGCCGGAATCGCTGAAATAGTCGGAGTACCACTTCACCACCGGCACCCGACCTCGGGGGGTGACGGCGTAGGTGGTGAATAGGTTGTCCGTGCCGCGATCGCAGATAAACTGAGTTGGGGACACTGCCGGGGGTTCGGCTACGGCCGTGACGGAGGAGTTGTCGGTCGTCCCCGAACTCGACCCCCCGCCGGCGGTTCCGGAATCGGAGGTCGTCGCGCCCAGGGGCACGAGTCCCGGTGGCAACAAGACGCGATCGATGGTGACGATCACGCTGTCGTTGGGGCCGGGAATGGGCAGGCGATCGGCGTTGGCGTCGTTGAGCATCAGTTGGGCCGCTTCGGGGTCGCCGCCGATGCGGACGGTGTTGCCTTGCCGGGTGAGGATCTCACCACTTTCCACCTGTTCGCGGGTGATGCGGCCGGCGACGAGGTGATAATTTAATATTTCTTGCAAGATTTGGCGGTTTTTCGGCTGCAGGAGGTCGTCCCGGATTGCCGGGGGCAGGTTGGCGAAGGCGTCGTCCGTGGGGGCTAAAATGGTGTAAGTTTGACCGGCGAGTTCTCGACTCAAACCCGCTTCCCGCAGGGCTTTGGCAAAAGTTCTCAACTGCTCCTGTTGGGCGATCGTCTCCACCAACCCCAGGTCTTCCTCCGATTCGTAGTAGGAGGACATGGGATTGAAAAAGCTGTAGTAAGGATAATATTGCGCCCAAGCGGGGGCGACCACTTGCACGGCGATCGCGCCGACCGCCAGGCCGAGGACGACTGACAAATGTTTAATATTGATAATATTCATTGTTTGTTCCCAATAATTGGATAGGTCAACGGCTGCATCCCATCACGGCTGAGATGGCGAACCTTTGCTTCGGAGATATTGATACCACTCCGTCCACTCCGGCTGTCTTCTTGCCTTGGTTGTCTTGGGTTACACGCCTTACCGCTAAGAGCCTTGCGTAATATGACTTCAAAAGGAGTCTTTGCAACCTTCTAGCTTTTGCGTCCTGTCCCGATTGAGCCGCTTGATAGATACGTTTTTGCAACTTGAAGACCATCC
>JBNGCR010000320.1:0-4121 GCA_050045915.1 Limnospira sp.
TTTTCTCGATCCCGACCGTTTTTTAACTTTTTTTAAGTTTCCGCAAAGTCGCAGATTATTTGCAGAAAAAAGAGTAAACTTGTAAATAGAACGATCCGGACGACTGGTGCATCACAACAGTTGCAAGTATATTGCTGTTGCCGTTATTGAACTGTGAATTTTAAAGATCTGAGCGTGGCTTGTCAATCTCAAAAAGGATCTCAAAGTCAATCCCAACCCCCAAGGAGCCGAAATGACTTCCGTGGCTGGAAATTTCCCCTGGAGAGCGAAACCGTGTCACCAACCCCCCTAGAAATTCTGTGGACATTCGTTGCGTCTTTACCCCAGGCGGCGGTCGTCAGTCGGCTCGATGGCACCATCCTTTACTGTAACCCGGTTTGGCTCCACCTGGGACGGTGGAATCCTGATCGGGTGGTCGGGAATGCCGAATCTTCGCTCTACGGACGCCCCGAAGATTACCGGCGACTCCGCGATCGCTTCGGGGCGGGGGAGGCGGTGGAAAATGTGGAGGTGACGGTGAGACGGGGGAACGGCGACACGGTGTCGGTCCGAGTCACGATGCGATCGCTCCCCCTCGACCCCGAACCCGTCGTCCTCAGTATTTTTACGGACACCGACACCGCCCCTCCACCCCGGACGCCCGGCCGCACCCAAACCCTGGAGAGCCACCAAGCCGCAGTCGCCCGGTTCGGACAGATCGCCCTCACCCTCCCGGACCCGGACACCCTGATCGAAGCGTCGGTGGCCCAAGTCACCCAAACTCTGAATGTCGATCGCTGTATGGTGTTGGAGTTACTCCCCAACCGCCAGGTATTTTTGCTGCGCTCCGGCGTCGGCTGGCAACCCGGACTCGTCGGGAGCGCCCAAATCAGTGCCGGCCCGACATCCCAGGCGGGTTACACCCTGCGGCGGGGAGAGGCGGTGAAGGTCCGAGATCTGCGGGTGGAAACCCGATTTCCCGGCACGCCACTCCTGCACAACCACGGCATTGTCAGCGGCCTGAGCGTGGTCATTCCCGGCCCCCCCGGAGATCCTTCCAGCCCCTGGGGGGTGTTGAGCGTCCACACCCGCAGCCCCCGGGACTTCGGCACGGACGAGGTTCACTTCCTCGAAGCGATCGCCCACATCCTGGGCACGGCGATCGAGCGACACCGGGCCGACGAACGGCTCCGCCTGATGGAGCGGGCGATCGACGCGAGCCGCAACGGCATCATCATCACCGACGCCACCGCGCCGGATAACCCCGTCATCCTCGCCAATACGGGCTTCGAGCGGATGACGGGCTATTCCAAACAGGAGGTGATCGGCCAGAATTGCCGGTTTCTGCAGGGGGACCAGAGCGACCCCGAGACGATCGCGCGACTGCGGGAGGCGATCGAAGGGGGGAGGGAATGCCATATCGAAGTCAAAAATTATCGCCGGGACGGGAGCGCCTTCTGGAACGAACTCTCCATCTCCCCGGTATACAATAGCCAGGGGTTCCTAACCCACTTCATCGGCATCCAAACCGACATCAGCGATCGCAAACAATCCGAAGCCGCCCTGGTGTCAAAATCCGCGGCCCTGGCCAAGTTCAGCGACCAACTCAAGCAACTGCACCGCCTCACCACCCGCCTCTACCCCAGTTTGGAAGCCCGATTTCAAGATTACCTGCAAACCGGGTGCGAACTGCTGCAAATGCCCGTCGGTTTGATTGCCAGCGCGGACGGAGAAACCTATACCCTGCAATTTATCCACGCCGAAGATCACTGTTTAGAGCCCGGTCAAACCTTCCCCCTAGAAGAAACCTTCTGTGTGGAACCCATCCGCGCCCAAACCACCATTCTCCAACTCCAAGCCGGCGGAAATTCCCGTCGGAAGACCCAACAAGCCCACCCGTCCTTCCAACTCGAATCCTATATCGGAACGCCGATCTGGGTGGGCAATCGCATCTACGGCGTGTTGAGTTTCGCCTCGTCGCAACCCCGGACGACTCCATTTCAACCGCAGGATCGGGAGATCGTCGAACTGATGGCCCAGGGCTTGGGGAACTTCCTCGCCGCCCAGGAGATCGAACGGCAACGGCGGCGGACGGAAAAAGCCCTGCGGGAAAGCGAGGAACGCTACCGGATGTTGGTGGAACTGTGTCCCGACACCATCGCCATCCACCGCCACCGCCGTCTGGTGTACATCAACCCCGCCGGCGTCGAACTCCTCGGCGCCCAATCTTCCCAGGAGCTCATCGGCCGTTCCATTTACGATTTCGCCCATCCCGACTACATCAGGGCGATCGTCAAACGGCTCAAACGGATGGAACTTGACGGACGCCCCGCCCACCTCATGGAACAGCAACTGATCCGCCTGGACGGGCAAATTGTCGATGTGGAGATCGCCGGAATTCCCACCCGCTACGACGGACAGGAAGCCGTCCAGATCATCATCCGCGACATCAGCGATCGCAAGCGGGCCGAAGCCCAACTGCTCCGGGCCGCCTACTACGATGCCCTCACCCAACTGCCTAACCGCAGTTTGTTCAACCAAAAACTAGCCGAAGCCCTACAAAAATCCAAACACAACCCCGACTATCAATTCGCCGTCTTGTTCCTCGACCTCGATCGCTTCAAGGTGGTCAACGACAGTTTGGGCCACCTGGTCGGCGACAGTCTGCTCGTCGAAATTGCCCACCGACTGGAAGCCTGCGTGGGGGCCTCCCACAGCATCGCCCGACTGGGGGGGGACGAATTCACGATCCTGCTCGACGGGATTTCGAGTCCCCGCAAGGCGATGGAATGGGCCGAAAAAATTCACGGGGAACTCACCATGCCCTTTTATATCGAAGGTCACGAAATTTTTACCACCGCCAGCATCGGCATCGTCCCGAGTCGCGGGCCGGCGACGGAGGCGGGGGAGAGTCCCAAAGATTACCACTGTCTGCTCTACAACAACCCGGAGGATTTCCTGCGGGATGCCGACATCGCCATGTACCACGCCAAAGAACAGGGAAAGGCGCGATCGGAGGTGTTCGATTTGTCGATGCACACCCAAACCCTCGCCCTTCTGCAATTGGAAACCGACCTCCGACAGGCTGTTTTCGGATCTCGAAAGCTGCCGAAAATGCCCGACCCGATGGCGAATTCCGACTCCGCGACTGTCGCCCTCGCCGCCGACGGGGTGACGGCTAACCGGTCTGCGCTCCCCGCCTTCTCCCCCCAACTCCCGGCCCTCAGCGATTTTGTCATCCACTACCAACCCATCGTCTCTCTGCTCACCGGCTGTATCGTCGGGTTTGAAGCCCTGGTGCGGTGGATGCACCCGAGACGGGGACTGGTTTCCCCCGTCGAATTTATCCCCGTTGCCGAGGAAACGGGACTGATCGTGCCTTTGGGGGCCTGGGTGTTGGAAGAGGCCTGTCGCCAGCTCGCCAATTGGCAAGATCAGCTCAAAAGTTGGAATTTGGAGCGGTATTCGGCTAGTTCCGACCTGTCCATCAGCGTCAATTTGTCCGGGAAGCAACTCAACCAACCCAATTTGATCGCGGAAATTGACGATATTCTGGCGAAAACGGGTTGCGATCCCAGAAGTTTGAAACTCGAAATCACTGAAAGTATTCTCGTGGAAAATTTCCGCACTTCTCTGATCGCCTTGGCCCAGCTTAAAGCCCGGAACATTCACTTGGCGATCGACGATTTCGGTACGGGATATTCATCTTTGAGTTATTTACATCAATTTCCGTTGAAGAGTTTGAAAATTGACCGCTCTTTCGTGCGCCGACTCGACGAAAAATCCAGCGTTTACGTCGGGGAATACAATCAGCCCCAGCAAATTATTAAGGCGATCGTTTCCCTGGCTCACAATCTGGGCCTGGAAGTGACGGCGGAGGGCATCGAAACTCGCAAACAGATGCAGTTCCTCCACCATCTCAGATGCGACTACGGCCAGGGGTATTTGTTCGCCAAACCCCTGCCCCCGGAAGAGGCTACCCAACTGCTGTTAAATTCCGCGATCGCACACAATCTGAAGAACAATTAACAATTAACAATTAACAATTAATAATTATGCCATCAACACGACTCCCGACTCCCGACTCCCGACTCCCGACTCCCGACTCCCGACTCCCGACTCCTGGCGATCGCAAATTGTTA
>JBNGCR010000321.1:0-4005 GCA_050045915.1 Limnospira sp.
CCAGGAAGTTATTTCGGGCATTTCAGCCCTATTTCGTTCCTGAACGAATCGCACTACCCTCCCCAGTATAGAGGCACCCAGGAATAAATTAACAATTATTAATTGTTAATTGTTAATTGTTAATTGTTAATTATCCCCTACACCTCCAATTCTACGGGGTCGCTTTTCAGGGTAAAATCCGAGATATCGGGGAGAGCGGCCCGTTTTTGTCGGTGGTGGGCATCGGCGATCGCCTGTTGGAGGGTTGAGAAGTTGGGCATATCTTGCCAACAGGAGGGACAAAACCAGTGGACTTTGCCGTGGCGGATGTGGGGGAGCAAGGGAGTCGAACAACAAGGACAGTTACTCATCAGAATATTATTTCACCCAACTCGACGATTGCGATCGGACTGGCGGAAACTGGAAGGGAAGGGAAAGGAGAGTTCAAACTCATGCGGAGCAGACGGCGGTTTTCGATTTCGCCGGTTCGCTCTCTTGAATGGCTAGTTGCCAGCAGGGGATCAACCGGGCCAAATTTTGAATCACGCGACAGCCGGGGTAAATTTCGAGTTGGGCTTCCGAGACGGCTTCAAACAGCAACCGTTCGCCCGGAAACACGATCCGCTCGAAGTACCACCCGGGAATGTTGGTCACACGCAGGGTCTGCAGTTGGGTGGTGGAATTATTGTAGTAGCACAAAATTGTATTGGTATAAGCCGAGGGAACGGAATCGAAGACTTGAGACATTGTTAAACCTTCCTTCTAAAATCTTTCATCTCTATCTGTCTCCACACCTTAAAGAGAAAAGATGAGGAATTTGTGAATTTGCCCAAAATCTTCCTTACGATTTGTAAAGTTTTTCTTGATCCCCATGACTTTCCCGCCGTAACGGGGGCGGTTGGATCCATCGGGGATCGCAGTTCAACTCTTCCGTTACCGATCGCACTTCTATCCCTGCGACTCGACTCATCGACATACTATTAATGGTGCAAAATGTCTGTATATCGGGTTACAAATATCGAAAAAATATTCGACCCCCCCTAAAATGCAAAGGTCGTTCTCAGGGTCCCGATCGCCAGGTCATCATTGCGATCGCTCTGGTTGGGGTTGGTAATCCAAATGATACCAGGGGTGATGGACAGATAGTCAGTCAACTGATATCGGTAAAACGCCTCAAAATGCCAGGACCCATCATTGGGAAGGCTCCGTCCCAACTCCCCATCCAGGTGGGCCAGGTACGGTTCCCGTCCCACGACGATGCCGCCCAAACTCCCTTCCCGAAACAAATCCGGGAGTCCCAACGTCAGGGCATAATTCCAAATTTGGCCGTCCCCCACCCCGATCGCCCGGGCTGCGGTGTAGCCCCCCCAGGCGCCCAAAATCACTCGGGGGCTAATTTGCCAAGCCAATTGTACCCCGTAGGAGTTGCTCGAAACCGGGACGGCGATACCAGCGGGATTGAGTCCCTCCGTCAAACCGTAGAGGGAGTTAGCAATACCGGTGCCCGCATAGCCGTTGAAGGCGTCGATACGGACTTCTCCGGTGGTGCGATCGAATACGGGGCCGTTTTGGTATCCGTTATCGAAACCGAAATTTCCCGGAGTGGAATAGGTGTAATTATAAGTGAGGGCGAATTGAACCGTATCCGCCGGGGTGAGAGTCAGTTGGGCCAGAACCGAAAAATCGCCGTTGAATAGTCCCGTCCCCGCCGTTGCATCCCCGGCGCCGGCGGCCAAATAGCCCACGGATAGAGAAGTGGGGCCGAAAATGCTGGCAAAACTGCGATCGCCGAATTGATAGTTAATCCCGATCCCGGTGCCTCCCCCGAGGCGGTAGATGGGGTTCCGCTGTCCGAAGGCACTCAGCGAACCGTTTCCGCCGTCGTAGTCGTCGAGGTAGGGGTTGAGGGTGGGGACGAAATCATCCCAGGTGGCGCCCTTGGCGGCGAGGGTGAAATTGAAGCGATCGCCGACGGGGAACTGGTACAATAATCTCGCCAACCGCACGGAGTTATCGGTATCGTCCGTTATATTAAATGTCTGGGTGCCCTGGCCGATGACGCCCCCGTTGAAGGGTTCGGCGTCCCCACTTTCCAGGCGGGTGAGTAACAGATCCCGTCCGGTGAAACTGGTGTTGAAGTCGAGGCGGACCCGGTTTTGCAAGACGGTTTGATCCGATCCGGTATCTTCCCCGAAGGCATCGGTGAGGGCGAAAATCGCCTCCCCCCGCAGTTTGGTGGTGACGGAAAATTGATTGTCGTCTATTTCGTCGAGGCGGACATCGATACTCCGTATATCGCCCCGCAACAGGGCTAATTCCGCCGCGAATTCGTTTTGGAGTCGTTGGAGGGCCAGTAATTCGCCCTGCGTCATGCGATCGCGGGTTCCGGCTTCGATCAATTCCTCGATGCGATCAACACAGGCGTAGACTCCGGCGGCGAATTCGTACCGACTCAGCGATCGATTTCCCTTGAAGGTCCCGTCGGGATAGCCCGCGATACAGCCGAACCGTTCCACCAAGGATTGTAACGCTTCAAAAGCCCAGTCCGTCGGTTGGACGTCGGAGAGTTGGGAAACCGAGGTGACTTGGGACTGTCGGGATTTCTGTTTTCGTCCTTCCTGGCTGTATTGTTGAAGTTGGTTCCAGGTGTCTGGATTCGGGCCGGGTGTCGCGATCGCCCCCAACGGCAACAAGATCCCCCCGATGGCGGAAAGCGTGAGCGTCAAAATCCACAAGCGTCCGAAACTGTTGCCGTTCATGAAAAAAATGCGCGAGGTGGGAAGTTCCTAAAATTTGAAAATGTGGGATCGGGCCGGATTCGAGCATCGCACCCCATCGCACACTTCAATCAGTTGTACCACTTCCCGGAACGGTTGAGGATGCGATCGCACTTTCCCCACACAAAAAAAGTAGGGACTCCCTGGCATTCGTCCATTCCCTATTCCCCATTCCCGATTCCCGATTTCCTATTCCCCATTCCCGATTCCCGATTTCCTATTCCCCATTCCCCATTCCCCATTCCCTACTCCTACTCCCCGTTCAAGCGAATTCGATACAATCCGGACGTCGCGGTGATGTAAAGGGTGCGGCGATCGCGATCGCCCCAAGCCAAATTGGCGGCGGTTTCCGGCACTTTGATGATACCCAGTCGCTCCCCGTCCGGCGAAAATATCCACACGCCGCCAGGTCCGGTACTGTAAATATTCCCCTCACCGTCCACTTTCATGCCATCAGGGACACCAGAGAGATCCGGATCTTTGAGTTCCGCAAAGCGTCTCCCATTCGCCAACGTGCCATCTTC
Organism: Limnospira sp.; assembly: GCA_050045915.1. Taxonomy (GTDB): domain Bacteria; phylum Cyanobacteriota; class Cyanobacteriia; order Cyanobacteriales; family Microcoleaceae; genus Limnospira. Next base: position 3,281 of record JBNGCR010000321.1, read on the forward strand.
TCCCACGTCAAAAACTTGGATGTATCCCTCCTGGGAATCGTTGACATAAAGTTGGGATTCGTCCGGGGAAAAAGTGATGCCGTTGGGGCGGATCATCTCATCGTTGAGTAAGGTCAATTCTCCGTCCGGGGCGAGGCGATAAATTCCGTAAAATCCCAATTCTTCCTGTTCCGATTTGATGCCATAGGGCGGATCGGTGAAATAGATGCTGCCGTCGGAGTGGAGGGCGAGATCGTTGGGACTGTTGAGGCGTTTTCCATTGTAGCGATCGGCGAGAGTCATGATCGTTCCGTCCGCTTCGGTGCGGGAGACGCGGCGGTTATCGTGTTCGCCGGTAATCAACCGATTTTGGTCGTCGAGGGCGTTGCCGTTGGCTTTGCCGGAGGGCTGTCGAAATACGGTCAATTCCCCGTCGGGTTTCCACCGATAAATCGTGTCGGCGGGAATGTCGCTGAACAGCAAAAATCCGTCCAGATGCCAGACGGGTCCCTCGATAAATTTGAACCCCTCCGCCACTTTTTCAAGGGTGGCATCGGGGGGAAATAGCCGATCTAAATTTTGATTCTGTTCTTGGGCGACGGCGCGATCGCCCGCCCCCAATTGTTCGGGTTCGTTCTCGGGAATTGTACAACTAACGGGGAGAGATAAAAACAGAATTAAAGCACTCCCCAATATCGGATACTTTTTCATGATTAAATATCAGTGAGTTGTTGGGCTTCAGCCCC
>JBNGCR010000322.1:0-3999 GCA_050045915.1 Limnospira sp.
CAATTTTTAACCACAGAGGCACAGAGGACACGGAGGAGTTATTGATGGAGATTTAATCATCCCACTCCCTAATCCCCAGCACTATATCAGGAGAAACAATGGCTAATTTATCAGGGTTACAAATTGAAGGAAATTTGATTGTCTCTGACCTGACTTCGGATTTGTTGGCCGGGGATATCAAGGGTCAGGCGGCTGAGGATTTTGGACTCGGAAAAAGTGACAAGTTGGCGGATGAAATTGCGATCGCCTGGGGGGATGCGAAAGCCTACTGGGCGGCGTTCCGGCGGGCTTTTTCCCGGCTACCGGAGGGGGATGCGGCGACGACGGCGACTCGGGAACAGTGGGTGGTGCCGCTGCTGCGGAGTTTGGGTTATGACCCGGTTTATGTGGCCAAGGCGGAGGTGGTGGAGGGGCTCACCTACGCCATTTCTCACCGGGCTGAACTGGGGACGGATAAACCTCCCGTGCATATCGTCGGGGCGGGGGTGCGATTGGAGGAGCGCCCCCCCAGTGGCACGCCACGGCTTTCAGCCCATGCCCTTGTACAGGAGTACCTGAACCGCACGGAACACCTGTGGGCGGTGGTTACGAACGGGCTGCGGTGGCGTTTGCTGCGGGATTCTAGCCTGATGACGCGGTTGAGTTATATCGAATTTGACCTGGAACAGATTCTCGACGGGGAGAATTTCGCGGAATTTGGGCTATTTTATCGCCTGTTTCACCGATCGCGGCTTCCCCGGGATGCGGACGACGCCGATCGCTGTCTGCTGGAATTTTACCACCAGGAGTCCCTGCAGCAGGGGGGACGGGTGCGCGATCGCCTGCGGGACGGGGTGGAACGGGCCCTGGTGCTGTTGGGGACGGGGTTCCTCCAGCACGAGAATAGCAGAAAATTGCGCGATCGCGTCGAAGGCGGGGACCTGGACGGCGAGACGTTTTACCGGCAACTGCTGCGGCTGATTTACCGCCTACTGTTTTTGATGGTGGCTGAGTCCCGGGGCGCCCTGCTGGCGGGTTCGGACGCGGAGAAGGCGCGAATTTACACCGAATATTACAGCATCGAACGATTGCGGGCGATCGCCGAAAAACCCAGCTATCGGCGGGAGGGATATCAGGATTTGTGGCAGGGGTTGCGGGTGACGTTCGCTTTATTTGATGAAAATTGGCGGGGGCGGCTGTTGGATTTGTCCCCTTTGAACGGGGATTTATTCGGGTCGGAATCTTTGGCGGAATTGGACGGGTATGCGATCGACAACCACGACTTAAAAACGGCTATCCGACACCTGTCGCTGTACGAAAATAAGGGTCAGTGGCGGCGGGTGAATTACGGCGCCTTGGATGTGGAGGAGTTGGGCAGCGTCTACGAAAGTTTACTGGATTTCAACCCCAAAATTGAGTGCAAGTCCGGGATTTACTATTTCCGTTTGGTGACGGGAAGCGATCGCAAAACTACGGGCTCTTATTACACTCCCCCGGCTTTGGTGGGACAGTTGATCGAAAGTGCCCTCGAACCGGTTATTGCCCAACGATTGCAAGAAATCGAAAATCATCAAACCTCCCCTACTCCCCACTCCCCACTCCCTACTCCCTCCCGCGAAGAGGTGCTTTTATCGTTGAAAATCTGTGACCCTGCCTGCGGTTCGGGGCACTTTCTCCTGGCGGCGGCGCGGCGTTTGGGGAAGGAGTTGGCCCGGGTGCGGACGGGGGAGGCACAGCCGGGGCCGGAACCGCTGCGACAGGCGATTCGGGATGTGATTCAACATTGTATTTATGGGGTGGATTTGAATCCCTTGGCTGTGGATTTGTGCAAGGTGGCGTTGTGGATTGAGGGGTTCTGTCGGGGGTTGCCGCTGAACTTTTTGGACCACCGGATTAAGTGCGGTAATTCCATCGTCGGGGTGTTGGACGTGGATTGTTTGGATGAGGGGATACCGGACGCGGCTTTTAAGGCGATGGCGGGGGACGATAAGAAGGTTGTCGCCAGTTTTAAAAAGCGCAACAAGCAGGAACTTAAGGATATGGCAACCGGACAGTTATCGCTGGTTTTTGAAGACCCGAAATCGGCGGGACGCCAGGAGTATGCTAAGGGGTTTCAGGCCTTGGGTGAGAGTCCGGAAACGACGACGGATGAGGTGAAGCGGAAGGCGGAGGAATACCAACTGCTGCACAGTCCGGAGAATTTGAAATGGTGGCGCGATCGCACGGCTTGTAATTTGTGGACGGCGGCATTTTTTACCCCCCTGACGTTGCAGAATTTGCAGTTAATTCCCACTTCGGCGACGTTGCATCGGGTGTTGGAAGGGGCGACGGCGGAGGAGTTGACGCGGGAGGGGACGGCTTTATTTGCCATCATAGATGCGGCGAACCGGGTGGCGGATTCTTATCGCTTTTTTCATTGGGCGATCGAGTTTCCGGATGTGTTCGAGAATGGCGGGTTTGACTGCGTTTTGGGGAATCCGCCTTGGGAACAATTACAAATTGCAGAAAAGGAGTTTTTTGCCGGGAAGGATGATACAATCGTTTCGGCAAAAACAAGCGTGGCACGGAAAAAGTTGATCGCCAAGTTGCCGCAGGAAAATCCGCAGTTGGCGAAGGCTTGGGCGGATGCCAAATATTTCGCGGACGCACAGAATAAATTTATCCGAGAGTCGCGGCGGTTTCCATTAACTGCCACCGGAAAAATTAACACTTATGCCGTTTTTTCAGAAACGGCAAGAAATCTGATTTCTGATTCTGGCTATGCGGGAATTATCGTTCCGACGGGTATCGCGACGGATGCGACTTGCCAGCATTTTTTTGGGGATTTAGTGAAAAAAAAATCGTTGAAGACACTCTTTGATTTTGAAAATAGACACGGCATTTTTTCTGCCGTCCATCGAAACTATAAGTTTGCACTGATAGTCATTGGAAAATCAAACATAAAAACAACTGATTTTTCTTTCTTTTTGCTAGAGCCAAATCAAGTCAATGATTTATCCAGAAAATTTGAGTTGCAGCCCGAAGATATACAATTGATGAATCCCAATACTCTAACCTGTCCAATTTTCCGAACTCGCACGGATGCGGAATTGACGAAGAAAATTTATCGGCGAGTTCCGGTATTGGAAAACGAACAGACGGGCGAAAATCCTTGGGGTATTTCGTTTATGCGAATGTTTGATATGTCAAACGATAGCGGTTTGTTTTATAACGAACCGGAAAGCGATCGCCTTCCGCTTTATGAAGGAAAAATGTTTTGGCAATTCGATCATAGACATGGAACGTATAAAGGAGAAAAAATTGAAAATTCGCCCATCGAAGACAAACAAAATCCCGATTATTCCGTTACGCCACGTTACTGGGTCGATCGCACCGAAGTTGAAAATAAATTGGGCGATCGATGGGATAAAGAATGGCTGTTAGGATTTCGAGATGTTTGCAGATCGACCGATGAACGCACCGCAATTTTTAGCTTACTTCCTAAAGTTGCTGTCGGCCACAAAGGCCCTTTACTTTTTGTCAGTGAAAATCATGTTAATAAGTTTTCTTGTTTATTGGCAAATCTGAATAGTTTGGTTTTTGATTTTGTCACCCGACAAAAATTAGGCGGAACATCTTTCAGTTATTTCATCCTCAAACAACTTCCCATCATCCCCCCCGACTGGTACACCCCAGAAGACATCGAATACATCAGCAGCCGCGTCCTGGAACTGGTGTACACCTCCCACGACATGAAACCCTTCGCGGCGGATATGGGATACAGCGGCGAGCCCTTCATTTGGGACGAAAATCGCCGCGCCATATTAAAAGCGGAATTAGATGCAAAATACGCCCGCCTCTACGGGCTCACCCGGGACGAGCTCCGCTACATCCTGGACCCCGCCGACATCCACGGCGACGACTTCCCCAGCGAAACTTTCCGAGTCTTAAAAAACAATGAAATGAAAGCCTATGGAGAATACCGCACGCGGCGCCTGGTATTGGAGGCGTGGGATAGGTTGGGTTGAGGGCCCTCTCCCT
>JBNGCR010000323.1:0-3959 GCA_050045915.1 Limnospira sp.
CAAGATTCCCAACAGTCATCCGGTTTGGGGGCGGTTTGCATCCAAATCAAAAAGTTTGGCAAGAATTTCGGTATGAGTAGGGCTTTTAAGGTCAACAGGCGAACCATCGGTTCGGAGTAGATTTTGTCTTTATAGGCTTTAGATGCTCCTTGACCATCTAAGAGTTTGTTCCAAAAGTCATCATTAATTTGGGGATTGGCTAAAGCAACTTCCAGACTGTTGATATGTTCTGGTTTGACGCGACCTTTTATAATAGCTCTGATCGCCGTTTTAATCCCCGCTACCCCAGAGATAAATCCGGACTCACTACCACGGGGACGATGGGCTAAAACTTGCTGGAAAAGGGCTTCCGCTTCGGGGCTGGCGGGATAAATGACTTGGAAATACTGGGGATCTTCTAATGCTGCCACATTATAAGCCCAAGCACGGTTTCCCATCACGTCTGGGAATTGTTTCGTTATCTCGTTTAATATCAACGGTTGACAGCGTTTTTCATGGGGAATAACGATGGGTGGTGATGACGTTAAACATTCTTGAAAATTTTCCAAGCTAACAGAGTTTAGTTCAACATTATTATATTCTTCTGTTCGCGGGGTTGCTCCCAACGGATTGAAGACGGGAGGATTACTCCCCATCCATCGTAAAATTGCCTCGATATAGTCCTTTCCCTCACACCAAAAATAGCGGTATACCGATAGGCCCCGCCCGCGATCATCTCGTCCCCGGGTGACGACGGCTACCACGGAATATCCCCCGACTTGTCGCCCCACCATCGCCGGACGCTCTTGGATGCCCCCTTCTGATAAGGAAAATTCTCCACTAGAAATTGCATTTAATATTTCCTGGGGAATTTCACGGGTACAATTTATGTACTTTCCGGTAAATCCCCCCGATTCCCACCCGCCATCGGGAGTTGGTTTAACTTCAATTCCGGTACTAAATTCGTCAATGTAGATCGTCGTCATGGCTGTCACAGGATTGCAAATGAGGACATCGGGAATATCGCATTTAGTCGCGATCGAGTTCCGGGTGGCGTTTTCCGGTACAAAGCCAGTAAATGGGGGCGACCAAACCAAAAGGGCGCCAGCGTTTCGGTTTTTTAATCACCGAAGTCGTCCCCTCGCGCGATCGCTTCAACCGTTGCGAGTTGGGTTCGGGGTACTGTTTCCCCAAAATTCCAAAGGCGGAAGTGGTGAAATACTCCACCCCCACGCCGTTGAGTTTGGAATAGCTTTCCAGTTGAGCCGAGAGTTTGGGAAATCTCATGTTTGCCAACTTTTTCGGTTCGTGGCGGTTCACCCACAATTCGGACTGTTCGCACTTACCCAACACGAAGGCAATGCGTCGATGTTGGTTATTCAACTCGGCGCGATCGAGTTCCACCAACAGTTTTTCCATCCCCATGCTATACTCCTTATCCTTGCGATGGGCGGTTCCATCCACGAGTACCATCAACCCCGTCGCCAAACAGCAATCGTCGATGTAATCATCCAGCATGGGATCGCCACTTTTATGCAGCAAATCGGAGAAAAACTCGCCGCTGTAATCCTTGCAACTGATGTTGATTTGCACCATATTTCCCGACCCCCGCCACCAGGAAAAGTGATCTTTGAGGGTGATGCTGAGGGTGTAGTCCTTCACGGCGTCGATATCGAGGAGGTTCGTGCCCTCGAATATTAATCCCTGTTCCAGGATGTTTCTGGCTTGTTCTACCAGTTTCTCGCTGTCTTCGCCGACGGGGGAGACGGTTTGAACGGGACTGTCGGGGCTGGCATTGGGCCAGTAGGCGAGGGATGCCAAATAAGTGGTTTTCCCAGAAGCGCGATCGCCGATAATTCGCACCACCGACTCTCCGCCCAAGGTTTTGACGGATGATGATTTCGAGTTAGTTTTGTTGTCAAATAGCATGATCGATTGACTCTTCAACTTCAGATTTTGCCCGTACTTAACCAACACAACGGTTTGACTAAGTTGTAAGGTTGCCACCGGCTCGATTCCCGTAAAGTCGAGGCTCGCCCATTTTTTCCCTCAACATCCACCCGGTTGGGGCGGGGGTCATGATGTCCCAACACGCCGAAGGTTGACATGGCGTAAAACTGCAAGTTCTTGGGGGGAATGTTTTTTTTGAGGGTTTTGAGGGTTGTTTTCAAGTAAATGCCAAATAGGTCAGTTTCCGGGTCGAGTCGTCCCGGCCAAATTTCCCCCCGTTCGCATTTACTCATGGCGACGGCTAGGCGATAATTATTGAGGCGATCGTGTTCGTCCATGATTTTGAAAAATTGCTTCATCAATCGGCTATAAAATCGATCTTGGTTGCTTTCCCACTCGGTAAACAGCAGCAGACAACCATCAACGTCAGCCCGAAAACATTCGTCGATAAATTCTTCCAGAATCGGGTCTTGGGAAGCGTGAATAATTTTATCGAACACTTCGCCGGGATAGTCGCGAACGGTGAGTTGGATCTGAATTTTGGGTTTGAGGAATCCCTGCTTGACTTCAATTTGAAAGGAATAGTCAGGAAGATCATCGACAGTTTTGATGCGTGCAAGATTTGTCGGCTCGAAAACTAACCCCTCATAAATCATCTGCTCGGCATCTGTCGCCAGCTTGTGAGTCTCCTCGTTGACGGGTTCGATGGTGTATTCGCTGCGGGAACCCTTGTACTCAGAAAAGTAGCTGAGTCCGGCGAGATAGGTGGTTTTTCCAGATGCTCGGGGGCCGATGATGCAAATGTTGCCCATAACTGACTCCTTTATCCGTCGTTGCTAAGATAAGTGCCCAGATAAATCCAAGGAAGTTCCACCAGTTCCCGGCTGTAAATGCTGGTGATGAAACATTTCACGGATAAACCGGAGGTGTATTGATTGAGTTGAGCGATGTGGGATTGTAGGGGACGGAAAAACCGTTTGAAAGCGTAGTCGTTGCGTTGCATCCAGTTCATTTCGGCATTGACGGGATGGTAGGCGAGTTTTTCCGCTTCTCGTTGCAGGTCGATGCCTCGGATGAGGTCGGCTTTGTTGAGGCAGAGGACGAGATGTTTGGCTCGGGGACAGTCGTGGCGGAAAAATTTCACCCAGCGATCGAATCGTTGAATCCATTGTTTTTGGGTGATAAAGTTTTCCGGAACGATGCCATCGTCCTGGCGGATAATTTCCCGGTAGGGGGGGAGGACGAGGCACACCCCCTGGCTGCGGCGGGCCACTTCTAAGAATTGTGTCCATTTGTCGGGGTTGTCCCTTTGCCAACTCGATCGCCAAATTTCCCCCGGCGTATCGACCCATTCGGTATAGATGGTTTTGGGTCGGCTCGGCAGGGTGACTTCGATTTCAAGTTGGCGATCGTAGGTGGCTTGGCTGGCATCCGTGGCACGGGTTCCCCCCTCCTGGTCACTGTAGAGAGTGCTTTTAAGCTGTTTGTACGGGGGATCGGTCACTGTGACGTACTGGCTGCTGGGGTGAGCCAGTTCCAGGACTAGGGAAGTTTTGCCGGTGGCGCGATCGCCAATATAGATGACGCCCATAGGAAAAGTCGCAATAGTAAGGTGTCAGAGAGTGAGGGGGTGAATCGGTTCGAGGTGAGTCTGGGTGGGGACTTCCGGGATGCGATCGCCCCTCCCCCGGCAAAAGTTCTAAAAAAGGATGCAACACTTTTTCCACCGACCCCCCGCCCCGAGAACGTCCGAAGCCTTTGCCAGACGGGCGATCGCGACATTTAAAAGCTGAATGATTTCTCATAAACGCGGCCAATTCCTCCGGTTTATACTTTTATTATCAAACAGTGCCGAACTTTTTGCTGTAAAGTTTCCTAAATCACGGTATCGGACGGCGATCGCGCCGAGCCATACAAACGGGACGCGATCGCACTCCCCCATCAAAATCGATCGCGCCTATCATACCTATCGGCCGAAATACAGAATTTTACGCAAATTTTTTTTCTCTCCCCCGACAAGTTCATGGCGA
>JBNGCR010000324.1:0-3907 GCA_050045915.1 Limnospira sp.
GTTCTAATTCGCAGCGATAAATGTTGATACTCATGGGATTTATTTGGATTTGGCTTGGGAACCAATGCAAAAGCCGTAAATTCTGCAAATTTCACCCAGTCTCCATTTCGGAAATATCCCTCATGTCTTCCTAAACGTCCCAACCGCTGGATGAAGTTCCCCGCATCGGCGGATTCAAAAATGAGGAAATTAATTTTAAAGTCAACGCCGACATCGATGGTGCTGGTTCCCAACACCAGATCGGAGGAGAGCGATCGCGCTTTTTCGGCCTTTCCAGATAATCCCGTATTTTCCCCTACCGTCAATCCTTGGGGTTCAAATAAATTTCTGAAAAATGGCACTAGCCGCTTGACGGATGCAATGGAATTGAGAATAATTGCCCCTTTACTGCCGGAATTCTGCAAAAATTGATTCAGGATGCGATCGCCGTTCTCTCTCAACCAGGCTTCGGACGCTCCCGCCGTCGGTTCCAACCCTTCAAAGTTGAGTCGAACCATCCGCGTCACCTGCCGCCATCCTTGGGATAATAACTGTTGTTCCTCTTCGGCAGTGTCCGGAAACTGATATTTCTGCTCCCAAACCGGATCGATCGCCTTCATCCGGAAACCCGCCAGATGCAATTTTTCCAGCAAATTTTCATCCGGTGTCGCCGACAAAAAGAGAAACTTTTTCCGGCGGTTGGTATTTTTGATCAAAAGTGCGGTATTGATGACGCTGGCAATTTGCGGGGCAGAAAATAACCCGAATTCATCAAAAACGAATAAATCGAAATCCTTGTCAATCCGACCCCACAGCTTATCGGGGTTGTCGTTTTTCCAGGTATACGCTCCCCGGTGCAGATAGTGCAGCATATCCGGGTTCGTCAGCAAAATTTCCGACTGGCCGGCGCGGGTTGCGATCGCCGCCCCTTTTCTGATATTATTACTTTCAGAATAAGCCTCCAACTCCGCACTGCTCAGGCGCACCATTCGCGGTTCCGGAGACGGTTGGAACTGTTCGATATAACCCCGGATGGCAATTTCCTGATCTCGGGCGAGTTCGTTGGTGGGATAGCACCCCATCACGCAACAATCGGGGGATTCAAATGTGTCCACATAGGCGGGTAAAGTTTTACCGTCCCCCGTCAAAGCACTATTGATCACAACATCGATATTCGGGTCGCGAATGGCTGTCACGGTTTCCGCCTGATGCCAGGATAAACGCCAATCTGGGGGCAATTTCACCCGGGGAATATTCCCATCCGCCGGACAGGAGAAAACGGGTTTGAGGATAATGCTGGTGTCGGACATGGGTGAATTTTTGTGTCCGTATAACGTTGATATTCCCGATTCTATCCCCCAAAATTGGAATCAGCAAGATAGTTTACTGGTAAAGTGTCCGTACAAATATGAGTCGCAAAGGCCGCACCGTCACCCTGTCCCTGTCCGAACGGGATAAAAGCGAATTGGAAGCTCTCGCCCTGGAATTTGGCAAAAAATGGGGCGATCGCGCCAATATCTCCAAATTGGTAGAAGCGATCGCCCGTCAGCAACTCCAGATCGCCCCCAACCACGATTGGTCCGACGCCCGCATTCAAGCCCTGGAACGAGCCCGGAACGATGCCATCGACGCGGGCCACCTGGAAGAAGCGATCGCCATCGCCAAATTATTGCGCGATCGCGGCGAGCTCTCGATCCCCCTGCGAAACCAAATCGAAGCGTTTCTGGGCAACCCGCCCCCCCCCTGGAGGCTGGAAATCGATCGCCACATCAAACGCCGAGAGCCCTTTCAACTCCTCTACCAGGACGCGATGGGCCGTCCGTGGCAATTTACCGTCCGCCACGCCGAAATCGTCCCCCACGAAGAACGCCAGTACCTCGATTGTTGGTGTGACGAAACCGAGGGAAACCTGGATATCGAACCGCTGCGACACAATTGGTGTTTGCGGCTCGATCGCATCCCGGAAGCGGCCGTGCGTCCCGTATCCGGCCCGTGGCGACCCGACCTCGATCGCATTTCCGTCGAAGTGCACTTACACAATCGCCTCGCTTTATCCTACAAAACCCGATCCACCGACGAAAGCGAAACCTGGCTGCAGGAGAACCCCAAAATCAAACAAGTGCGCCGCCGCATCTCCAACACCTATTGGTTTGTCCGGGAAATCCTGCAAAATGCGCCGGATATGGTCGTCATCGCGCCCGAATCCATTCGGGAAGCTGTCCGGGAGAAAATCCGCGAAAAAGTGCGATCGCTCTGCCACCACTACGACATCGACATCCCCGATCCCTACAACCCCTCCGAAACCGGCACGAAATCGTAGCCGAAGCCCGATCGCCGCCCTGGTTCCACCCGCACCAGCGTCACCGCCTGGTTGCGATCGCCCGAAGCCAAAAACCGGATCGTCCCCGTGGCGCCCTCGGCCGAAAAACCCGGGTCCGAGAGCACCTCCTGCACCCCCCGGCGGGTCGGATCTTCCGCCAGGGCCGCGATCAGCGCTTCCGTCGCGTCGTAGGCCATCGCCGTGCGCCAGTTCACGTCCCCCCCCCACAACTGCTGCGTCGCGCCGGGAAATTCCGAACTCGGATCAGCCATGACGTGCCAGGGCACCGCCACCACCATGTCCTCGCTGTCTCCCCCGACTTTCAGGGTTTCCGGCTTGTAGAGGCTGTCTCCCCCCAAAACCGGCAATTCCCCGCGATTGGCCCGCACCACCTGCAGCGCCGGGTCCAGGGTTTCCGTGTTCGCGGCCAAAACGATCACTTCCGCCCCCCGCTGTTTGGCTTCTTCCAGAACTCGAAAGGCGTTAAAATCCGGGGCGGCGAGGTCAAATTCGGCCACCACTTCCCCCCCATCCCCGTAAAGGGCGGTGGTTAATTCATCTTTGAGGGAGCGGCTGTAATTGCTCTCGGCATTGTAAAAAACCGCCACTTCTTTCAGATTGAGGCCCTCAACCGTGTATTTTGCCAACGCATTGCCCGTGAAGCGATCGCTCGGGACCGTGCGAAAAATATAATCCCCCGCCGTCGATAACTCCACGGAGGTACTCGTCGGGGTGATCGCCACCAATTCTCCTTCTTCGTACACCGGCGCCGCGGCCAGGGTGACGTCGCTGCCGAAATGCCCCACCACCCCCAACACGTCGGACTCCTCCACCAGGGAAGCCGCCACCTTTTTAACTGCTTCCGGGCTGTTGGCATCGTCCGCGACGACCACCCGCAGGGGCACCCCACCGATGCCGCCCGCCTCGTTGACCTCGTTTTGGGCCTGGGCGACCCCCCGCAACATCTCCTGGGCCGCATTTTCCGAGGTGCTCGCGGGGACGGCGGCGGCGATGGTGTAAGCCTTGCGATCGCCGATGCGGGCATTATTCAAGTAAATGAGCGTTTCCGGATCGTTGCGATTGTCCTGCAAAGATGCCTCAAATTCCGCGATCGCGCGATCATAATCCCCAGCGGCAAACGCTTCGATCCCCGCCCGCTTCGCCGCCGACGTCTGGCTGGCCACCAACAGGCGATCGCCCCGACTCACCGAACCCGCCACTTCCCCGGCATCCGGTCGGGGAGACGGTTGGGATGGGGAGGTTTGGGACGAGTCGGGGATATTTTCCGGCGTCCCGGACTGCCACTGCCGGAACGCAAAATAACCGACAGCCAACAATCCCCCGGTAATCAACAGGGCGACAATCAGAATCAGCGTTTCGTTTTTTTGTTGAGACATGGGATAGGCGCGATCGCGAATCAAACCGATTACCGCAGTTTAACAAATCCCACTTCTTCCCGACTGAAATGCCCATTTATAGCAACGAGCGAAGAGCGTGTTGAGGGTGTGAATTGGGTAAGAAACCTTAAAACCCTTATAGAAAAGCAGTTTCAGTTCCCTATTCCCTATTCCCTATTCCCTATTCCCTATTCCCTATTCCCTATTCCCT
>JBNGCR010000325.1:0-3873 GCA_050045915.1 Limnospira sp.
ACCCCTTTCAATTGAGCAAATTTCGCGGAGGCCGATCGCCATTCGCCCCTACACAACGGGCGCCCGCTGCTTGCACACCAACAGCGTCATGTCGTCGTAAACCTCATGGGTGCCGATGTGCTCCAGGACATCATTGATGATCGACTGCCGGATTTCGGTGGCGGTACGATCGCGGTTTTGGGAGACAATTTCGCAGAGACGTTCGATGCCGTAGTGGACGCGATCGCAATTTTCCGCCTCCGTAATTCCGTCCGTATATAGAACGACAACATCACCCGGATTGAGGTGGGTGGTAAAGTGGTTGATAAACTCGCTGATGTCGTCCACCAAACCGATGGGAAATCCCAAATCGATGGTTTCGATGCGCTCCACCGTGCCATTTTTCCGCACCACGATCGCCTCCTCGTGCTGGCCGCAGACGCGCAATTCCCCATCCTGATAATCCAATAATACCAGAGTCATATTTTTGTCGCAATTCATCCGCACCACGTTCAAATAAATCGTGCGGTTGAGGATATCCAAAAAGCGCACCGGGTCCGTTTCTCCCGCCTCCAAAAGCGTCCGCACCGCCGTCTGTGCCATCAACATCACCATGCCGCTTTCCAAGCCGTGTCCGGTGACGTCCCCCATGCAAATCGTCAACCCTCCCCCCGAGGCGAGTACGTCGTAATAATCCCCGCCGATTGCCGTCGCCGGTTCCATGTAACCCGCGATATCCAGATTCTTAATTTTTTGCAATTCCGCCTCCGTGGGGAGTAGCATCCGCTGCAGGCGGCGGGTGATTTCTAATTCCAAATTGAGGGATTGATTCTCCGCCCGGAGGCGGTCGTTTAACACTTGAATTTCCCGGTAAGCCGAGGCCAGGGATTCCTCCGCTTTTTTGCGATCGCTGATATCCCGAAACGTGCCGATCAACAGCGATCGCGCCCCCAATTTCGCCTCCGTCACCGCCACTTCCACGGGGAACCCGGAACCGTCCGCCCGCCACCCGATCCCCTCTTGCAATCCGGTTTCGAGCCAATTCCAAATTGAGAAATCATCCGCATTGGCAGAATCGACATCCGCACTCACCAATCGGCCGATCTCCATGCCGATCAACTCCTCCGGGGAATAACCAAACACCTTCTCTGCACTGGGATTTGCCGTCAAAATAATCAGCGGAGAAACCGCAAACGTCAGAATCGCATCCGTCGCCGTTTCCACGATCGCATCCGTCGTCCGCACCGCCTCTTCCAAGGCATCCATCACCTGGTTGTAACGCTCGGCGATCTGCCCGACCTCCGTAAACGGTTCCACCGGAACCCGCAAACTCAGATCCTTGGTTCTTGCCTGAAAATCCATCACATGAAACAGCTCGTAAATCTCCGACTTCGCCCGATGTTCGGAAATGTTCAACCCCACCCGCTCCCCGTCGCGGGAAATTCTCAACGGGACGTGGCGATCGATGAAAAAGAGTAATATCAAACTGAAGCCGAAACCCCATATTCCGGCACTCGCAATTCCCAGAAGTTGCACCCCCAATTGGGCGAGGGGATTCAACCCGGTTTGGAGCAACTCCGGGCGCCCGAAAAACGCCACCGCCAGGGTTCCCCACACCCCCGCCCCGACGTGGACGGCCACCGCATCCACCGCGTCATCGATGCGCCAGCGGAGCAACTGCCGGGACACCCCCATCGCGATCGCCGATCCCACGGCCCCGATCGCCACAGCCTGGGCCGTCCCCACCACATGACAAGATGCCGTAATCGCGACCAATCCGGCAATAGAGCCATTGATGAGCGATTCCACCTCGACGATACCCCGGCGCCACCCCCCGATCGCGATCGCGCTCAACATCCCCCCCACCCCCGCCAAAACCGTATTGACGATGATAATTGGGACCGTCGAGGTCAAAACCAGGGTACTGCCGCCGTTGAACCCCAACCACCCCAGCCACAGCAACATCGCCCCCAGAACCGACAGGGGCAAATTCGAGCCGTTAATTTTGCGGGGACGCTGCCCCTTGGGAAACCGGCCCGCCCGAGGGCCGATCACCAGCAAAGCAGCCAGAGCCACCCAGCCGCCGATACTGTGCACCACCGTCGATCCGGCGAAATCCACAAATCCGAGTCCCTGCAACCAACCCGAGTCCGAGCCGTTATTGATGCCATTCCAGGCCCAATGTCCGAAAATCGGATAAATCAAACCGGAGACGAGGGTGGCGACGATCAGGTAGGCTTGGAACCGCATCCGCTCCGCAACCGCCCCGGAAACGATGGTGGTGGCGGTGCTGCAAAACATGGTTTGAAACAGGAAAAAAGCCGCCAGACGGGGGGTATCGCCGACATCGATAAAAAAATAGGTCGAGCCGAAAATCCCGGCTTTCGAGGCGCCAAACATTAAAGCGTAGCCGATCGCCCAAAACAGTCCCACGGAAATTCCGAAGTCGGCCAGGTTCTTGACGGCGACGTTGATGCTATTTTTGGATCGGGTCAGCCCGGACTCCAGACACATAAACCCCGGTTGCATCAAAAAGACCAAACCGGAGCAGACCAGCAGCCATACCAGATCGATCATGAACGGTGAGTTGATTTCAAAACGGCAGTAAATGGGGGCAAAATTGAGCCTATTTTCGATTATCTAATTTTTTTCCATTCTGGCCGATGTCTCCGGTCATCCCAGCATCAGAGCCGGATCGTCCGCCGCCACGATCACGATCGCATCGGAAACAACGGCGGTATCGGTGATTCCCTGCACCACGCCGAGGACATTTCCCGTGCTGGTTTGGCGGATGATGGTTCCCCCCACGGCGGCTTCCGTCGGTTCAAAGGTTTGGAAACTCAGATCCGCCGCGTCAAACGTCGCCACGATCGCGATCCGGTCCCCTTCGGCCGGGTTCAAATCCTCGATCACGTCCGCCAGGAGGATATCGTCCCCCGTCTCCTCCGCATCTGTCGCCAAAACGAAGCGATCGCCGCCGCTTCCTCCAATTAATAAATCCGCCCCGCGATCGCCCAATAAAATATCGTCTCCCCCTTCCCCCCGCAACGTGTCGTCGTCCCGTCCGCCCCGCAGCAGGTCGTTTCCCTCCCCGCCCCAAATTTCATCGCGATCGCGGTTGCCGTTGATGACATCATTTCCGGCATCTCCCCCGATGCGATCGTTGCCCTTCCCGCCCCGGATCAAATCGTCCCCGTCCCACCCGAATAGGCGATCGTCGCCCCGATTCCCGTTCATGACATCGGTTTGGGGGGAAGCGATCAGAAAATCGTCCCCGTCCAAAGCGAGAATGCCGGCGGGGTTCGCGATCGTCCAATCCGGCGAAACTTCCCCCGTGGCTGCAATCTCCAAAGCGAAATAACTGGGGGCGAGGATGTCCACTTCGTCGCTGAGGAGGTAGAGTTGCGAGGAATTGCCGGACGTCTCAATTAAGGTTTGATAACCCGTCAATGCCTCCGAGTCCGCCAACAGGGGACTTTCAACGGATGTCAGAATGGGCGCGATCGCCGTTTCCGCCTCATTTAGGAGCGATCGCACCCAGGGCTCGGCGATCGGCCACACCCGATCAAACCAGGCGACGTAGGACGGAAAAAAGGTGGTGACAATCGGTTTGGCCGCAGGTAAAACCACCTGCTGAAATGCATTCCAAACGGTGTCAAACATAGTGGCAAGTTCCCGAGCAGCAATTCAGGTTGTCCGAGCTCGGATATCAATCGGCGACCGGCGCCCGGATCGTCCTGTTTGGTTCCTGCGAATCGGGTTGTTTGCCCTCCGGACGGTTCTCACACAACCCGGACGGCGAGGTTTTTTGAGCGATCGCACCTCGCCCGTTGACGATTATCGGACATATAGCGCTGCGCGCAGGTAATGGGGAATGGGGAATGGGGAATGGGG
>JBNGCR010000326.1:0-3862 GCA_050045915.1 Limnospira sp.
GCGATCGCGCCACATCCATCCGCGATATCAACCCCGTCGGGGCGCAACCCTTGCACCCTCCCCCCCACCTATTGCCCGACCCCAAATTTATGGAGTAGAATGGAACCGTCCCCTCCAGTAGGGGAAATCCTTCGCGTTTCAACCAATCTAAAACCACCTCATGTCATACTTGCAAGACTCGTCATCGTCCAAGATGGGGTTAATCGGGTTAATTGCCGCCGCGATCGCCACCGTACTCCTCTGGCAATTCTCCTGGGGAAATTATATCCTCTATCCCTTTTCAATATTGGCGACCTGGTTCCACGAAATGGGGCACGGACTGACCGCCATTTTACTCGGCGGAGACTTCCACAAATTACTGTTATTTTCCGACGGTTCCGGCGTCGCTTCCAGTTCCGTCTCCTTCGGCGGGCGGCTGGGACGGGCCTTAGTTTTGATGGGGGGTCCGCTGGGTCCGGCCGTCGCCGGGGGAATCTTCATTTTATCCGGCCGCCGCGCCAAAACCGCCCACTGGTGTTTGATGGTCTTGGGTTGTGTGATGCTGCTGTCCGTGTTCCTGTGGATACGGACTTGGTTCGGCGCGATCGCGATTTCTTTGTGGGGATTTTTGATATTATTCCTGGCGTTTGAAACCCCCAAAAAAATCCAGGCTTTCGCGATACAATTTATGGGGATGCAGGCGATCGTCAGCACCTACCACCAAAAGGATTATTTGTTCGGCGGCGGCGCGGTCAATATCAACGGCGGCCATTTGGTATCCGACACCGGCAAACTGGCCGAATATTTGTTCCTGCCGCACTGGTTTTGGGCGGCGGTAATTATGGTCATTTCCGCTTCCATCTTTTGGTTCAGCCTAAAAATCGCCTACGGTTCCGACGACGGGGAGATTTGACCCACTAAAACTGCCTCCGTTCGCCGTAACTCAACAGCATCTCCAAACTCACCAGGCGATTTTTCCAACTGCTGACCTGGTAGGGTTTTTCCCGGGCTTGCAGGGTCATCGCCCGCGTAAATTGAGCCTTGAAACTGACCAATTCTCGCTTCGCCTCCCGCAGGTTTTGAGACGAGGGAGACTCCGCCAACGCTTCCAGGGCTGCCGCCAAACTGTCCGCCTTTGCGTTCAGGGCTTTGAGCTCGGCATCTCCGATCCAAATTTGGTCATTTGCCAGCAAGAAACTCCACTCCCGTTTCAGTGCCAAATAGCGGGAGAGAGCGGCTTTATACGGTTCGCGGTAGGGAATAATCGTACTATCCGACCCCTTGCCATTTTGGGTGCGGCGGAAGAATCCTTGCAGGTTATTGTCGATGGTTTCCACCGCAAAAATCGAATAGCCGCCGGTGGGCAGATCCCGCAGGGCTTGAATTTGGTCGATCGCCACGATATTCGGAATTTCCAACAGTTTCACCGACGGGGCGATCAGAGTCCCCCGCAACATTTCCGGGCGGGTGAGGGGTTCGGCGATGCGCTGCAGGCGGTTGGTATCCAAAGAATAGGTCATGGGGACGATCAGATCCACATATCCTTCCCGAGCCCAAACTTCCCAATGCTGTTGAATTTGGCGGATACGTTCCGCTTCCGGGTGGGGGAAGACCGCCACGGACAAAATCACGTCGGGATAGTTGAGTCGCAGCAGTTGTTGAACCTCCGCCACGAAACTGGTAATTTGGTCAGCCCGAAATTGTACCCACCGCTGCCACATCGTGGGGTTGCTGGGGGTAATCGTCACCGGATCGACCCCCGTCATTTGTTTGAATTGCGATCGCGCGGCGATGCCATAGCCGAAATTGAAATTCCGGTTCGGGTCTTGAAACGGATAGCGGATGTAGTCCAGTTGGATGCCGTCAACGTCGTAGGTGCGGGCAATTTCGCCCACCACCCGCAACAGATAGCTGCGGACCTCCCGATTCGCCGGGTCCAAATAGGCCTTGCGATCGTTTTCGTGCCAGGTGCGGGCCCGATTGTCCAAATTCGCCCAGTCCGGATGGGCGGACAACACCGGACCGAGATAGGTTTCCGGCCGTCTGACGAGGGGGTTGTGCCGCTGGTTGGCGGTGGCGAAGGTCCAAATCCAGGCGTGCAACTCCATGTCCCGTTCGTGGGCGAGTTCCACGGCGGCGGCGAGGGGGTCCCAACCCACCGTCAGGGGATTTTGTTCCGGGGCGACCCGGGAGGGGTAGATGGGATATCCGGCGTTGAGGGTTTCAAAAAAGACCGTGTTGATGCCGGCCTCCGCGAGGCGGTCGAACACCTGCCGCAGTCCCGCTTCTCCCCGGGCGGCGACGATGGTTCCCCGGTCCAGCCAGACGGCCCGAATTTCCGCCCCGGCCCGTTCCCCGTCCGTGGGATAATATCGCCACAGTTGTTGTCGGGCTTCCAGCCACAGTTTGCGGGCGGCGGCCCAGTTTTGCTGGGCGACCAGTTGGGGGAATTGGGCGATCGCTTCCTCGGCTTGGGCGATCGCATCCCGGGCGGGTTTGGGCACGGCCGCGATCGTCTGCATCCCGGCAACGGCGTCGTCGAGTTGGGCGGACGCCACTTGCAAGTTGATCGGCACGTCCCCGGAATAGGAAGCAATAAGGGCATTTTCAAACCGACCCAGCAAATTCGCCAATTCTTCCCCCATGGAAATGGCGGTGGCGTTGTCGATGGGTTCGTTCCCCGGTTGCACTTCCAGGGCGGGGGGGGCGGACTGTTGGGACGGATCGGTGAACAGTTCCAACAACGACGGGCGGGGGTTGAGGGGACCCGAACGGCGATCGCTCATTTGGGCGGGTGGTGCGGGCGGCGGCGTTTGAATCGTCGTGGCGGGTTGGGCGGGTGGTGCGGGCGGCGGCGTTTGAATGGCGGCGGTCTGCGGTGCGGCTTGTCCTCCCCCGGTGCCCATCGTGTAACGCCCGATCGCCGCCTGCAACCAGGCCGCATCCACTTCGGGAGATTCGGACTGTCCCCAGTGCCACCCTAAATAGATGGCCTGTTGGGTGGCGATCGCGGCGGCGGAGTTCGCGCTACCTTCCCAGACGCCGGCGGTGTAGCTTTGCAGGGTCGCGGGAATTAACACGCCACCCGGAACTGTTCCCTCGCCCTCCAACGACGGCGCCCAGTCGGTGACGCTGTGGCAGACGCGATCGCGGCAGCGGCCTTCTTGGGCTTCCGGTCGGGCGGGATTGCTGAGGGGAAAGGCCCAGTAGGACCCGAGGAGCGATCGCAGCAGTTGGCGGGCTAAAGGCGTGGAGCGGTTCCCCACCGGGCCGCTGGCGATCAGCCGCCCCCCCTGTTTGACCCACTGTTCCAGGATGCGAATTTGGTCGGTGGTCAGCACTTCTACGTTGGGGAGAAACAGGACTTTGATCCCCTGCAATGCTTCCGGGCTATCGATCGCGTCGATATTGATCGCCCGGTGGCGGATGTCACTCGTTTGCAGCCGCCGTTCCACCTGGGTCCAGTCGGCGGCATTGCTCGGCGATCGCACCACCCCCAGCACAGTTTCGGCGCGGACGGGGGCGGGAAAATAGATGCTCAAATTGACGAGAATGCCGATCAGGGAACCGAGGAGGGCTCCTTTGCGGCCCGGTGCCGTTCGCAGGTGGGTCATGGATTTGGGGGAGATGAACGTTGGTAATCCTTGCGGGCGATCGGTGGGATTGCCCGGATCGGGTCGCGATCGCCCGATCCTCTGGGAATTCCCCATCAATTCTACCGGAAAGGGGCGATCGGTTCCAAACCATCCGGCCTCCCGCTGCGATCGGCTCGGAGGGTTGGTTCAATTCGGCTGTTCTCCCCAATTCCGAGGCAAGAAACTGGGTTTCTATCTGAGTTTTGGCTATGCAATAAAAGCCACTCTCAGAAACCCGGTTTCTCCAT
>JBNGCR010000327.1:0-3840 GCA_050045915.1 Limnospira sp.
ACTCGAAAATTGCTATCATTCACCCCATCAACCGAGATCGCGATCGCCCGCCAATTCCCCGGCGATATAGGTGGCATCGACGGCGCGATCGCACCCCAGAATCATCAGGGAAAAAAGAACGTCCGCGAGTGCTTCCGGCGACTCAATTTCGTCTCGGGGATTGCGGAATTTCATCGCGGGGGTCGATCGCCAATCTAAAACCACAAAATCCGCCTCTTTACCGATATCGAAATTTCCGATATAATGGTCGAGATGCAGAGCTTTTGCCGCCCCTAATGTTGCCAAATAAAACGCCTGCCAGGGGGAGAGGTTTTGCCCCCGCAGTTGGGCGACTTGATAGGCGGTTCCCATCGTTTTCAACATCGAAAAGCTGGTTCCGCCCCCCACGTCCGTCGCCAAACCCACGGGGATGGGAGTTGAGGTCGATTTGGCTTTTGCAAGGTTGAAGAGTCCGCTGCCGATGAATAGGTTGGAAGTCGGACAAAAGGCGATCGCTGCCCCCGATTCAGAGAGGCGGCGAAATTCCGAATCGTTCAGGTGGATGCAGTGGGCAAAAATGGAGCGATCGCCCGCCAGTCCAAATTTTTCGTAAACTTCCAGATAATCCCGACTCTCGGGAAACAGGCGAGAAACTGTTTTTAATTCCTCGCAATTTTCGGATAGGTGGGTGTGAACGTAAGCGTCGGTATATTCCCGTTTTAACTGTCCCGCAACTTCCAATTGTTCGGGGGTCGAAGTGATGGCGAAACGAGGAGTAATGGCATAGTTTAATCGGTCTATATTATGCCAGGTTTCAATTAATTTTTTATTGCGATCGTAGGCGAGTTGAGGCGTGTCGAGCAGTTCCTCGGGGGCGTTGCGATCCATCATCATCAAACCCGCGATCGCCCGCATATTTCGACGCTGTGCCTCTTCAAAAAAAACAGTCGCGGACTCCGGAAAAATCGTCGTCATCACCACCGCCGTCGTCGTGCCATTCCGCAACAATTCGTCCAGGAAAAAGGAGGCGACCCGGCGGGCGTGGTCGGGATCTCGAAACTTTTGTTCGGCGGGAAACGCATAGCGATCGAGCCATTCCAAAAGTTGTTCGCCGTAGGACGCGATAATCTCCGTTTGCGGATAGTGAATGTGGGTGTCGATAAACCCCGGTAAAATCAATCGATGGGGATGAGAAATAATCGGAATGTCGGGATAGTGCGATCGCAGCCTTTGATAGGAACCGAAAGCCTCGATTTTCCCCTCAGAAACGACCAGCAAGCCATCCTCTAAGAATCGATAACTTTGGGATACTTCGACCCGAAACGGATCGTCAATAAAATCGAGGAAAGCGCTGCGAATACCGTACATATCGCTATCAGCCATCAGTTATCAGCAATCAGCCCGAGGTGAAAATCTCACGATGAGGAGATCTGGGGATTTGGCGATTTCCCAAGAAATGGTTGGCAAAATTCGTTCCGATCAAAGCCCCCAGAATTGGGGGTTTGGGGGCGCGGACTCACAACCCGATCAAAGCCCCCAGAATTGGGGGTTTGGGGGCGCGGACTCACAACCCGATCAAAGCCCCCAGAATTGGGGGTTTGGGGGCGGACTCACAACCCGATCAAAGCCCCCAGAATTGGGGGTTTGGGCGCGCGGACTCACAACCCGATCAAAGCCCCCAGAATTGGGGGTTTGGGCGCGGGTTCACAACTCGTGAAAATCGTAAATGACGATACCCGATTCCGGGTGATTACTCATCGTGACGTAACCGCTGCGGAACATATCGTTGAGGGCTTCTTCCACCTCCGCAAAATTCGCCCCCGTCGCCATGACGCCCTGAGTCACGGTGAGTTTTCCGCCCCGGGACGCCGCCGCCTTGAGCAATTTTATCCGCAGGCTTTCCCGCACCTCCTGAGCCGTCACGTTCAACGTCACCGGGTTGGGGTGGGGGAGGGGCGTGCCGTCGGGGGCGACACCCAATTTCTGGCGGGCTTTCGTATTGTATTCTTCCACCATACCTGGAATTAGGAACACGTCTACGAACTGTCCGACCCGGAACAGTCCCAGGGTACACAGCCAAATCACGCCCGTGATAATTTTGCCATTGTACAGGCGGTGCAGCCCGCTGATGGGAGAAATTAAACCGATCGCCCACAACACATAACTGGTGCTGACTTTCTTCATCAATAACCTCCGTGTATTCACCCCACAACCCGTTTGCGATACCTGTGACTACCCCATCCAGAGTCCTCTTTTCCTATGATCGCACAACGGAATCGGTTCTCGGTGCGATCGCATTGTGTAGCAAATCTTAACGGAATCGGTTGTCCGGGTCGCCCCATCGGTTGGTAGACTGGTGAGCGTGGTCAATCAATGCGATCGCACGACGGGTTCATTAGCATCATCAGCCAGCGGGCGGTACAGGGCGACAAGCCCGAATCCCCGAATACCCGAAAATCACTCGCGATAATAAAACGACATCGAGCATTATGGTAGATTCCCTGAAAAAACCCACATTTGAGGAGATGCGCCCCGGGGTGAAGGTTCCCGCCAAGGAAACCATCCTCACGCCCCGGTTTTACACCACAGACTTCGACGAGATGGCCGCAATGAACCTCTCTGCAAATGAAGAGGAGCTCAGGGCGATCATCGAAGAATTTCGCACCGACTACAACCGCCATCACTTCGTCCGGGACGAGGAATTCGAGCAATCCTGGGATCACATCGACGGCGAAACCCGGCAATTGTTCGTCGAGTTTCTGGAGCGTTCCTGCACGGCTGAATTTTCCGGCTTCCTCCTCTACAAGGAACTGAGCCGCCGTCTCAAGGACAAAAACCCTTTGTTGGCTGAAGGGTTCCAGTTGATGTCCCGGGATGAAGCCCGCCACGCCGGATTCCTCAACAAGGCGATGTCCGATTTCGGCCTGTCCTTGGATTTGGGCTTCCTGACGAAGAGCCGCAGCTATACCTTCTTCAAGCCCAAGTTTATCTTCTACGCCACCTATCTGTCCGAGAAGATCGGTTACTGGCGTTATATCACCATCTACCGCCATTTGGAGGCACACCCCGAAGATCGGATTTATCCCATCTTCCGCTTCTTTGAAAACTGGTGCCAGGATGAGAACCGCCACGGCGACTTTTTCGATGCGGTGCTCAAGTCCCAGCCCGAATTGTTAAATAACTGGAAAGCGCGGCTCTGGTGCCGGTTCTTCCTGCTGTCCGTGTTCGCGACGATGTACCTCAACGACATCCAGCGGGCCGGCTTCTACGCCTCCCTCGGTTTGGATGCCCGGGAGTATGACAAAGAAGTGATCGAGAAAACCAACGAGACGGCGGGGCGGGTTTTCCCAATCGTCCTCGACGTCAACAAACCGGAATTCTACGATCGCCTCGAACGTTGCGTCAAAACCAACGAAAAACTGACCGCGATCGTCAATTCCAACGCGCCCAAGTTCGTCCAGTTCTTCCAAAAACTGCCCCACTACGCCGCCAACGGCTGGCAGTTCGTGAAGCTGTATTTGATGAAACCCATCAACGTCGAACCCATGCAGGGCGTGGTTCGCTAATCACGATCCCCAATCGGGATCAACTCCTCCGCTAAGATGAAAATATTGGGGTTCTGCTGCGGCAGAACCTCTTTTTTAATTGATATCGCAAGTATCGCGCTCGTGTATCAACAGTTTCAATCGGGCTAGAAACCTTGAAACATCGATGTAAAGGTCATTTCAGTTTCCTATTGCCTGTTGCCTATTGCCTATTGCCCTCTAGCAGCGCTTTAATTGATAATTGATAATGATGGTAATTGAAATGCGATCGGTTGAATGTCCGAATTGCTGGGGAATCGTTGGGCTCGGGCGCAAG
>JBNGCR010000328.1:0-3803 GCA_050045915.1 Limnospira sp.
ACTATCGCGATCGACCGTCGGCTTTCGACTTGAGGTCAACCTTCCTTCCTTTTTTCCGAGTTTTTTCCGATCTCCATTATTCCTCGATCCAATTCAGCCACCGCGAGAACCTGACATTGGCAGAAATGAAGAAAATATAAAATCTGAAATCGGGGTACCAGCCCGGCGCCCCGACTCGAATTCCCCATCTTTTAAACGCCGATTTCGGACAAGGTTTCCGCCTCCTTAGATTCCGCTTCTTTGGCTTTGAAAGCAGCCAGTTGTCCGGCGATTTCCTTACCCACGGTTTCGCGATATTCCAGAAAATGCTCGTTGTGGGCGCAGGCGGTCAGATAATGTTCCCAAACCTCGGGATTGTGGCGGAGAATGCCAAATAAATGGTGCCAGAATTTCCAGCGAGTCGATCGCTTAATCCCCTGTCGCCAGACGATAATCGCCAGGGCCCGCAAATCGACCCATTCCGGAGTTTTGAACGGGGCGTTGCTGCGGGGGGCGCCAAGCTTCAGGAAACAGCGATAGGTGCGGTCTAAATAGCGATCGGGTTCGTACAATGTCCGGAATGCCTGGATATATTCCGAGGCGATTTCCTCCACCGGGCGGGTGGGTTTAAAATTCATCAACATGGTTTGGTTGGTGGCGTGTTGGCTGATCTCCTCGGCGGGCAACAGCCGCCCCTCTTTTTCCAGGCGATGCCAGAGTCCGGTATTGGGCAAGGCTTGCAGCATCCCCAGCATGGCGGTGGGGATGGCGGCCTGTTCCACGAAGTTGATGACCCGGGTGGCGGCGTCGGATTTTTCCCCGTCGAATCCGATGATAAATCCCGCCATCGGGCGCAGGCCAGCCTGGATGATTTTATCGACGGAATCGGCCAGGGAACTGCGGGTATTTTGGTACTTTTTGGTCAGGGTTAAACTGTCTTCGTCTGGGGTTTCGATGCCTAAAAATACCGCGTCGAAATTGCAGTCCACCATCAGATCCATCAGTTCCGGGTCGGCGGCGAGATCGACGGATGCCTCCGTGTTGAACCGGAACGGATATTGGTGTTCTTTCTGCCAATCTTTCAGGGCTTTTAGCAACAATTTTACATTGCGTTTGTTGCCGATAAAATTATCATCGACCATGAACACGCTCCGCCGCCATCCGAGTTCATAGAGGCGATCGAGTTCTTGGAGGAGTTGTTCGGGCGTCTTGGTGCGGGATTTGCGCCCGTAGAGGACGATGATATCGCAGAACTCGCACTGGAAGGGACAGCCCCGGGAAAACTGCACCGACATGGAGTCGTAGGCATCGAAGTCGAGGAGGTCGTAGCGGGGGACGGGGGTAGTGGTGATGTCGGCTTTTTCCGGGGAACGGAAGGTCCCGGACGCTTCGCCCCGGTTGATGGCCTCCACGAATTGGGGCAGGGTGATTTCCCCTTCGTCGAGGACGAGATAATCGGCGGTAGCGACTTCGTGGGGGAGGGAGGTGGCGTAGGGTCCGCCGACGGCGACGGGTTTGCCCCGGCGTTTAGCCTCCTGGATTTGGTCGAGGAGGTCGTCTTTTTGAACGATCATGGCGGAGAGGAGTACCAAATCGGCCCAGTCCCACTCGGCTTCGGTGACGGGGCGGATGTTGCGATCGACGAGTTTGAACTCCCACTCCTGGGGGAGGATGGCGGCGACGGTGATCAAGCCCAGGGGGGGGAGGAGGACTTTGCGATCGACGAGTTCGAGAATTTTATCGTAGGACCAGAAGGTTTGGGGGAAGAGGGGGTAGATGAGTAAAACTCGCATAGACTGGATACCTCGTTGGTGGTGCGCTGCATTGATGGTCTGGAGTTCCGGATTCAAACTCGGGGAATCGGTGAATATTGCGGGGGTGAAGTGCTATCAAGGGGTTTCCGCCGGGGGGAAATCCGCGATATCATAACAAAAGATAACAAAAGTTAACATTTTTCGGAATCAAGTTACAGGATATCGTAAATATGCCAGTTCAAGTTGGAGATGTCGCCCCCGATTTTACCCTGACCTCCCAAGCCGGAGAATCGGTCAGTCTCAAGGATTTTCGGGGTCAGAAGGCGGTCGTCCTCTATTTTTACCCCAAAGATGATACGCCGGGATGCACGGCGGAAGCCTGCGCGTTTCGGGACAGCTACACCATTTTCCAGGAGACGGGGGCGGAGGTGATCGGCGTGAGTGCGGACTCGCCCCAGGAGCACCAGAAATTTATCGACAAGCACAATTTGCCCTTCACCCTGTTGAGCGACAAGGGCAACAAAGTCCGCCAACTCTACGGGGTGCCGGCGACGCTGTGGATACTTCCGGGCCGCGTCACCTACGTCATCGACAAAGACGGCGTGGTGCGCCACATTTTCGACTCCATGTTGGATTTCAAAGCCCATGTGGATGAGGCCCTCAAGACCCTGCGATCGCTTCCCACATCCTGATGTCACCCCGGCGTCCGGCTCTCGTCCGTCTTTCGGACAAACCGGGCGCAACTCCACCCAACCCACTCCGGTCCCCGCCCCGGCCGATCCGTCCCCGCACTTTCTTCTATGAAGATTACCAGCTATTATTCGATTCCGTTTTATCTGAGCCAAAAACTGTTTCAACTCGACCCCGCCGAGAGTTTCCGAGAAAAATTCCCCTTCGATATCACCCGAGTGTCCGTCGCCGGAGTGCAATTGGCGATCGCGATCGCGGCGGGATGGCTCTTGAACTCTCTCAATGTCCCCGTGGGATGGCTCCTCGGGCCGATGATCGCGGGCATCCTCCTGGCGATCGTCTGGCAGAAATCCCAACCCCTGCCGAAGTCCCTGAACGTCGTCGGGCAGGCGATCGTCGCCCTCACCACCGCCACCCGATTTTCCCCCGACACCCTGATCCTCGCCAAAACCTACGCCGGACCCCTCCTCGCCTGCGTCGCCGTCACGGGGGCGCTGAGTCTGTTCAACGGCTATTTGCTGTGGCGGTGGGCGAAAATCGATCGCGCCACGGGATTTTTGGGCTGCATCCCCGGTGCCGGCCCGAGTTTGGTGGCGATGAGCGAACAGATGGGCGCCGACGCGATCGCCGTAGCCGTCCTCCAGTACCTCCGCATCCTGCTGGTTGCCTTCATCATCCCCTCCCTGGCGGGGTTCTGGTTTGCCGACGCCCCCGTTTCCGCCGCCGCGATCGCCCAACCGGAAGCCTCCGCCATCGCGATCGCCCCGTCCGCCCTCAACTGGGTGGTTATGGCCGCCTGCGGCGGCCTGGGAATTGGACTCGGCCCCCGGTTGCGCCTCCCCTCACCCCTGTTTCTCGGACCCTTTCTCGCCGGACTGTTCGGGTTCTGGGTACTGCCCTATTCCTTTGAAATGCCGTCGCCGGCTTTTACCGCCGGATTGCTGTTGCTGGGACTGGCCACGGGCCTCAAATTTGACGGAAAAACCGCCCGCAAATTGCTCAAGGCGGTGCTGATCGAAGTGGTATTAGTCCTCGTCTTGATTGCGAGTTGTTTGGGGGCCGGATACGCCTTCCATTTGGTGACGCAGGTGGACACGCTGACAGCCATTTTGGGCTCGACTCCGGGGGGAATCACGGCGATGATCGCCACGGTGATCGAACTCGGCGGCGACTCGGGTTTGGTGATGGCGATGCAGATGACGCGAATGTTATTAATTTTGCTGGTCGTCCCGTGGGTATTGCCAATGATGATTCGGAGAAGGGCAGATCACATGGAGCAATAGGCCGGGAACGTTGAGGAAAGGGAGAAACGGGTGGAACCTCTTATATCATGTCCGCTCAAACCATTATAATTCCAGGTTTTCCTTGTCCCTCCTGAAA
>JBNGCR010000329.1:0-3762 GCA_050045915.1 Limnospira sp.
GGCGGTGCAGCAATTGGAGGTTTTTGTAATCATCCTTTCCGCCTAGGCATCTTGGTATGACTTCAAAAGGAGTCTTTGCAACCTTCTTGCTTTTGCATCCTGTCCCGATTGAGCCGCTTGATAGATACGCTTTTGCAGCTTGAAGACTATACGATGAACTTTCGTCCAGTTGATAGCCTTCCATACACTCTTAGTGTCCGCTGATTTTGGCTTGCCAAAACCTTTGGATTGACTAGACCTCGCCTTTACCACTACTTGAGTCTCCATCTTACGTCTGAACCGTGGCCCGTCTGCATATCCCGGACATTACATCTGAGCGTTGGCTTCTGGTCACATCTCACCCCCATGTGGCTTGCGCTTACACTTGCGGCTATTGCCTTCACTACTTGCTTAATCGACCATTGAGCAAGAGCCAGTATGGGGTTATTTCGTTCCATCTGTATGGGTATTCCATCCTTAGACTCATCCTATCCCCCGGTGTACTTTTAAGGGTCTGTGTGGATAGTATGCAAAACCTTCCACTTTTCCACTTACT
Source organism: Limnospira sp. (assembly GCA_050045915.1). Classification (GTDB taxonomy): domain Bacteria; phylum Cyanobacteriota; class Cyanobacteriia; order Cyanobacteriales; family Microcoleaceae; genus Limnospira. The sequence continues at coordinate 536 of JBNGCR010000329.1, forward strand.
CATTCGAGCAGCACCGTAATCAACCTGTTTTCGATACCGTATTATATCGAGGGTTCATGGCAGATGTTCACCTTTCGGTTGGTCATAGATGGTTGGCAGTGGTCGGATTATTGGTGGCAGATTCCACCTCACCGCCTTCCGTTCCCCGCTTCAATCCTGGAGTTGTGAAATTCCAAAACTAGGGGTGGCTATCGCCTCCTCTCTCAGAGATTGTTAAGAATTGTTAAAATTTTCCAACTTTCTCTTTGACCCTGAGAGTTCCGACCTCATTTAGTATACTGTGATACCAAACTTAGAAACATACAGACAGTTATAAGGCTGGTCAGGGGTGCGCCCCTTATATTCACCCAAGGGGATGAAAGCCTTATCGGGAGGTTATTTCAGGCATTTCAGCCCTATTTCATTCCCGAACGAATCGCACTACACTAATTAATACTACAGGTGTTCATCCCTCCCCCTTGAGAGAGGTCATTTTCCCCCAAAACTCACCCACACAGCCCGGGAGGCCCGATCGCCTCTCCGAAGCCGACCCCTAGGAGATTGGTCATGGTTCAGTTTTACATTCAGCCGGATAGCGACATCCCCGCCTCCAACCAATTGTTCAATCAAATTCGTTTCGCGATCGCCTCCCGCCAGTTCCCCCCCGGACATCGCCTCCCCAGCACCCGCCAGTTGGCGATGCAGACGGGGCTGCACCGCAACACCATCAGCAAAGTTTACCGACAACTCGAAGAAAACGGCCTGGTAGAAGCCCAGGCCGGCTCGGGGATCTACGTCCGCGCCCTGGGCCACGAAGGGGGATCGCGGCTCAATTCCCCCATCCTCAAACACTACCCCGAAGCCAATCACATCATCCAACGCAGTTTGGACGAATTGCTGGGCCGGGGATGCACCCTCAACGAGGCGCGGGAACTGTTTCTGGCTGAAATCGACTGGCGCCTGCGCTGCAGCGCCCGGGTGCTGGTGACGGCCCCTACCCAAGATATCGGCATCGGCCAGTTGATGGCCCAGGAGTTGGAACAGTGCCTGAGAATTCCGGTGCAGTTAGTCCCCATCGAACAACTCGCCGAGGTGATCGGACAGGTTCCCTCGGGGACGGTAGTAACCAGTCGCTATTTTATCAGTCAGGCGGAGGCGGTGGCCGCGCCCAAGTCCGTGCGGGTGATCCCCGTCGATATTTACGATTACGCCCGGGAAATTGACCTCGTCCAAAAATTGTCCAAGGGAACCTATTTGGGCATCGTCAGCCTCAGCGCGGGGTTGTTGCGGGCGACGGAGGTGATCATTCACAGTTTGCGGGGCGAAGATGTATTGGTGATGACCGCCCAGCTCACGGATGAGTATAAAATTAATGCGATCGTCCGCACCGCCCGGGTCGTGATTTGCGACCAGGCCAGCGAGAAAGCCGTCAAGACTGCGATTCAAGAGAACCGCGAAGACATCATCCGCCCCCCTCAGTTGCTCTGCTGTGAAAATTACATCGGCAGCGAGTCGATTAATTTGCTCAAGCGGGAATTGGGATTAAACTAACAGGAGAATTGTCAGCGGTCAGCGGTGAACCCTCAGCCGTCAGCCGTCAGCAATTCCCTCCGACCCGAACATCTGAAATCTAATAGCTGATAGCTGATAGCTCAAAGAGGAGTCAAACATGAAGGCAACCCTGCCAGAAAAACCGTCGGTCATCGTACCGCAGTCCGGGTCATCCGAAAAGCCGGATGTCGAAAATCCGTTTGTTGACGAGTGGGAGCGCCTGACTCCGCTATCGGAGGAAGACAATCCCTTCGACCCGCAGGATCTCGAAGGCCTGATTTTGCCCGCCGCAGAACCCCCCCAGGCCGAATCTTCCGGCCTGCTGCGGAAAATCCTCCTCTCGCCCCAAATGGGGATCGGCACCCTCATCGCCCTGGCCTGTTTGTACACCCTCACCCGCCCCTGCGTGTTCGGGGAATGCCAGGAAATCGATCGCGCCCAGGAATTGGCCCGGGGCGCCCGGCAGACGGTGGAAACCCTCCCCTCTTCCCGGGCGCCGGGGTTGGCCCAGAAGGACTTCAATGGGGCGATCGCACTGGTGAAAACCATTCCCTGGTGGTCCCCCTACCACCGGGAGGCCCGGGCGCTGTTGAGAGATTATCGCGCCGATGAGGGGGAACTGGCGTCGGTGGTGGCGGCCCTGCGGATGGCGGGGTTGGCCTCGGAAAAGAGCCAGAACCCGCCCCACGAAGTGGAAGCGTGGCAGGAGATGGAGCGGTTGTGGGAAGATGCGATCGCCCAACTGCAACAGGTGCCCCCGGACAGTCTCATTTACCCCTTCGCCGAAGGGCGGTTGACCGGATACCGGGGGAATTTGGCCGAAGTGCGGGGGCGGCTGAAATTGGAGCGGGAAGGCGAGCGAACCCTGGAAATGGCGAAAAAGACCGCGCAGATCGCCCAGGCCCGTCAGGGAGTCGCCAAGGGGGCGGAAAGTTGGCAGTTGGTGTACGATACCTGGCAGAGTGCGGCGAATACTTTGGCTTCGATTCCGGCGGGAACCATCGCCCATCAAGAAGCCCAACTGCTGCTGGCCCGCTACCAGCCCAAGTTGGAGGCGGCTCGCGATCGCAAAACCATCGAACAGGTGGGGTTGGAGGCCTACAACCGCGCCGTCAACAACGGCGACCAGGCCCGGATTTTTGAAAGCCGGGAAGCCTGGACCGAGGCGAGCCGCTCCTGGGGTCGGGCGGTGTCCTTCGCCAAAAAAGTGCCGCAGAGCAGCTCCTACTATCTGGACTCCCAAGAATTGCTCCCCACCTACAACCAAGCTTGGCAGCGGGCGGAACTGCAGGCGCAGGTGGATTCTCGGGTGGAAAAAGCCCGGGCAGACCTGCGGAAAACCTGCGCCGGCGCCCCCAAGGTTTGCAACTACGGCATCAGCCGCGATCTGATCACCGTGCGTTTGACTCCCGAGTATGTGGAGAAGCTCAAAGGCACGAATCCCCAGCAGCGGAACCAAGCCGAACAGCACGTCCAAACCCTCAAAGTTGCCCTGGAATCCATCAGCGAAAACGCTAAAATTCCCCTCCAGGTTTATATGCCGGATGGGAAGAAAATCGCGTCGCATTTTCCCAGTTAAAGCGAGGAATCATTGACCATTGACAATCGTAGTGGAATGACACACCTTAAACGGTGGGTTACGGCGGATTTCTAGATGGCTTTCACAGCATAGGTTTAAGCCGCCTAACCCACCCTAC
>JBNGCR010000330.1:0-3710 GCA_050045915.1 Limnospira sp.
CTGCCCCCAGGTAAACTTTGAGGGTTTCCGAAGCGATGACCCCGGTGTAGTAGCGCAGCACATCCCGAGTTCCCGTCCAGTTTCCGGTCAAACTCAGGTGGGGATAATACTGCCGTTCTTCTCGGTAAACACTTTCTCGGACGGCGTTTATATCTTGCTGTAAAAAACTCAAATAAACTTGGGCATAAACATTTTGGAGATTCGCCGTTGAAAAGAGATCTTGGTTGACGGCCGACACCAACTCGACATTGGAACTTCCTCCCCCTTCTCCACCCGATCCGATCGCCAACTGGGGGCCGGTGGCTTCGTAAAAAATGCGATCGTCTTCAAAGCTGCGATCGATGACCGGGGACAGTCCCAGCCAGACGCTGTGATAACTCGCCCGGGGAACCTGACTGAAACTCTGGACATCCGGGGTCAAACTTCTCGCCCGCCCCAGTCCGGCCGAATAAATCGTAAAACTGCCACTGGGTAAACGGATATTATTGGCAGCAAAAAATAAGTTGCGGTTGATATTCGTATTGACGGGATTTTCGCTCCCTTCCAGGTCGGGGATGACATCGGGCAAAAACTGCGCCCCAGCTTGGATAACTGTATTTAGCCAGCGATTTTCATCATCCCAAAATAGGGTAAATCCGTGAATCGTGCGCCCCAGAACTGCTTCGGTATCGTTGGCTTTCACCACCTGGCGAACCCGAGAAAAAGTCCCGGCGATGGTGTAGTCGATTTCCTCTTCCCGGTCGATTTCGGCTCTTTGAGATTGGTTGTTTCCCGGAAAGGCGCCGGAATTGGGGAAGTAAAAATCCACCCCGATGGGTTGGCTGGAAGTCCCCCCTTGGAAACCGGGAAGCTGCATGAAAGCAAAGGTTTCTGGTTCCAAAACATCCCCGACTTTAGAGGTTTGAAAAACCCGAGTTGGCACGAAAAATTCCGGGTCGATACTGTCGCGATCGATGGCCAAGCCGGGAGTATAGGTACACTGTCGGTTGCTGGGAGCGTCCGGGAAAAAACAGGCGCCCGTCAAACTCATTTGAATTTCCAAACCCGTCATCGTTTGGGGTTCGGTGGTGGTGGTTTTCACCCGCCTTTCCAGGGGAACCGTCCGCAGTTGCAAGTAAGTCCCTCGCTGGTCTACCCGGTAAATATTGGTTCGGCTCAGGCTTTCGATGACCTCGCCGTGCAGTTTGAACGTGCCATCCAAAACCATGTCGCTATTTGTCGTCTCAGCGAAGGCTTGCACGCCGCTCACCTGCCATTCGGTCAGGTGGCTGATGGGGATGTCATTCAGGGGTAAAGTGGTCGTCAGGGTGCTAATTTGGTCGTCTGGAGCGACGCGGGGGGGGATAATATAGTCCGGATCGGGTGGGGTTTCAGCCGCGGAGTTGGGTGGGGTTTCTGCGGGAGCCCGCATCGAAGTCAGGATGCTGAAAAGTGTCAAGATCAGGGCAATACTTTGTTTGTATGCGGCGACCCTTTTCGGAATCCGATTTGCCGGATAGTGTCGGAGGGCAATCATTATGAGAAGGTCATAAACATTAAAATCTAATATCAGATACGAGGGATGGGGTATCGGATCGGGATTGGGTGTCGGTAAATTCCGAACTTGCCCTCACCCCCAGCCCCTCTCCCAATCCTGGGCGAGGGGAGTCGTTGTGTCAGTTGGGTTCCGCTGCACTGCACCCAATAAGGGGACTGAGATGAGAGGCCTTTCGGCCGTCAATTCCGAGGGTGATTACCGGGGTTAGGGGGCGACTGCGACAAAATCGGCTGCGTCAATTAACCCGGCATCGATTCGAGACAATATCGCCAGATCTTCTCCGGTTTCTGCCACTTCAATTAAGGTGGAACTGCTCAGGGCGGTAATTTCCAAATCGGCGAAGGTCAGACCGCCATTGAGTTGGATGAGATCCGTACCGTCCTCGAAGTTGTAGATGCTGTCGCGGCCCATGCCCGAAGCCAGGACGAAGGTATCGATTCCGGCGTCTCCGTACAAGCGATCGCTCCCCAAACCGCCGTCGAGCAAGTCGTCTCCGGCACGACCGTAGAGGAGGTCGTTACCTTCTCCTCCCAGTAAGGTATCGTTGCCGGCGTCTCCGTACAACCTGTCGCTCCCCGTACCGCCGTCGAGGAGGTCGTCGCCGGAGCCACCATAGCCGATGTCGTTGCCACCGCCACCAGATACAGAGTCGTTACCACCTCCTCCGTAGAGGCGATCGCTCCCCAAACCGCCGTCGAGGAGGTCGTTATCGTCGCCGCCGTACATGATATCGTTGCCGTCGCCCCCTTCGAGGGTGTCTTCTCCGCCGTTGCCGTACAACCTGTCGCTATCTTCCAAGCCTTGGATGGTTTCTCCGGTGGGAGTGCCTCGGAGAATGTCGCTACCGGGAGTGCCTCCGATGGGTGAGGCTTGAGGAAGTGACGATACCTGAATCTCAAATACATCTTCCACCGTAGTGTTATTGTTATCCGAGGCAGTTACCGTCACGGTAGCAGTACCCTCGGCGGTAGGAGTACCCGTGATGTTTCCGGTAGTGGGGTCGATGGTTAAGCCTTCGGGCAAACCCTCGGCGCTGTAATTATTGATGTTGTCGTTGAGATCGCCGAAGTTCTCACTCACATTGAGACTGAAAGATTGGTCAATGGTGGCATCTGTATCGGGAAGCTCGGTTTCTACATAGGGGGGATTTTCTAGCCTTTTGGTTGCTGACAAATTATTAACACTATCAGGAATCTCCCCGATGAGTTGGTTGTCGTACAGGTGGAGACTTTGCAAATTAGTAAGTTGGCCCAACTCCGCTGGAATCTCCCCGATGAGTTGGTTGTCGTACAGGTAGAGGTATTGCAAATTAGTGAGTTGGCCCAACTCCGCTGGAATCTCCCCGATGAGTTGGTTGCCTCCCAGGTGTAGCGTGTGCAAACTTGCGAGATTGCCTAACTCTATCGGAATCTCGCCGTTAAGCTGGTTTCTGCTGAGTCTAAGGTTTCGTAATTTCGTGAGATTTCCTAGCTCCTTGGGAATTTCACCACTTAATTGGCTAGAGTACAAATCGAGGCTTTCCAAATTGGTGAGTTCGCCCAACTCTGCGGGGAGAGTTCCACCCAATGGGTTGCCGTACAGGTTAAGATCTCTTAAATTCTTCAGATCTTTTAAATCCTTAAGGATATTACCCCCCAAGTTACTGTTTAACCCCAGCCTTAGAGAAGTTAAATTTGTGAGATTGCTGAACTCCGTTGGAATGTTACCGCTGAGTTGGTTACTGTATAGGTCGAGAACTTGCAAATTGGTGAGTTGGCTTAACTCCGTTGGAATCGCACTGCTGAGTTGGTTGCTTCCCAGGTCGAGAAATTCTAAATTGGTGAGTTGGCTTAACTCTGTTGGGATAGAACCTGTGAGGTTGTTGCGGTTCAGGTAAAGCCTTTGCAAATTGGTGAGATCGCCTAACTCTACTGGGATAGAACCCGTGAGTTCGTTGCCTCCCAGGTAAAGCGTTTGCAAATTAGTGAGATCGCCTAACTCTACTGGGATAGAACCCGTGAGTTTGTTGCTTTCCAGGCTGAGATATTCCAAATTGTTGAGTTGACTTAACTCCGTTGGGATAGAATCTGTGAGTTGGTTTCTTCCCAGATTGAGAAATTGTAAGTTGGTGAGATTGCCTAACTCCGTTGGAATCGCACTGCTGAGTTGGTTGCCTCCCAGGTGGAGACTTTGC
>JBNGCR010000331.1:0-3681 GCA_050045915.1 Limnospira sp.
CATTAATTTTCACCACAGAGGCACAGAGGACACGGAGAAGTTATCTGTATTTTCCGTCAGTTCAATTATAGCATTTTGGAAATATTTGTAAAATTGTCTAGCCCCCAAACCCCCAATTCTGGGGGCTTTGAGCCGATCAATTTTTCACGAATCATTTCACATTGCTATAGCATTTTGGAAATATTTTTAAGGGACGATCAATCCGGGCGATCGCTCCCCCATTCTTCGGGGGATTCGGCGGCTTTGGGGGAGTGCGATCGCCCGATTTCGTAGATGGGGGTTGGTGGCAAAATATCTAATTGTTGATAGTCTGTTTTTTGGGATTTTTGGGGTTTTTTCGGTTTCGGGGGTTTCTCGCCCCGGCGTCGTTGGGAGGTTCGTTCTTCGCTGGTATTTTCGGTGATGACTTCGTATAAAATCGCCCGCTTTCCGGCTTGGCTTCCCTTCCGTAATACCCGGCCGAGACGTTGGATGTATTCCCGCTGCGATCCGGTGCCGGAGAGGATGATGGCAATTTTGGCGTCGGGCACGTCTACCCCTTCGTTTAAAACGTGGGAGGCAACCAAAGTTCTGTAGTCTCCTTTGCGGAATTTATCTAAAATTTCGTGGCGTTCTTTGACCGGGGTTTGGTGGGTGATCGCGGGGATTAAGAAGTCTTGGGAAATGCGGTAGACGGTGGTATTGTCCGCCGTGAAAATGAGGGTGCGTTCGGGATGGTGTTGGGCGAGGAGGTCGGCGAGGATTCGCAATTTTCCGTCCGTGCACAGGGAGATTTCTTTGCTTTCCCGGTGTGCCAACATCGCCCGACGGCCGGCGGGCGATCGCGCACTTAGCATGACGAATTGTTTCCAGCCTTCCAGACTGGAGAGGCGGACGTTATTTTGTTTGAGAAAATTGTTTCTAATTTTGATGGCTTCTTCGTAGCGATCGCGCTCTTTTTGGGAGAGTTTGACTTTGATTTCGACGATTTCATGTTCGGCTAAAGCGGCCCCCGCCAACTGTTCGGGGGTGCGGCGGTAGACGACGGGGCCGATCAGGTTGTCGAGGTCGCCGTGGCGTCCGTCGGTGCGATCGGGGGTGGCGGTCAATCCCAGGCGGTAAGGGGCGATCGCGTATTCGGCGATGACCCGGTAGAAGTCTGTGGGGAGGTGGTGGCACTCGTCGAACACCAGCAACCCGTAGCGATTTCCGAGGGTTTCCGCCTGCAGGGTGGCGGAGTCGTAGGTGGCGACCAAAATTGACGTTTTATCCCGCGAACCGCCCCCCAGCAGCCCCACATCGGCATCTGGGAAGGCGGCGACGAGGTGGGCATACCACTGGTGCATCAGGTCGAGGGTCGGCACGACGACCAGGGTGCTGCGGCCGATCGCCTGCATGGCTAACTGTGCCAAATAGGTCTTTCCCGAGGCCGTCGGCAACACGACGACGCCCCGGCTTCCCCCGTCCCGCCAAGCTTTCAGGGCTTCTTCCTGATGCAAATAGGGCGGCATTTCAAAGCTGGAAATCAATTCTAAGGATTGAAACCCGTCGGCTTCGTCGGTAAAATCCGATCCGTCCTGTCGCAATGATTCCAGCAAAAAGGGATAGTAAATGGCGGGAATGCGAAATTTTTCAACGCGATCGTCCCAAACTGCATAGTCGATCCAACTCCGCCCCCTCGGCGGGGGATGGAGGATTAATGTGCCGCGATCGAAGGTGAGTTTTGGCGTGCGTGGCATGGGTTGATTTTGCGATGCTTTTCCTAATTATTTTAACGGGATTATCGATTCTTCCATTTTACAATACATTCGGCATCCAAAACAATTTTATTTTCCACTTCCAAAACGCTGCAATCGTAAATCAATTCCGATAAAATGGGAGTCTCCCCCGCTTCGAGTCGGGCGGTGATTTCGGCGGTGGCTTCTGCGTCGAGTTGTCGCAGGGTGGAGTTGTCGGCAATGGAGTCTAATTGAAAAGCATCGGAGTTCAACAGCCAAAAGTCGATCTCGTATTTTTGGATAAAGTTTTGGACGGTTGTTAAATCGGGGCTATATTGGGCTTGAATTAAATCCCGCGATCGCATCTGCAATTCGTTTCGATAGTCCTCGTGGTAGGGTAAAATATATTCCGAGCCCACCAACAGCGATCGCCTCGAAAATGCCGGGATGTTGTCGGCTTCGAGACTTGTGGAAGCGATCCGGGTATCTTGGGGTTGAAGGGCGAAAAAATCGTACAATAATGGAACCCGCCCGAACACATATTTCGTGCTGGGGAAACTGGCGGTTAGTGCGGGATAGAATAGCAGCAGAAATAACCCCAATCCGGCGATCCCTTTTAGATATGGCTTCGCCTGTTTTAACTTGAATTTATGAATAACAAAATCGAGGATGAGGGCGAGGGCGATACCACCCGCGATCGCCGCGACGATTCTCAAACAGTGCTGACTGTAGCGGCTGGGGTGATGCAGGCGAAAGAGGAGGAGGTGGGCGAGGAAAAATAGTCCGGTGGAGGTTAATAAGATTTCCGCCAAAATCGCAATATTGGCGTTGATGTGTTTGACAAGGGGGAAGCGATTCTGGTATTTTAACAATAGCGGCAGCGACAGCCCGAGAAACACCTGGGGGGGGATGAATGTTTTTAAAAACCACTCCTGGGGCAGTAAACCGGAGCGATCGCCCGTGATCCAAAAATCGAAGGGTTTGTCCGTAAAAAATGTTGCCCGTCCTCCGGGGTAAAATTCCGGCAGATTTCTCGCCTCCGAGAGTGTTATGATCGCGCCAAATTCGGAGGTTTTGACGGCGTAGGGAATCAGAACCAACGCCCCCACAATCACACCCAAAATCAGCCGCGAGAACAAACCCCGTTTTTCGTCAATTCGGAATAGCCGCCAGCTATCCAGCAGCAACACTCCAATTGCAATCAAGACAGCTTGGGGATAAAATGCACCCAGCAGGGCGATCGCGATCGCAATTCCCACCGCAGAACGCCGCAGCAGGAAATACAGGAAACCCAAAAATAGGGGATAAAAAAACGCCCTCGGTGTCGCCGATATTAAATCATCTTTCAGCCACAAATTTTGAGTCAGAAACAGGGTGGAAGCGAACGCAGCCCAAGGAATGGGAAAGATTAAATAAGACACTCCGAAACAAAATCCGGCGGCGATCATCCCCAATATCGTCGGAAGTATTTTATTTGTCAATAGCGGATCGATTCCCACCATCGCCGGGATTTGGTAAACCAGCTTATATCCCGCCGGGGCGACGGATTGGAAATAATCCATTATGATATCATTGGGAAACAGTTGCGGATCGATAAATCGCAGCATCCAAACGACGTGCGATCGCGCGTCATCTTGGATTACATATTCGCTTCCCCAGGTTTTAGAAAACGCCCACAATCCGCAAATAGCGGCGGCGACGAGACTGGCAATCAATGCCGGAATAATAGGGCGATCGCTTCGGGTTTCTGCCATCGTTCGATTTTGCACCCATTTCGTGAGGTTCAGTCAATCTTTACGATTATACCCGAAGTGATCCAATTTACAATTGTATCGAATCTAGATCTGGCGATCGATATCGGAACGATCTATAATTGAATTTTTAGATCCGATTAGATACAGAAAATCCCCCTAAATCCCCCTTCGATCCCCCCCCGCCCCCATCCCCCCCAGCCCCCCTTTGTAAGGGGGGAGAAAGGGGGGAG
>JBNGCR010000332.1:0-3662 GCA_050045915.1 Limnospira sp.
CCCCTGCTTCCTCCGCCCCCCTGCTTCCTCCGCCCCCCTGCTTCCTCCGCCCCCCGACAAATGTCACAATAACGGGGACGGATAACTCAAAATTGATAATGCTGCGAAATTTGCTGACTGCTTTCGTCCTGGGCGTGATGGTGTTGGTGTTGGGCTTCGCCTCCCCCGCGATCGCCGAAAAAACCGACACTGGAGCCCAAATTTTTAGCGCCCAGTGCGCCGGGTGTCACGCCGGCGGGGGCAATATCGTGCGCTGGTGGAAAACTCTCAAGAAAGGCGCCCTCAAACGCAACGGCTACGACTCCGTGGAGTCGATCGCCGAAATCGTCGCCAACGGAAAAAGCAATATGTCCGCCTACAAAGACCGCCTCAGCGAAGCGGAAATCAAACGGGTGGCGGCCTACGTCCTCGAACAGGCTGAAAAGGATTGGCGGTAGTCGAATCGCCCTTCGAGCGGGTGGGAAAAGTGGGAAAGGTGGGAAAAGTGGGAAAAGTGGGGTGAGGCGATCGGGGGCGAAAATGACCGGAATCGAGGGGATAAAATAACGACAGCTCGAACTCCCGCACATCAATCGTCTCAATCGGAATGGATTTGGCTGCAGCCCTCAAACTCGTCGAACACAAATTACGGCGATCGCTCACTCCCATCGAGCGAGCGATCTTTTCAGAATCCTGGAGAGGCAAAACCTACGGCGAAATTTCCCGGCAATCTTCCTACGGAAACGACTATATAAAGGAAGTCGGATCGCGCCTGTGGCAGGAACTTTCGGAGGTGGTGGGGGCGAAAATCACAAAAAAGAACGTCCGACTTGTCCTCGATGCCCCGGAAACCGCCGCACCCACCGATCCCACCCCGACATCCGAGCCGGCCGGGTTCGACCCCACCGATCCCACCTATTTAGAACTTCCCGGCAGTCCCATCCCCACCGACTCTCCCCTCTACATCGATCGCCCCCCGAGCGAAGAACAGGGGTTCGCCGAACTGCAACAACCGGGCTGCGTGGTTCGCATCAGAGCCCCCCGGAAAATGGGAAAAAGTTCCCTGCTCAACCGGATGTTGACCCTCGCCGACGCTTGGGGATACCGGACGGTATCCCTCAACTTTTTAGAGGCGGACGCCGACACATTAAATTCCTTAGACCGCCTGCTGCGCTGGTTCTGTGCCAACGCCAGCCAGCAACTCGGCCTGTCGCCCCAACTTGACGAACTCTGGGACCTCGATCTCGGCTCCAAAGTCTCCTGTCGGCTCTATTTTGAAGAATACTTGTTGCCCGAGAGGGATTCGCCACTCGTCATCGCCCTCAACGAAGTGAACCGGGTGTTCGAGTACCCCGCCATCGCCCGAGATTTCCTCCCCATGCTGCGATCGTGGCACGAACATTCCAAACAGGACCAACTCTGGCAACATCTGCGCCTGATCGTCGTCCACAGCACCGAAGTTTACATCCCCCTCCAGTTCCACCAATCCCCCTTCAACGTCGGCTTGGTGTTGAAACTACCCGAATTTACCGCCGAACAGGTGCGGGATCTCGCCCTTCGGCACCGGCTCGGTTGGGCCGGGGGCGCGGCGGGACTCAAACGCCTCGAACCATTAATTTCGATGGTGGGGGGACATCCCTATTTGCTCCAACTGGCATTTTATCAGATGTGTCGGAAGCAGATGTCCCTCGAAGAAGTGTTGCACAATGCCCTGCAACCTGACGGCATTTACAGTTCCCATCTGCGAGAGTTGTGGGTGATGCTCCAGCAAGATTCAATTTTGGCCGTCGCCCTCGATCGCGTCATCGAATCCGACCGCGGCGTACCCCTCGAGGCGATCGCGGCTTACAAATTAGAAAGTATGGGATTGATACATTTCGACGAGAATTTAGCCCGGGTTCGCTGCGAGTTATACCGCATTTATTTTCGCCAGCAATTTGGGAAACTGAGTCGGTCAGCAGCCGGGGAAGTCGGGCGGGAAATGGGAAAGCGCCCACTCTATCATTCCTCCGATCTCGACGGGCTAACCCAACTGGCAAACCGCCACTATTTTGAACGGTTCATCCGACAGGAATGGCAACAAACCATCGACCGAGGTTTGCCGTTATTCTTGATGCTGTGTGAAATTGATTACTTTCTACTGTACAACGATACCCACGGCTATTCGGTGGGGGATGAATGCTTAAAAAAGATTGCCGCGACCCTTCGGCAATGTAGCCGCGATCGCGCCTGTTTGATCGCCCGACACGGCGGGGCGAGATTTGCCCTCCTTTTCGCCGATGACGATGTCGAAACCGTGACGGATATCGCCGAGCAAATGTGTCGCGATGTGAAAGCCCTCGTGATCGCCTACGATATTTCCGATCTCGACGGATTTACTTCCCGAAACATCAGCCTCAGTGCGGGGGTGGCGACGCTAATTCCCACTTCCCAAAATTCTCCGGAACGGCTGTTTCAAGCCGCCGAAGAAGCCCTTGATCGTTCCAAATACTGGGGCGGCGATCGCGTCACCCTTTACGACTCTTTTGGTTTGTAAATCGTTACTGTAAACATACGAGCGCGCATTGCTATACTTCTAGAAACCCGGTTTCTACGCCTCACCCGACTCAACTTCGGAGGGTTTTCGGAAACTCTGAGCCAGGATGCCGTACTTGGGAGCGAAGACCATCGCCACTAGAAATAATAGCGTCAGAACCACGACGATGCAACCCCCCGTGGAGACATCCAGGTGATAGCTGAGATAGGTGCCACAGACGCAGGAAAAGACGCTGCTGACGATCGCAATTCCCAACATACGATCGAAGCGATCGCTCAACAAATACGCGATCGAACCCGGCGTCACCAACATGGAAATCACCAAGATAATCCCCGCCGTCTGCAACGCCGCCACAATCGTCAGCGCCATCACCGAAAGCAGGGTATAATACATCATCTGGGTATTCAAACCGATCGCCTGGGCGTGGTTGGGGTCGAAACAAAACAATAACAGATCCTTTCGCCTCAACAAAATCACCACCAGCGTAATCGTCCCCGCTATCAACGTTTGCACGATATCCTGCTGAGAAATACCCAAAACATTCCCGAACAAAATATGGAACAAATCGATATTGCTGGGAATCTTCGTCGCCAACACGATCCCGAAGGCGAAGAACCCCGTAAACACCACCCCGATTACCGCATCCTCTTTGAGGCGAGTTTTCGACTTCACATAACCGATCGCCACCGTCGCCCCGAACCCGAACACAAATGCCCCGATCGCGAACGGAATATTCAAAGCGTAAGCCACCACCACCCCCGGAACCACCGCATGGGAAATCGCATCCCCCATCAGCGACCAGCCTTTCAGTGTAACATAACAAGAAAGCACCGCGCAGATCAAACCCACGAAAGCACTCACCCAAATCGCCTTCACCAAAAATCCATATTGCAGCGGTTCCGCCAGCCAATTCCAAATCGGAATTGATGTCATTAAATTGTTCATATCAAAAAATAAATGGTGTCTCAAGAAAGAAACCGGGTTTCTAAATAGATCTCGGGTTAAAATTGCAAGATTGTAATAGAAATCCGGTTTCTAATCCGGATCGCTTGGGAATCAATTCCCAAGCTAACAGCAGAAATCATCTGAAGATGATTGGGAAGTTTAGGGGACGACAAAACCAGACCCGATGCAATCAACAAAAAAA
>JBNGCR010000333.1:0-3626 GCA_050045915.1 Limnospira sp.
CCCCCCTAACCCCCCAACTTTGGGGGGAATTAGAGATTCGGGTTCGGCTCCCCTCGCCCAGAATTGGGAGAGGGGCTGGGGGTGAGGGCGTTAAAAAAAATAAAAAAAGCTCGCTACGCTCGCAAAAAAGGGTATAATCAAAACAGGGCAAAGGGCAAAAGGGAAAAAGAGCTAAGGGGAAAGAGTCTCCGGGGGCCGACAGGAGACGCGAAAACCGATGTCGATGTTGAGGTAGTCCGGGTCGACCCCGTAGCGGAAGGCACAGCGGCAGAGTTCAGGAAGGTTGAACCACGAACCGCCGCGAAGCACTCGCATTTCTTTTGTTTTCAAAAGATTGACTAAAACATCAATATCATAATCTTGATAATCATTATTATTCTCATCCCAAACTCGCCCATCTGAGGGCGCATCTTTATAGTTGCCATGCCACGGGTCGGCGCACCACTCCCAAACGTTCCCGTGCATATCGTACAAGCCAAAAGCATTGGCAACTTTGAACTGACCGACGGGTGTGGTTTCTTGGCGGTAGACTCCTTTTACACCCGAGCTGTAGGTGTAGTTGCCATCATAATTGGCGATATCAGTTGTCAGGGTTTCTCCAAAGTGGAAAGGGGTCGTCGTTCCGGCACGGCAGGCATATTCCCACTGGGCTTCGCTGGGCAGGCGATAAGGTTTTTTGGTGGCTTGAGCCAGTCGGGCGCAGAACTCGATCGCATCATACCATGAAACTCGTTCAATTGGGCGATTGTTTCCTTTAAATCTTGCCGGGTCGGGATCGAGATCTCGCTGAAGTTTGGGCAAGTTCGCCACCCGCTTCCATTGGGCCTGGGTGATGGGGTATTTGCCCATCAGGAAGGGTTGAATGGTGACTCGGTGTTGGGGTTCTTCCTCGCCACTATACCCACTCCATCGCTGTTCGGACGCGGGTGAACCCATTGTAAAGGTTCCCCCCGGAATCAGTACCATTTCCAGGGTGACTCCATTCCCCAAGTCTTCGACGATACATTCCGCCTGACCGGGACTGCGACTGATTTCTTTCCCCTTTTTGTTGACTTTGACAATCTCAAAGGAAAAAGGAGTGGTTTTTGGTCGATAAAGGGGGGTGCGTTTCGGTGGTTCCAAGAGTTTCAACCACTCCTGCATCGACTGCGGACGCCGGGTTTTATTCAACGCCATCCCTGCCATAATCGCATCATTGACAAAATCGCTCACCGGTGCCAAATTCTTGGGCGGCACCAACTCTTCCCGGTCCACCTTGCGGGCAAAACAGTCCGTCGGCAACTGCCCCGTTACAGCATAATAGAGGGATGCTGCCAAAGTGTAAATATCGACAGTGGGGGAGCGATCGCCTTTGATTAATTGTTCGTAAGGTGCAAAAGCCTGATTGCCAAAAATCTTAGAACTGGTGACAGTCGGCACGACATTTCCGGCAATGCCAAAATCAATCAATACCGACTGACCGTTACCCCGCAACATAATATTAACCGGCGTGGCATCCCGGTGCACGATACCCCCCCGATGCACCTGTTCCAAAGCCCTCGCGATGGGGCAAATTAACGCTAGGGCGGTTTGTTCAGAAAGGGTACCTTGTTCCTGTACGAGAGTATAAAGGTTTTTGCCCTCGATAAATTCCATCACCAGACAATGGGCGCCGGCTTCTTGAAACAAGTCCTTGACGCGGACAATGTGGGGGTTGGGGTCCCTCTCCAGTTGGGCTAAAATCTGGGCTTCCCGGATGAAGCGTTGGACGTATTTGGCATAGTCGGGGTCATGCTGCAAAAAGGCATTGGGGGTTTTGATCACCACCGGAGCGTTGAAACCCCGATGCAGCGCTTTGTAGGTGATGCCGAAGCCCCCCTGTCCGAGAACCGTTTCAATCGTGAATTTGCCGTTTTGGAGGGAGTGTCCGTTGGGCCAGTACATCGCTCGGGTGGGAATGGGGATAATATCTATATTGTACTACCATCCCGAGCCGTTTGATTAAAATAAGGCAATTAAAGTTGCGATTCCGCCCACAATTGTCGCAATTGAACCGGCTATTTGCATCCACATCGGTAAAGCCTCCCACTGGGGAAATCGCCCAGATAACCCCCCAATTCCCAATTCGCGCAGAAATTCGGGTATACTCTGGGTGCGATCGCCCGGAATTAAAGCCATCGCATGAACGATCGCTTGATTGACCTTTTTGCTAATCTTGGGATTGTGCAAACAGGGGGGAGTCAAATGCACCTCAGAATCGGTATCGTGGCGATCGAGGGCACTTTCGGGGTTTTTCCCCGTCAGCAGGACATACAGCGTCGCCGCGAGGCTGTAAACGTCCGTCCACGGCCCTTTTGGTTCCTGGTGGGAATACAATTCGAACGGTGCAAACCCATCAACGGTAATTTGTTGCGTCAGGGGATGATCGAAAGATCTTGCCAATCCAAAATCAATTAAAATAGCTTCCTGTTTTCCGGCGCGAATGATAATATTTCCGGGTTTAATATCTCGATGTAATAAACCGCGTTGGTGGACGGCAATCAAAGCGGAACCAATTTGTTGAATATAGCCCAGGGCAATTTTTGGGGGCAGTTGAGGATCTCCCCGCTGTCCGAGGCTGACCCCATCAATATAATCCATTACAATACACGGATAGCGAGTGTTGGCAAACCATCCCTGCTGCACTTTTTCTGCAAAAATTTCTCGCACTTTGACAATGTAAGGATGATCGCATTGGGCGAGTTTTAGGGCTTCATTATAAAACTTTGTCGCATATTCTTCCCGCTCCGATGGCTTCAAATCTTGCAACATTGAGGCCTCGGGATTGAGGGTTTTGATGGCAACATAACGATTGGTCCGAACTTCCCGGGCGAGATAGGTGACGGAAAAGCGCCCCCGTCCCAAGATGCGATCGACGATGTAGGCTCCGTTGTTGAGCGACTGTCCGTTTTGCCACAACATGATGAAATGGATCAGAGATGGGGTTATTTTACCACAATCCGGCGTGGCTGGTGTTGGGTTTCGCCACGCTCAACCCAACCTACGAACTACTTCAAGCCCACAGAAATCGCTTTGGCGGTTGAGGAAGGTTCCGGAATGGGTTGCCCATCTTCTCGCAAGGTGTCAATATAAAGCGCGATCGCTTCTTTAATGTTACTTTCCGTTTCTTCAAGGGTTTTCCTGGTCGAAATACAACCCGGTAAATCGGTAACATAGGTAGAATAGTTGCTTCCCGCCAAGTCAAAAATAACGACATATTCTTTCATTATCGATCCTCCAGTTTAGTCGTCCAGTGGGGTGCGTTAGCGATAGCGTCAACACCGAAAGTCTTGACAATTCTTGGTGGTGCGTTACGGCGGATTTCTCAATCTCGATCAAAACAGATAACAACTCGCCGCCTCAACACCCGACTAGACCGTTTCATCTTAAATGAGGCTATTAGATCTTAATCCACAGGCAAGATGCCCGATGCTCCGTTTTGAATTTTGCCTCATTTTAGTCGAAATGGTTCAATACTAAACTGAATGATTACTCCATCTTGCTCCCCTCGCCCAGGATTGGGAGAGGGGCTGGGGGTGAGGGCGAGAGCAATTCAAGCCCCCCTAGCCCCCCAATTCTGGGGGGAACTCAAGCCCCCCTAACCCCCC
>JBNGCR010000334.1:0-3606 GCA_050045915.1 Limnospira sp.
GGAATTGCTTTGCTTACCGGGACGGCGACGATCAGTCCTGGAACATTGCGTTTCAGATCACTCAGGTAAACCGTTATATCCCCGAAGCCGACGGCGACACCCGCGACGAAGTGATTGAACAATTCCGCCAAGCCGGGGTGTCCGATGCCGAGATCGCCCAACTCAAAGCCGCCCCACTGTCAGCCACGGGTGCCGCAATGATTTTGGGTGTCCTGCGGGGGTTGATGGAACCATTGCCCGTGTCCGGCGCGATCATCGGCCTGATACTGAGTTTTTTCGCCCTGGGGTGAGGGATGCCGGCTGGAGGAGCTTCAAGCTCTCCCTGACCGCGATCGCGATCGCCATCTTCTGCCTCGGTTTCTGGCTGGGGACTGGCGATCTGAAAATCCCCCCCCTCTCCCTCACCGTAGACTTTGCTCACCCCGACAGAGGCGACGGACGCCGGTGAACGGACGCGCCCGCCCCGTCGGATATTGACCCGCAGCAGCCATGAGTAACAACAACAGCAACGGCAACAACACCCGCAATCTGATCGCATCCATCCTGGTCCTGATCCTGACCGTGATGGCCGTCAGCAACGACTTAGAGCGCGAATACGCCCAACGGGAAGTTTCCCGCCTGCGGGGGTTCATTGAAGCCCTCGCCGCCATGCGATACCGCTAAATTCAACCGCCGTGGGAGGGCAACCGCCCGTTATCACCACGGCCATTCACCCATTACTCAGGAGTATTTACCCATGATTGGTTTTGTCAGAGGCGACGACATGAAGGGAGGCGCGATCGCCCCCGTGGAAGGACAGCACAGCAACCTGGACAAAGGGTCCGTTTTCGTCACCAGTCCGAACGGCATCACCCCCGACAACCCCGGCAGTTGGGAGCATTTCCGATTCGCCCCGGTTTTGGATCATGCCCGTGTGATTGACCCGACCGAAGCCGATGCCCTCACCGACTTGGCGGACGAATCGGACAAGCACGTTGTCTCAACCCGCAAGGGATACCGCGCTTTGAAGCGACTGGACGACAACGGCCGCAAGGTCAACGAGAGTTTTGAGAAACTCCGGCGCCATCAAGCCGGCAACGAACACAAGATCCAGTCAGCCAAGAACGACTCGGCCAAATACCTGCACGGGCTGCGTCCCCGTTACGCCCGCCTCGGTCAGGGCTTGGAAAAGTCGGCACAACTGGCCGACCAGAAAATTAACGCCCTGATGTCCGCGCTGTAATCCCAAAAAAAACGCCCCCGGCAACGGGGGCAAAAAACCTCGTAGGTTATTAATCCCATGATTCAACTTTACAGAATTATCGGTCTGATTTTAATGTTCGGCTGCGGTGCGTCGGCCGTTTCCCTGTTGGCTGTGGACTACCAACAGTTCCGATTGCCCGGGTTTTGGTTGGCGTTGATCGCCGCACTCATTCTCGGCGCAATGGGCGGTATTGCCTACTATCAACGGGAAAAAACCGAGGATTGGTGGCAGTGGTTGACCGTCGCGATCGCCGTCGCCTGTGTCCTAATTATTGGAGGTGGCATCCAATGGATGTAATCAACCCGAGTGCCAACAATCAAGCTATTCGGAGCAACTGGAGATTGCTGCACGGCCTGTCAATTTTTCTGGCGGTGACGGCGACTCCAGTTTGGTTTTTTACCCCCTTCCTCACTCGCCATTCAACCCTGCGATGGCTCACCATCGGCTACGGTATGGGGTGCGGAACCGGCCTGGTTTTGACGGGGGTGGAATTGGCGAAACTCAAGCCCAAAATTACCGCGATGGACAAACAAGAGCAGGCAGACTTTAAGCACTCCGTCGCCAGTTCGCTGTATTTAACCCAACAGACCAATCAGGCGATCGCAGAGTTTCTAAATTTTCAGCGGGCGGAGTCGCTGTACGCCCAACCCGAAATCCTGGAACCGTCGCCCGAGGGCAGTTTCGGCGGTTTATCTAAAATTTCGGAAAATTCAAAACAGCTAGTTGACCCCGAAATTTCCGAAATTTCTGAAATTGCCGAAAATTTTCAGGATGCGGTATTTGATGCCATTGACAGGGGGGTGAAAGAAACCGATATTATTCAGCAGGTGATGGGGTATCGCGGCGAACGTTACAAACTCGGACGCGCCGCACTGGACTTGATTAAACAGGAGTCGGAGTATGCAGATTAATTTTGGGAAACATTCTTACATCAAAACAGAGATGATATATGAGGATATGTGGCGATTCAGTGCCTATTTAGTTTGGCCGAACTTTGAACCGGATACAGACCACATTGAATGGTTATGCGAATGCCATGAATGGCTGCGGCCCTACTTTCCGTTTTGGGAAGGAGTTTTTTGAAATGGTTAAAGAATTTGTGGTCATCATGCCCGACAAAATCACGGTTTCCCCCTGTGTCATGTTTATCCATTTAGTCGTTTGGGATTGGCGGGTCTATCGGTTAACAGTTGAAATATGTTTTCGGTTCAGGCCCGACACAAAACATATTGAATGGCTGTGCGAATGTCATGAGTGGCTGCGGCCCTACTTTCCATATTGGGACTTGGGGTGGTGACGTTGCCATGATTAGAAAAACATTGAAGTACAAGCAGGCGATCGCCATCGCCCCCGACTACCCCCACCAAACTCAGGAGGAACTTTACGAACACCTGCGGGGCAAAAGTTATTTTTGGGACGGCAAGCGGGGCGAGTGGGAATTTGTTAACCCGGATCCCCCCAGCAAGACGATCCGCGTCCGGGTGATGACCGGGCGCGATCTGATTCCCCATGCGGTGGATGCGATTACCGACATCTTGGAGGTGGACGGCTTCACCCTTTTGGAAGTGTCCCCGGTCTATCCGTGCAGGCCACCGAAAGCCAACGACGGCCGCGTTTACCTGACATTCACCCAATAGCAATGACGAATCGTACAGGAGCCGGAGCCAAACGAAACAGCCACCGCACCCAGCCGCTTCCGGCGGATGACGGGGCTCAGTTGATCGGGAAATCCAAAACATTCCCTCTACGAAGCCGCCCCCGTCCTCCACCTCCAGCTTTACATATGGGGGGAGGGGGGATATGTAGCACGCAATTTTTAACAGACCGCCACAAGCCTTATCCACCAAGCGACACAGAATCCTGTAGTACAAACTACACAATTTTAGAATTGGCTAAAACCCTTACACCATAGTTATTTCAGAGCGAAGCAATCATACTTATCCCTTAAGTATCAAGTAAAAGAAGGAGCCCGCCACATAGCGGGCTCCCGGCCGGCCTAGCGGCCGGCCGTCCGCGACGCCCGCACGGTAGCTCGGCAAGTAAGGGAGGAGGGTTGTCGGCTCACCTTGACCAACCTGAAAGAGCGCAATTTGCGCCTTTCTTCAGAAATGTTAAATAGTGGAACGTTCCACTTTTTAACAAAAATTTACATGATTTTTTAGGGCAACGCGGAGAAAACTCAGGCAGCACCCAATTGATCGCCGGACTCAATCTATCGTAAAACCCCAAAATTGTCCCTACGAACCCGTCTCGGCGATCACTCTCCGGCTTTGAGACATTTGGAAAAAGAGAAAAGGGGGAACGTTCCCCACTTTAAGAAAATTAACATTTTGAACACTCAAAACTCATTTAATGACCGCGAA
>JBNGCR010000335.1:0-3587 GCA_050045915.1 Limnospira sp.
TAATTGTTGATTGATTTTCCGTGTTGGTAGCCTTACAATGCGATGTCTTCTCCGTTTTGGGTGAAGTGGACTTGTTGGATTTGCCAGGTGGGGTTTTGGGTGAGGGTTTTTCTGAGGCTGCCGAAGAGGGCGAGTTGTTCGCAGGTGGACAGGGAGGTGAACAGGCGGTTGGCGGTGGCGGGTATCCGAAAGTCTATGGTGACGGTTTGACGATCGCGATCGCGGATGATGCGGTATCCGAGGGAAAAGTCCGCCGACTCGAAATTGTCCATAATCTCTCCGACAGCCGCTTCCAGGGACTCCGAGGCGGGGACGAGTGCCTGGGAGGGGACCCAATTCTGACATCGGTTATCGATTTGGTAGAGGATGACGGGGACGGTTTCCGCCGGCGGGGTGGTGGGTTGCTTGAGGGGGGGTCGCGTGGGCGATCGCTCCGGCTTCAGGGCCGCGGCGGTGGGGGTGGGGGTCGGTTCGGGAAGGGTCGCTTCCTGGTCCTCCCCAGGGGGGATGTCGCAGGCGGCCAAACTCAGGACGATCAAACTCGCCGCCCAAGGCGTCAAAAAGTGTTGGATACTATTCATGGCTTCAATTTCGCGGGTCGTACAGTTGACTATTCGGCCCTTTGAGGGTTTACTCAGCAATCGACGACTCGGACTTCCGTTTCCCCCCAACCATGACGACGACAACTTGGAATCGCCGACACATCCTATCTCTGGCCGATTTCACGCCGGACGAATACGATACCGTCCTCCAGACGGCCACCAGCTTTTGGGAAGTGCTCGGACGCCGGACGAAGAAGGTACCCGCCTTGCAAGGTCAGGTGATCGCCAATTTATTTTTTGAGCCCTCCACCCGGACTCGCAACAGCTTTGAATTGGCGGCGAAACGGCTGTCGGCGGATACCCTAAATTTTGCCCCCGGAACGTCTTCCCTGACGAAGGGGGAAACCATTTTAGATACGGCGAAAACCTATCTGGCGATGGGGACGGACATGATGGTGATCCGCCACCGGGAAGCGGGGGTCCCGTTGGCGATCGCCGCGGAGATGGATCGCCTCGGGACTTCGGTGGCGATTTTAAATGCCGGGGACGGACAACATGAACACCCGTCCCAGGGATTGTTGGATTTGTTCACCATCTGCCGGATTCTTGACCCGGAAAAACCCCGGATCGACTGGCTGCGGGGGAAAAAAATCGCGATCGTCGGGGATATCCTCCACTCACGGGTGGCCCGTTCCAATATTTGGAGTCTGACGGCGACGGACATGGAATTGCATCTAGCCGGACCCCCGACGCTGCTGCCGAAACGGTTTGAAACCCTGGGCTGCGATCGCCCCGGAAAGTTATTTTTACACTGGAATTTGGAGGAGGCGTTGGCGGACGCGGATTTCGTGATGACGCTGCGGTTGCAAAAGGAACGAATGACGGCCCATTTGCTGCCGAGTCTGCGGGAGTACCATCAGCAGTACGGGATCACGAGCGATCGCCTCAAATCTTGCCGTCCGGGGGTGAAAGTCCTGCATCCGGGTCCGGTCAACCGGGGGGTGGAAATCAGTTCGGAGTTGATGGACAACCCGGATTTCAGCTTAATTTCCCAACAAGTGACCAGCGGCATCGCCGTGCGGATGGCGCTATTGTACCTGATCGGCGTGGGGCGGGGGCGATAATGTTGCCCCTCGCTGATCCGCAATCTGTTGCCTGTGGCCTGTGGCCT
Organism: Limnospira sp.; assembly: GCA_050045915.1. Classification (GTDB taxonomy): domain Bacteria; phylum Cyanobacteriota; class Cyanobacteriia; order Cyanobacteriales; family Microcoleaceae; genus Limnospira. The sequence continues at coordinate 1,714 of JBNGCR010000335.1, forward strand.
CTTCGATCAACCCATCAAAATCACGTTGTCGATAACGTGTATCACGCCGTTGTCGGCTTCGATATCCGCGGCGACAACCGTGGCATTTTTGACTTCAAAGCCTTCCTCAAAATTGAGGGGGATGGGCGATCCCTCCACGGAGGTGAGGACCTGCATTGGTTCGAGATCCGCCTTCATCAATTTGCCCGGGACGACGTGATATTTTAAAATGCGGGCGAGTTGGGGTGGATTTTGAACGAGGGTTTGGATGGTTCCCGGCGGAAGTTTGGCGAACGCATCATCGTTGGGTGCAAAAACGGTAAAAGGGCCGGGGGTTTTCAACGTTTCTACCAACCCGGCGGTTTGGACGGCCGTCACCAGCGTGGTGAAAGACCCTGCATTGACTGCAATATCTACAATATCTGCCATCGATCGCGATCTGCCGATTTCAAAAATAACGCTTCTGACGATCCTAGACGAATTCGGAGCCCAAGCGATCGCCGAGCCTAACTTGATCCGTTAAAAATTAATGACCCCGTGGGTTTTGACAGGAGGCGTAGGTGTCAAACAACGCACCCACCAAACTGCACGTCGTGCAAATAATCAACCCCCCCCGGATGGGATTTCCACTCCCGAAGATGGCGAGAAATTCTAAAATTTGATCGATGCCGACCTGGCCGATCGCATTTAAGAACGGCAGTTGACGGACGAAGATCGCGATCGCCAACCCCCCGCCGACGATCAGCATGGGGGTCGCAAAGCTGAAAACCATTGTCAAAATGAGCGATCGCAGAAAATCAGGCAAAATACTCATGTGGGTGATTTTCAATGGAATCGGTCAGCCGGAAGACTGACGAGATAAGGTTCGCTTGTCTACCTACGATAAAGGCGATCGGCCCGTTCGCACCATTCTGTCAGAAAACTTAAATTAGATACATTTTTGTTTAACTAACGGCGGTTTCCGGGGGCGACTAACCCCCTATTGTAGGTGTCACCCTCGGAATCTATGTGGGCAAAATGTAACAAATCGTATAAACCTGTTATCTTGAATATTTGAGTGTTCCCCGGATCAGTTCCTTGAGCAATTCAAAAACCCGTTCTAGCCTCGGCCTGTGGACCGAGCGCTTCATCGCCTCCCTGTTCCTGGGGGGGCAAGTCTTCGTCCACCTACTGCAAGGCAAGATCCACCGCCGCAACACCTTAGATCAGATGGCTACCGTCGGCCCGGAATCCCTGCTAATCGCCCTGCTGACGGCTAGTTTCGTGGGCATGGTGTTCACCATCCAGGTGGCGCGGGAATTCGTCACCCTGGGGGCGGGAAACTTGGTGGGGGGAGTCCTCGCCCTGTCCCTGAGTCGGGAACTTAGCCCGGTGCTCACCTCTGTCATCGTCGCCGGACGGGTGTGTTCGGCCTTCGCCGCTGAACTGGGGACGATGCGCGTCACCGAACAGATCGATGCCCTCTACATGATGAAAACCGATCCGGTGGACTACCTGGTGATTCCCCGCGTCATCGCCTGCTGTCTGATGCTGCCCCTCCTCACCATCATCTGCCTGATCACTGGGTTAGCCGGGGGGATGTTGATTTCCGGTAGCCTGTACGGGATTTCGTCGGGGGCCTTCCTGGACTCGATCCGCAATTTTATGACGGTTTGGGATCTGATCAGCGCCGAAATCAAGTCCGTGGTGTTCGGGTGGGCGATCGCGGTGATCGGGACGAGTTGGGGCCTGACCACCACCGGCGGCGCCAAGGGCGTCGGACAGTCCACCACCACCGCCGTCGTCACCTCCCTGCTGGCGATCTTCATCCTCGATTTCTTCCTCTCCTGGCTGATGTTTCAGGGCGCCGGCAGTGCCGTCTTGCAAGGAGCGTGAATTGGGGTGTGGGGTGTGGG
>JBNGCR010000336.1:0-1849 GCA_050045915.1 Limnospira sp.
CCATGCCATACAGTCTCGTTCTCAACCTCACCCCCGTCTCCCCCATCTCCCCCGGATACCTGAGTGGGCGCCACCTGCACGCCCTGTTTCTCACCCTCGTCACCTCCGTCGATCGCGATCTCGGCAACTACCTCCACGACTCCACCACCGAAAAAGCTTTTACTCTTAGTAACTTGCAACTGAGCCAGCCGAAACGCGATCGCATTCTCCGGGTTGACTATCAAAAATCCATCCCCCCCGGAACGCCCTGTTGGTGGCGAATTACCCTCTTGGATGATAACATTTTCAGCCAACTTTCTCACCTGTGGCTGAACCTCAACCCTGATCGCCCCTGGCATCTCGGATCGGCGGATCTGAAAATTTCTAGCATCCTGGGAACCCCCCAACCCAGCCAACCTTGGGCGAACGCCTGCCCCTATTTGCAACTTTACGAACAATCGAGCGATCGCGATTCTATCCTCTCCCTCGCCCTCGCCACCCCCACCGCTTTTCGGAAGGGAAAATATGACAATTCCCTGCCCACCGCCGAATCGGTTTTCAACAGCATTCGCAGCCGTTGGAACAAATACAGCGGCATCGAAATCGGCGAACTGCCTTTCGATAGCATCTTCCCCAATTTTTTCAATATCCGCACCGAAATAACTGCCGATATTAAAAGTAAATTTATCGGCTGTATCGGAGAAATTAGCTATCGCGTTTTTGGGGATATCGATCCGGTGCAAATCAAGCAACTGAACGCTTTAGCAAATTACGCCCTTTACTGCGGCATCGGGCGCAAAACCACGATGGGAATGGGTATGGCAAGGCGCCTTTAAGGGGGATATAAATTCTCCATTGACAGTCGCAGATCCCCCCCAGCCCCCCTTAATAAGGGGGGGGAAAGATTCAAATTTCTCCTTTTTAAGGGAAGATAAAAGATTCAAAGTCCCCCTTCTTAAGGGAAGATAAAATCTTCAAAGTCCCCCTTCTTAAGGGGGATTTAGGGGGATCTCCACCGCTTTAAGGGAAGATAAAAGATTCAAAGTCCCCCTTTTTAAGGGGGATTTAGGGGGATCTTCACCGCAATTAAATGGATTAACGCCATGAAAAATAACGCTCAAATTGATGATTTCGACTACATCCCGATCGCGTCTCTCAATCAGTATGCCTACTGCCCGCACCGCTGCTGGCGAATGTTTTGCGCGGGGGAATTTGTGGACAATCAATATACCATAGAAGGGACGAGTTTACACGATCGCGTCCACACCCTCGGCGAAGGAAATCGGGACGATACCTGGCAGGTTCGGGCGGTTTGGTTGAAGTCGGAAACCTATCGGTTGATTGGTAAATCGGATTTGATTGAATCGGAAAACGGACAGCTTTATCCGGTGGAATATAAGCGGGGTAAAAAAGGAGAATGGGACAACGATGAATTGCAAGTTTGCGCCCAGGCTTTGTGCTTGGAAGAAATGACGGGAAAATCGATTTCGATGGGTTATCTTTATTACGCCCATTCTCATCAACGCCAGGAAGTACCCATTTCTCCGGAATTGCGACGGCAAACCATCGCCACTTTGGAAACGGTGATCAAGCTGTTTTCGACGGGTATTGTTCCTCTCGCTTCCTATTCGCCCCGTTGCCAAGGATGCAGTCTTTTTTCTCAATGTTTGCCTCGGGCGATGGATAAGGTGATGCGGTATCGGGAGGAGGATTGAAGATTCAAGCTAGGAATGAATACCCGCCTTGAAATGAATTTCAAGGCTAATAGCGAAAGTCCACTTAAGTGGACTGGGAAAATTGTTTTTATTCTCTTGTTTTCGATTGTGGAATAGATCTTTCCGCAATCCTCTTTAGAGGATTTTCGCTGTTA
>JBNGCR010000336.1:1949-3576 GCA_050045915.1 Limnospira sp.
GAATTGATTCCCAAGCGGTGGAACTTTTGAACGAATCGTTTCGCAATCTTCTTCGGAGAATTTTTGAAAATTAGGAGACAGAAAAAATGGGAACGCTTTACATCATTCACGAAGATGCTTTTATCGGCAAAACGGACGAACGCATCATTGTCAAATCTAACAAAACTAAATTGATGGATGTTCCATTAATTAACATTGAAGGAGTCGTGGTTGTCGGGCGGGCGACGGTTTCTCCGGCGGTTGTGGATGAACTGATTGATCGCAATATTCCCCTCAGTTTTGTTACCGCCAGCGGACGCTATCGGGGGCGGATCGAACCGGAATTTACCAAAAATATTTTCGTGCGATCGGCACAGTGGAAGGCGGCGGGTGAGTCGGATAATGCGGTGCATTTGGTGCGGGGATTCGTGCGGGGGAAACTGAAGAATTATCGCAATATTTTGTTGCGTCGGCAGCGGGACAATTGCGAATTAGATTTTGAGGCGAAAATTCAGCAGTTGAAGGATGCGATCGCGTCCTTAGAAAATACCCCGCAGATCAATTCCCTGCGAGGATACGAAGGGGCGGGAAGTGCGGCTTATTTCGGCTGTTTTGACGATCTGATTCAAAACCCCCTATTTGGTTTCGACGTTCGCCGTCGCCGTCCCCCCACCGATCCGGTTAATTCCCTGTTGAGTTTGGGTTATTCTTTGTTGACAAATGACATCAAAAGTGCCGTCAATATTGTCGGGTTCGATCCCTATTTGGGATACCTGCACACCAACCGTTACGGGCGCCCGTCTTTGGCGTTGGATTTGATGGAGGAATTTCGCCCCATTGTCGTGGATGCGGTGGTTTTGAATGCCCTCAATACCCAAAAATTGAAGCCGGAAGATTTCACCACCGAGCCCGTCAGCGGGGCGGTGCATCTCACCAAGGATGGGTTGAAAGTTTTTCTGCGGTTGTATGAGGAAAAGAAACAGTCGAAGTTCAAGCATCCGGTGCTCAAGCGTCAGTGTACTTACCGGGAATCGTTTGAAATTCAGGCGCGGCTGATGGCGAAATTCCTGATGGGAGAAACGGACAAATATCCGCCGCTGGTTTTGAAATAATTTTGCCGTTTTGGGTTGCTTTTTTTGCCATGATGATGTATATTGTTGTCAGTTACGATATTTCGGAAAATAAACGCCGAACCAAAATTCACTCCATCCTCAAATCCTATGGGGAATGGAAGCAGTACAGCGTTTTCGAGTGCGATTTGACTGAGACGCAATACGCCCGGTTGCGATCGCGCCTGAACAAACAAATTGACGCCGCAACCGATAGCGTCTGCTTCTATTTCCTGCGGGGACACCGCCGAGGGGAGATCGAACGGATCGGCTGTCCCCCTCCCCGGGACACCACCATCTTTTTTGTGGACTGCGCGGAGGGGTAGGTGTAGAAATGAGGCGACGGGACGAAATGGCTGAATTGCTGACTGGGAATGACTTTGAATGCGATCGCCGACTCGAACCCGTCGCGCACCTTACACAGCAGGGGTTTCAGCGTTTTTGGGGGTCTGCGGGTGTGAGAATGGTTCTCCTGCGGGCGATCGTCGCGCAAATGGGCTCTAAAATCCGCTCTGGGCTTGACGTCCAAATGAGGCCCC
>JBNGCR010000337.1:0-3550 GCA_050045915.1 Limnospira sp.
TCCTCTCCGCGATCAATCACGGAGCTTCCAACCCTCCCAGGAGTTTTACGTGAGAATTTCTCGCTTTTGCCCTTTATAGTGGGGAATCTCAAATCCCGACTCCCAACTCCCGACTTCCGACTCCCTTCTTAGGGAGAAATCAACTTTCTCGCCCGTTCTGCCCTCGCTTCGGCGGAGTCCATCACCTCCGGCATTTTCTCGACGATTTCGCCGGGATAGTTTTCCAACAGGCGGGTGGAGAGAGACACCCGGTGGCGTCCTTCTTCCAGGTTGATAACCAGGGCTTTCACCGTCTGGCCGATTTTAAACAATTCCGGCAGGGAACCGACGTATTTTTGGCTGATTTCTTTAATGTGAATCAACCCCGTCACGCCGTCCAATTCCACGAACACGCCGAAGGGTTTGATACTGCCGACAGTCCCTTCCACCAGTTGGCCGATTTCCAGTTGGCTGAAGGAGACAGATTCGGAGGCGAGACGCTGGGAGAACACCAACTTTTCGCGATCGCGGTTCAACTCCAAAATACTCACCGTCAAAACTTCCCCCACCAACGCATCCAAATTGTCCCGTTGGACGAGGTGCGATCGCGGGATGAACCCCCGCAAAGAATCCGCATCCACCGTCACGCCGCCGCGGTTGACCCCCGTCACTTGAACCTGTAGGGATTCTTCATTTTTGGCTTTCTCGGCCAACCCATCCCAGGCCTGTTTCAGTTGCAGTTGACGCAGGGAAAGCAACACCTGACCCTCCGCATTTTGGTCGCGGATGATCAAAAATTCCCGTTCTTCCTGCAGTGGCAAAATTTCCGAAAGGTCGTCCACCGCCTTCAAAGATGCCTCGCGGATCGGCAAAAATCCCGGGGATTTCCCCCCTTCGATGTCAACATAAGCGCCGTTTGAGTCATGTTCAAACACCCGACCGCGCACGATTTGCCCCTTTTGTAAATCGTAGTCGTGAGTTTCCAGGGCTTTGGCAAAATCATCGATTGAAAAAGATTGATTTTGAGTCGTCATAGGAAAAACCAAAAAAACAAAAATTCACGTTCTAACCTGCTCTCGCACTCTTCCTCGATCGCAGCCTTCTAGCTGATCCGGCCGATCTCACAAGTTCAAGATTTCTGAAGATGTCTTGACACTCCCCGCCCTCAAGGGACAGGGATTCTTGGTTCACAGACCGACCTTGACCGGGCAGGACCGATCCAACCCGACCCCCACTTCAATCTCCCCAAGCTTATCCGTTCCCGTGTGCCCCACGGTACGCAGTCCCAGTTTCAGAATATTTTTCGCCGCGTTCACGTCCCGGTCTTCCACATACCCGCAGTGCGGGCAAATATGAGTCCGGGTCGATCGGCTCTTGTGAACCTTCTCGCCACAGTTGGAGCAGTTTTGGCTGGTATTGGGTGCAGGGACGGCGATCGTCACCTTTCCGTACTTGTAGCCGAAATACTCCAACCATCGGCGAAACAGCGACCACCCCACATCACTAATCGACTTCGACAGATGGCGGTTTCTTACCATGCCACTCACATTCAAGTCTTCGTAGGCGACCAAATCGTTGGATTGGATTAAGCGGAGCGCCACTCTCTTGGCGAACTCTTCTCGCTGCCTGCTTACCCTTAAATGCTTGCGGGCATACCGCGTCCTGGCTTTTCGATAGTTGCGGGACTGGGACTGACCTGTACGATACTTCTTCGACTTCCTGCGGTTGGCCCGGTTCAGGGCTTTCTCCCCCTGGCGGTAGAATTTGGGGTTCTCGACAACTTCGCCGGTACTCAAGGCGAGAAAGTATTTCAACCCCAAGTCCAAGCCGACGGAATTGTGGGATGGCTCCAAGCCGGGAACCGTATCCCTGGCATCCAGATTCACGCAGAATTGGACGTAGTAGCCATCCGCCCGGCGGAGAATCCGACACCGCTTGATCTGTTCGGGTTGGAAGTGGTTCAAATCCCGGGAGCCGACCAACTTCAGCCGACCGATATCCTTCTTGTCCGTGAACTCGATATGTTTCCGGTTTTCGGACAGCTTCCACCCCGTCGTTTTGTATTCAACGGAGCGGGTATTTTTCTTGAACTGGGGATATCCTTTTTTTCCGGGCTTGTTCTTTTTGCAGTTGTCGAAGAATCGGTTGATGGCTCGGAGAATCCGCTCTACACCGACCTGACAGGCGTGGGAGTTCAAGTCCTTGACGAACCCGTACTTCGCCCTGAGTTCGGTGTTGTACCGAAATAGCTCGGTCTTGCGGACACCCCGGTTTTCCATCCAGTACCGCAGCGCCTTGTTGCGGACGAACTGGACGGTGCGGATCGCCTCTTCAATGCGGGCGATCTGATGGGGTTTCGGGTTGACCTTGTATTCCAGTACGAACATCGGTGCTACCGAGACATCGGGGATAATTCTAGCACGGGTTCAAGAAAACGTCGCCCGGTCAGGGCGAGGCTTGAAACCCCAATTTTCGATCAGTCGAAAAACGGTTCCCGAAGCCGAAGGAGAGCGATCGCCGTTCGCACGTCGGGCGACCCCCTTCGGGCCACAAGTCCGTCAGTTGTTTACAGTTCTTGAGCGAACAGTTCTTTAACGTGTTTCCAGGCATCCTGAGCAGCCTCTTTATTATAGCTATCCCGTTGGTCGCAGAAAAAACCGTGGGTGGCCGGATAGCGGAAAATCCGGTGGCGGACGCCGTGCTTTTGCAGTTCCGCTTCGATCTGATCCACCTCTTGATTGGGAATCAGGGGATCTTCAGTTCCGAAGAACCCGTAGAGCACCCCATCAATTTCCGGCGTGCGGGTAACGGTAGCTGGACCCCCGCCCGGAGTTCCGGTGACGATCCCCGCCCCGTAAAAAGAAGCCGTCGCCTTGATATCGTCCAGCGTCGCCGCCAGATAGGTGACGTGGCCACCGAAACAGAAACCGATGCTGCCGAAATCCGCATTTTTGACCGTCTCCCGACCTTTTAACAGATCGAGGGTGGCTTGGATGTCGCCCAGGAGTTCCGGGGCCTTGGTCTGTTCCTTGTACTTGCGGCCCAGTGCGATGTCTTCGTCCGAGTAGCCGATCTCGAACCCGGGAACCTGGCGCTGGTAGATAGCCGGGGCGATGGCAACATATCCCTCCTTCGCGATGCGATCGCACACATCCCGGATGTGGGCGTTCACCCCGAAAATTTCCTGGATGACGACGATGCCGGGATAGGGCCCGCCCTCTGCGGGTTCGGCCAGATAGGCGTCGATATTCAGATCGCCGTTGGGAACCGTAACATTAGCCGTGCGAATCTCTAAATCTGCCATAATTCCGTTTGGAGAAGCGTCTAGTACCCGATGATTGGGGTCGATCACATTTCTGAGATTAGGGGTCGAGAGAGATGTTGCCATCTCCCCCTCCCATTCAGAACCGTGCATGAGATTTTCACCTCACACGGCTCCTAGTTCAGTCGTCTCGTTGTCATGAGTACGACTCTTGCTTTGACTACCATCAATGGCAGTCTTGGCATCGTGACAGTGGCGGTGCAGCAATTGGAGGTTTTTGTAATCATCCTTTCCGCCTAGGCATCTTGG
>JBNGCR010000338.1:0-3520 GCA_050045915.1 Limnospira sp.
ACAACACTTAACATTCCTCCAACTGTCCCGCCAACTCCCGCAACCTGTCCACAAACTGCCTGATTTCCGACTCGAACTGGTGCCAAACCCGAGAATAGCCTTCCAGCAGCCGTTTCGGCGCTGAGAACCGGTGGCAGTCCTTCCCGTTCCACATTCATCCAGGTTGAAATTAGGGGTTAACACATCTTTCAACTCAGAAAAAATTAATTGAAAGCGCTGCCAGCAAAAGCCTCAATGACAATGCAGCTTTCAGTCTTCACTCAATCACAAGGTCTAAAAAATCTCTGGCGTTGAGTATACGAGTACCAGAATAATTTTGCAGAATCAGTAAGTCCTTATCACCCGTCACCAAATAATTGGCTGCACCACTTTTAGCCAGGTTGAGAAATTTGTCATCTTTGGGATCTCGGCAGATTTGTGATTCTTCAAGCACTTCGATCAATTCAGACCTGATCAGCAAAGACTCCAGGAACTCTTCTCTCTCTTCGATGGTTAAATATGGGTCAAACTTGGGACGGGTAATGACTTCATAAAGTTCTGTTATTGTCTCAGCAGAAATCAAAACAATGTCGCGAGACAGTGCCAAATTAAATGCTCTTCCCGGTATTGAATTTGGAAAAATAATAGCGCTAATTAATGTATTGGTATCAAAAATGCAGCGCACTTTACAACTCGCCTAGAATCGACTCAAGCATTTCGGGTGTCAAACCTCTATTCTGAGCGTTCTGACTGATTTCCCGGATCACTTCTTCTAAAGGACGAGATGGTTTTACCATCTGTTTCAATTTGAGATTCAGCAATAGGTCAATTTTGCGACGCTCTATTTCTGATGATGACTCATAGGCTTTTGCTGTTTCCGCATCGACTCGGACTGTAATTGTGTCAGTTTTCATGAACCCAAATGATTGCAATAACGGATATTTGTAAAAAATGTTCCGGGAATATTATATCACAACTTTCAACTTTTCAAATTCGTCAGGCGATCGCTTAAAAAATGGCCCATAGTGCCGGATTGCGATCAATTTCATGGCGCACCTGTGCGATCGCATCTTCCAACTGCCCCAAACGCCCCAACTCCAGTTCGATATCCGTCGCCAACTCCCGCAACTCAGGGGCCGATATTCGCTTCATAAATACAGTCTCCAGTTTCCAATACCCGACGGCGAAAATGGGGTTCGAGATCCTCAAAGGGTTTCAAATCCACCCATCGCGATGTCAGCGAATTGGCTTCTGCCACGGCTGCAAAATAATCCTTTTTGCTCAACCCTTCCACCGCCAAATCGATGTCGGAAGTTTCCCCAAACCGCCCCCGCACCAGCGACCCGAACAGGATAACCCGCCGCACTCCGAACTGACGCGCCAGCATTTCCACAATTGCATCCGCATCCGATCGCGCCTGCCGTGCCATGTTTTTATTTTGGGCTTCTTGTTGGGCAATTCGCCGTTTCCAATAGGTGACGCGATCGCCCGTCGAAAACCTGTCATGATTCATCCATTTTCCTCCGGGTAATCTTGAAACTGCCCCCCGTGTCACTATCAATTATACGGTATTATTCGCCAATATGTCAATCAAATTAACTTTGATTTTAAGATTTATTTTTGACCGTTTCTATCCACTTTTCGATTCCCCGTTTTGTCGGCTTTCCCGAGGCGGTAAACGTCCAAATATCGCGCTTGTGCTGAGGGCCGTGGCTGATGTGGATGGGCCGATCGCCCCCGTAGAAATATAACGAATCGAAGGGGAGAGCGCGATCGAGAATCCAGTCCACCAGGCGATCGCTCTTTAAATTGCGAATCAGAAAATCGCAGGACGCACCCAGGCGATCGCAGTAATATCGGCCGTTGCGGTTGATTTCGTGAGCCATGTGCTGGTCTAAATTGGGGGCGACTCGACCGTTTTTAATCCCCGTTTCCGGGTCTTTTTGTTCGAGATATTTTCTCAAGTCTTTCGAGCAGAATCCGTAGGTGAGTTGGAAGCGATCGCGCCCGAATTCATCGATAATCGGGTCGATAATGTGGCGATTCAAGTCTCGGAGTGCGGTCAGAGTTGCTTCGCTTTGCGGGTAGGGGTCGATGCGATCGCGGTATTTTTGATAGGTTTGGGTGCAGGTACAAAACGCTTCTAAGGAGAGATATTTTCCAAGTTTGACAGCTTTCATCTTGGGCAGTTGCAACTCGGTGTCTTTTACTATAGCATTGTGGGGATAGAAAGAAAGATTGAGAACATTAACCACAGAGGCACAGAGGACACAGAGAGAAAATTTGACTCGTTGTTGGGCTTTAGCCCCGGAGTGCGCTATGGATATAATGGCAAAATTCTCCGATTCCTGACGATCGCACAATTTTTAATAATATGTCAGATTCCCTTTATCCCTGCCTGTACCAACTCAACACCCGCGTCACCCTCACCCGCCTGTCTTCGGAGTTGGGGCATCCCGCCACGTTGGACGATATCCCCGATCACGATCTGGACGAATTGGCTAATTTGGGCTTCGATTGGATCTACACTCTGGGGGTTTGGGAAACGGGCACCGTGGGGCGGGAGATCTCCCGTGCCAACCCGGACTGGCGGCGGGATTACCTCGATCTGTTGCCGGATTTGGAGGAAGCGGACATTGGTGGCTCGTGCTTTGCCATCAACCGCTATACTGTAAGCGATCGCCTCGGGGATGAACGGGCCCTGCTGCGGCTGCGCGATCGCCTCCACCAAAGGGGATTGAAACTGATGTTGGATTTCGTCCCCAACCATACCGCCTGCGATGGGCCCTGGGTGCGAGATTGTCCCGATTATTACATTCAGGGAACTCCGGCGGATCTCGAACGGGAACCCCACAATTATTTTCAAATCGGCGATCGCATTTTTGCCCACGGCCGGGATCTGTATTTTCCCGGCTGGCCCGACACGTTGCAACTCAACTACAACAACCCGGAAGTCCCCGAAACCATGCTGGGGGAGTTGTTGAAAATTGCCAGACTCTGCGACGGTTTGCGCTGCGACATGGCGATGTTGATTTTACCGGAGATCTTCGAGCCAATTTGGGGGCGGCCGATCGCACCTTTTTGGCCCGACGCCATCCGCACCGTCCGCGATCGATATCCCGACTTTACCTTTATGGCGGAGGTGTATTGGGATTTGGAATGGGAATTGCAGCAGCAGGGATTTGATTATACCTACGACAAGCGCCTCTACGATCGCCTCCGGGAAGGTGATGCCCGCCCGGTGCGGGAACATTTTGGGGCTGATTTGGACTATCAAAACAAATCGGTGCGGTTTCTGGAAAATCATGACGAACCCCGCGCCACCGCCATTTTCCCCCCCGAAATGCACCGGGCGGCGGCAGTCCTGACTTATTTATGTCCGGGGTTGCGATTTTTCCACCAGGGACAGCTACAGGGTTGGGCGAAGAAAGTTTCCATTCACCTGTGTCGCAGCCCCGAACAACTCCGCGATCGCGCCCTGGCGCAATTTTACGAGAAAAGGACGAGAGCTTGAAAGCCGTGTCTTTTTAAAGCACGGATG
>JBNGCR010000339.1:0-3492 GCA_050045915.1 Limnospira sp.
CAGGCGATCGCCCGGGCAGATGCCAATTTATTCTACACCCAATCCAGTCAAACCTGTTTATATTTATTCCCCTATTTTAACACGAGTTCGACCTTTTTCAAAAACAATCCCCAACGCTGCTTGTTGCCGTCCAGCAAGTCCACTTGGTGGATTCAAGACGGTGTCGAATCCTTGCAAACCATCGGCTTCCGAAATTTCGCCCATGATGTCAAATGGGAAGCCGAACCCGATCGCACCTACGGCTATATCGATAATCCCCAGAAATCGGATATTTTTCAAGTTGACCACTCGCAATCTTTCACCGTCGGAGGTTGGGCCGTTTTACCCGAACAAACGCCATCCGCGACACCCCAACTGGTGTTTCTGTCCCGCCAGTCGAAATCCCCGGAGGCGGCACCGCAATTTTTTGCCAACGCCTACGTCAATTTGGACAGTCCCGATGTGGCGGAAATTCTCGGAAGGGATCGCCACAGCCAATCCCGGTGGACCCTCACCCTATCTGCGGATTCCCTGCCGCCGGGGGAAAGCACGATTTCAGCCTGGGTTTACGATCGCGATCGCGATCGATTCGTCCGGCTGCAGGGAGAAATTAACGTAAAAGTGAATAAAGATGGTTGGGAGTAAATCAATCTTTGGTACACTAGATATCAGCTAAATTTTGCTTGACCCTAAAATGAATGTTATTCCCACCGAAATTCCGGACGTTTTGATCCTCGAACCCAAAGTTTTCGGAGACGATCGCGGTTTTTTCTTTGAAAGTTTTAACCAAAAAGTCTTTGCCGAAAAAACCGGGGTAGATGCCGAATTTGTCCAAGACAACCACTCTCGTTCCAGCCGGGGAGTATTGCGGGGACTGCACTACCAAATTCAACAAACCCAAGGAAAATTGCTGCGGGTGGTTCTCGGGGAAATTTTTGATGTCGCCGTCGATATTCGCAAAAATTCCCCCACCTTCGGACAGTGGGTCGGCTGTCATCTCAATACTGAAAATAAACGACAATTTTGGGTACCGCCGGGATTCGCCCACGGTTTTTTGGTGACATCGGACGTGGCAGAAGTGCTCTACAAAACCACCGATTATTACGCGCCGCAACACGAGCGATCGCTGCTGTGGAATGACCCGGATGTGGCGGTGGCTTGGCCCTCGGACGGCATCGAACCGAAACTATCGGAAAAAGATCGGAACGGCACACCTTTGAAAACGGCAGAAATTTTTGAATAATGCGAATTTTACTGACGGGAAAAGACGGCCAATTGGGGAGTGAATTGCAACCCCTCCTCTCCCCCTTGGGTGAGACGATCGCCGTGGGACGGGACAGCCTCGATTTGACAAAACCGGAAGCCATTCAATCCCTGATGGCGGAGGTGAAACCCGATGTGGTGGTGAATGCGGCGGCCTATACGGCGGTGGACAAAGCCGAAAGCGAGTCCGATTTGGCAATGCAAATTAACGGGACGGCGCCGGGGATTTTGGCGGCGGAGGCGAAGCGTCTGGGTGCGAAGCTGATCCACGTTTCCACCGATTACGTCTTCGACGGCACCCAAAGCCACCCCTACCTCGAAACCGACCCGACAAACCCGCTGGGGGCCTACGGCGCCTCGAAATTGGCGGGGGAAAAAGCGATCGCCTCTGTAGGGGGCACCTCCGCCATCGTCCGCACCGCTTGGGTTTACGGCGTGGGGGGAAAGGGAAATTTCGTCAAAACCATGCTTCGCCTGGGTGGGGAACGGGAAGAGTTGCGGGTCGTCACGGATCAGGTGGGGAGCCCGACTTGGACCGGGGATCTCGCAAGTGCGATCGCCAATTTAATTCCCCGACTGAACCCGGAAACGGCCGGAATTTACCACTATACGAATAGCGGCGTGACCAGTTGGTACGATTTCGCGATCGCCATTTTTGAGGAAGGGCGATCGCTAGGTTTACCCCTCAAAATTGAACGGGTGATTCCGATTACGACGGCGGAATATCCCACCCCCGCACGGCGTCCGGCCTACTCCGTTTTGAACGGCAAAAAATTCGCCACCCTAATCGGAACCCACGCACCCCAGTGGCGGGAAGGACTGCGAAAAATGCTCAAAACTTGGGCGAATTAAAATGAGTAGCACAGGCATCTTGCCTGTCACAGTATCAAGTCAATAAACTTGTAAAATATTATGAAAGCACTGATTCTGTCCGGCGGCAAAGGAACTCGACTGCGACCCCTCACCTACACCGGTGCCAAACAATTGGTTCCCGTCGCCAACAAGCCGATCCTCTGGTACGGCATCGAGGGAATTGTGGCGGCCGGCATCACCGACATCGGCATCATTATCAGTCCGGAAACCGGCGAAGAAGTCAAATCCCTGACGGGAAATGGCGATCGCTTCGGGGCAAAAATTACCTACATCCTCCAGGACACCCCAGCGGGTTTGGCCCACGCGGTGAAAATTGCCCGTCCCTTTTTGGGGGATTCTCCCTTTATCATGTACTTGGGAGATAACTTAATTCAAAATCCGCTGTTGCCATTTTTAGAACAGTTCAAACAACAGCAACTCGACAGTTTGATCCTCCTGCGTCCCGTCGAAAATCCCACCGCTTTTGGCGTGGCGGTCGTCGGCGATCGCGGACAGGTGTTGAAGTTGGTGGAAAAGCCGCAAGATCCCCCTTCCAACCTGGCGTTGGTGGGGGTTTACTTTTTCGATCGCACCATCCACGAGGCGATCGCCAACATTCAACCGTCCCCACGGGGAGAATTGGAAATTACCGATGCCATTCAACAATTAATTAATACCGACAAAAAGGTTGAATCCTGTATTTTAGATGGCTGGTGGCTGGATACAGGTAAAAAAGACGACCTTCTCAGCGCAAACCAGATCATTTTGGATGAGCGATCGACCTGTAAAATTGAAGGCACAATTGACGGCGACAGCAAGATTATCGGCCGGGTTAAAATTGGTTCTGGATCTCAATTGGTGAATTGCAGCGTCCGGGGTCCTGTGACGATCGGCGAGAATTGCCATTTGGAAAATTGCTACATCGGACCCTACACTAGCATCGCCGATCATGTCACTTTAATTGATGCCGAAATCGAGCACAGCGTGATTTTGGCGGAAGCGACAATTCAAAATATCAATCACCGAATTGTTGATACCTTAATCGGCCGCCGTGCTCAGTTGACGACGGCCCCCCAGCGGCCGAAGGCATTGCGATTTATGTTGGGGGATGATTCCCAAGTCGAACTGACTTGATGGGAGGGGAAACCCCTCCAGCCGCGGACGATCCCCCTAAATCCCCCTTACAAAGGGGGACTTTTAATTTCCCGACGGACTTCATCAGTTTGAGAAACGCTGTAGCAGCGGTATTCCGATTCCCCATTCCTATTACCTCTCGCCTATTACCTATTACCTATTACCTCTCGCCTATTACCTATTACCTATTACCTATTACCTCTCGCCTCTCACCTATTACCTATTACCTCTCGCCTCTCACCTATTACCTATTACCTCTCGCCT
>JBNGCR010000340.1:0-3487 GCA_050045915.1 Limnospira sp.
GTTTCCGTCCCCTTGCGGGGAATAGGTAGGAAAGAACCCTATACCTTTGGAAACTATACGCTATGCGGTTTTCAAGGTGCGTTTGCGCGAGAGCACGGAGAAACTGCTTAACAAAACTTTACGGGCTTTGTTGTCGCGAGAAAATTTCTTCGTTTTCGATGGTTTTTATAGTATCAGCCCTTGCGCGAGACTGTCAACCCCCAAAAACACAAAATTTTCTTTTTCTTGCTGACGGATACATCAACTCCCGCGTCCCTGCTCGTCGCGCCACATTCTTAAAAAAAGCAACATAACTTCACAAAAGCTGAAACGATTTTCCCACAAGCATTTCGGCTCAAAAATTGTCAAAATGGGCGCGATCGCACCCCTACAAAATGAGAAAATCCGGCGGCTCGTAGGGGGCCGGCCCGCCGTACACCTTCACCTGAGCTTTGGTGGCGGGATTGAGGGGATAGGCCCGCAGGCTATCCTCCTCCAACTTCAAAACCCTCAGCCATCGTTTATTTAATAAATCCTCCAGAACTTTTTCCTCCAGGGGACACTCGAACACCGAATACTGAACCCGCTGACATCGCTGTTCGAGCAACTTCGCCAACTTGTTGCGGCGCTTGTCGTCCCGGACGTCGTAGCAAACCAACCAAAAATTCGCCATAATCATTCCTCAAAACGTTAAAAGTCAAAAGTCCGATCTTTTGATTCATCAGTCCTATGGTGTCCGGATAATCTGTTGGGTTTCGTTCCTCAACCCAACCGACATCGGCTCTAGCCCCCAAACCCCCAATTCTGGGGGCTTTGATGCAGATCCCCCGATTGGCCCGACCATTGCAGATCCTCCCCCAGCGGAGTTTTCGCCGGATTTGATATCAATACCGGCTTTGCTCAACGCAAGGTAAACGCCTCGTAGTCCAGGCGAGTTTCCACCAGACAACGGCCGAGCGATCGCGCCTGTTCCAACAGGATCTGACTCAATTTCAACTTCCGATTTTGGGGCGGATATAAAATAGAGTCCTGAAATTGGCGTTCCAACTGCCCCAAATACAGCTTTTTCACCGTCTGCCCCAACCAGACCCCCTCCTCATCCCCCGGCGCCGGTTCAAAATCATTCGGATCGATCAACCCGCCGTTCACCAAAGCGATGGCGGCGCGATCGACCACCACGGGGCGAAACTCCTCCATCAGATCCAGGACTAAATTGGGGCGAAATGGAGTAATAGCGTGGAAAAAGCCCAGATAGGGGTCGAACCCAGCCTGGACGCCGGCGGCAAAAATCCGCGCCAACAAAACGCCGTAACCCCAACTCAGCAAGGCATTCACCGGATCGCGGGGCGGGCGGCGGTTGCGTCCGTCGAACTTCCACTCGGGGGGGAACCAGTGGGTCAGGGCTTGGTAGTAGATGCGGGCGCAGATCCCCTCCACACCCATCAACTCGTTGCGATCGAGGGGGGTTTCCGTCTGTTTGAGGCGGGGGAGGTAGGAGGCGATGGTGTCGATCGCCTCGGTGAGTTGGCCAATGCGCCCCCCGGTATCCCGGTTGCGCCGCTGGAGGACGTACCGCTGGTTTCTGACTTTCCCCAAAATCAGCCGTTGGGCCAGGGCCATGCCGAAGGTGGTGTCCAGGGCGCGATATTGGGCGAGTCGCACCGTGGGGTTGGTGGCGAAGTGCCCCTGCAGGCGCCCGCGAAACCGTCCGTCCCGGCGCAGGAAAATGGTTTCGATGCCGCGATCGAGGAGTTGGGCGATCGCGCCATCCGTCAACTGCACGCCGGGGAGGATGACGATCAAATCAACTTCGGCGAGGCGGCAGGTTGTGGACTTCTCGGACTGCTCAATTTTTAGGGTCTGATTCTGATACCGAACCACGGTTTGGGGTTCGGTCAGGTAAAGGGTGGTCATGGCGATAATGTAAAGAAAATTATAGTATTTAAACAGAATGTTTCAATTTTTGGTCATCTCGTTTTTTTAGCATATAATTGTTGGTGAAAAAAATCAATTGAAAATCGGGGTCTAAAATCATGAACCGTTCCAGTGCCCGGACGCTGATCCGGTATCGCAGCATCGGGGTCGCGATCGCCAATGCCGTCGCAACTTGGGTGTTCTTAATTATCGCCCCCTTGGGATTGTTTACCGTCATCATCTGTACGGCTTTCGTGTTCGGAATTTCTCTGGCTGCGGGAATTGCGGGCGATCGCACCCTGTTCTCACTCCTGCGACGCAACGGCTGGGAAATGATGATGTCTGACGATCCGGAATTGTACACCCAGGGACGGGTGCAGCAACCCCCGCAATCCCCCTTATATCAACGCGATCAGAATCTTTTAGACAGATAAAATACTGTGGGGGTGGCTGTTGAGCCACCCCCAGTTATATGGATTCAGCCGAAACAGCTTACTCGGCAAATTCCTGGTTCAGGTGGATGGCGATACTGTTGGTTTCCGCCAGATTTCGCCCCGTCGTCTGGATGCACAAACCGTAACCCGCATCCGTCCAGGTGAGGACGAACTCGACAATCCCATCGGCAGTAGTGCGCCGAATTGGGTTAGTTTGATTGGGGTTAAATGGCAAAGAATTTACAATCTTAAGGACGTAGGGAGAACGGCGAATTTTTTTAGAAAAATCTTCGAGAATATCTTTGCCATGATCGTCTCGCAAACTGATAGGTTTGCGATCTGGATCGGTGTCATTTTGGGGAATACTGGACAAAATCGCCGTTTCCTGTTTGGCGAATTGCAGGCGCGATCGCTCGTTGAATAAGATCCCCATTGCCGAAAGACAGACCAAATCCGCTTCGCGATCGAGCAAAGATTGAAGGTAGGGATCTTCGAGGGAAAATTCGAGATTAGAAACTTCGACGATATTTTCCGTTTCCAGAGATTCAAACAGCAAATAATTATTCAACCAAAATGCCAAATCGAGGGCGACGGGTTGGGGCGGCAGTTCGATCACCTCCGAAAACTTCTCGAACAGGTAATAGACGGGAATTCCCAACGCCTGTCCGATCATCCCCGCGAAGGAAATTTGGGCTTTGTAGCCTCCCGTGGCATTGATAGCGATCGCTTCCGGGGAGAACTTGCGGACTTCGGTGCTAATTTCCCGAACCAAATTTTTCAAACCTTTTTGTCGAAAATCCTGGACACTATCATCCCGGAGTCCCTCCAAAACGCGATACTCAACCCGTTCAAATTTCAGGGGATTTTTGTTATTATCAAAATACAGTTTCAGCAAATTTCCCATCGCCCTGCCGTCGTCCGTATCGGAGACGAGAAAAATCAGGGACAGGCGATTTGGCAAAAACCCCTTGTCGCAAATGCTGGCGATGGAGTTAATTTCCGCCCCGCAGAGGCGATCGGAGTTGCTGCGATCGAGCAGTGACAGGGATAGCTGCTGCCAGTTTTGGGCGTTGAAGGCGTCCTGAATGTCCGAATCGGGCGATCGTCTCAGGTTGTTCAGGAGGCTGGTTCCGACGGTGCAAATGAGCGTGTTTCTCATG
>JBNGCR010000341.1:0-3485 GCA_050045915.1 Limnospira sp.
GGAATGGGGAATGGGGAATGGGGAATGGGGAATGGGGAATGGGGAATGGGGAATGTCAATTGCCCTTGGGATTGCCCGTTTTTGGTTTCACGACTTATACTAGAAGATTGGTGAAAATTTTATGTTGCGAGGAAGTTAAATGTCTCGATATCGAGGACCCCGTTTGCGGATTGTTCGCCGTTTGGGGGATCTGCCGGGGTTGACCCGCAAGGCGGCCAGACGGTCTTATCCCCCCGGCCAGCACGGTCAAGCTCGACGGAAGCGATCGGAATACGCCATCCGTCTGGAAGAAAAGCAAAAACTAAGATTTAACTACGGCTTGTCCGAACGGCAACTGCTGCGTTACGTCCGCAAGGCCCGCCGCGCCTCCGGTTCCACCGGGCAAGTGTTGTTGCAATATCTGGAAATGCGTCTGGACAACACCATTTTCCGCCTGGGGATGGCCCCCACCATTCCGGCGGCTCGCCAGTTGGTCAACCACGGCCACATTACGGTAAACGGCCGCGTTGTGGATATTGCCAGCTACCAATGTCGCCCCGGAGATGAGATCGGGATCAGAAATCGGGACAAATCCCGCGAAATGGTGAGAACGAATCTCCAGTACCCGGGTTTGGCGAACGTCCCCAGCCATTTGGAGTTCGACAAGGGAAATCTGACCGGGAAGGTCAATGGTGTGATCGAGCGGGAGTGGGTGGCACTCTCAATCAATGAACTGCTGGTGGTTGAGTTCTACTCCCGTATGGCTTAGTTCTGTATATATATCGCTGTGCGCCAGGTGTGGGGTGTGGGGTGTAGGGAAAGTGAAAAGTGACCCATTCCCTATTACCCATTCCCTACTACCCATTCCCTGGGCGTGGCGCTATAGGTTAACCGCCAATTTGGGACATGGTGCGGGTGTAGCCGTCGGAGGTTCCGGCGTCCCGCTGTTTGAAGTTGATGTCGGGTTTGATGTTGAGGAGGTGGCGGACCCGGTTTCGCAGGTCTTCGTAGGATGCCCCGTCGCGGAGGGCGGTTTTCAGGTCGATCTGGCCGGTTTCGTTGAGCAGGCACGGCCGCAACCAGCCGTCGGCCGACAGGCGCATCCGGTTGCAGCGATCGCAGAAACATTCGGACATTTGGCTGATAAATCCTAGAGTTCCCTCGGCGCCGGGGATTTGGAAGACGTCGGCTGGCCCGTTGCCTGTGACTCGGGATTCGACTAACCCCCAACGATCGCGGATCTGTTGTCGGAGGGTTTCGGAGGCCACCCAACCGCGATCGCCGAAAAGTTGGCCATTGCCGATGGGCATGAATTCGATAAACCGGACGTGCCAGCGGCGATCGAGGGTCAAGGCGGCCAGATCCAAAATTTCGTGGTCGTTGACCCCCGGAATCACCACGACATTTAATTTCAGGGGGTCGAACCCGACCCGGTGGGCGGCTCGAATGCCCTCCCAGACCTGTTGCCAGCGATCGCGCCCCCGGTTGCCGATGATTTGATTGAAGGTGTCCGGATCGAGGGAATCGAGGCTGATATTGACGCGCCTCAACCCGGCATTATAAAGTGGTTCAGCCAGGGGGGCCAGCAAAAAACCGTTGGTCGTCATCGCCAGATCCCGGGTTTCCGGAAACGCGGCAATTTCCCGCACCAGGTCGGCGACTCCCGGACGCAGCAGGGGTTCGCCCCCGGTGAGGCGGAAGCGGGTAAACCCGACGGGAATGAAGACTTCCCGCAGCAGGGTCAGCAGTTCTTCGTTGGTGAGGAGGTTCTGTTGCAGGATGTAATCAATTTCCGCCCCTTCGGGCATACAATACTGGCATCGAAAGTTGCAGCGATCGATCAGGCTGACGCGAAGATAATCGACAATATTCATGAAGCAGGGTTAAGCGGACATCTCATCTTTGACATTGTTACACTCTCAACCCCGAAGCGATCGGTGTGAAAATAGGGAGTCGGGAGTCGGGAATTTTTCATTTTTCACTTTCCCAAAAAAATAACGCGAGAGACTCATGTCATCCCGCGTTCAGTTAAATTCGGAGTCGAGGCGTTTTAGACGGTGGCTGCCACCTTTTCGCCCTTTCCGACGAGGCGCTCGTAGGTCGCCCGCATTTTCAGACCGACCAACACTTGGAACAGTCCGCTACCGTCGTTGGAACCAGGATAGTCCTGGTGTTCCCGCAACAAGTGGGTCAGTTCGCCATAGTATTTGGTCGCTACGTTGCTCATGTGACCTTCGACGTAGATCATCTCGTCGAGGTTGTCGAACTTACCATCGACCTCTAGAACGGATACCTCATTGCCGTAGTAGCTATCCGGCCCGTAGTACATCTTGATGCCGGGGTAAGAACAGGTGAGTTTCCGCCCGCAGGGAGTCCAGTAGATGGTCGAACCTTCATCGAACAGGTAAGCCGGCTCGAATCCTTCCACTCCGTCGCGTTGCATCAGGCGCACCCGCAACACTTTGTGTTCCTTGTCATCCGGAATCAGTTGGGTGGGTAGAATCTGGATGACGACATCTGCGTACTGCTTTTGAGGATCGATGTAAGCTTCAAAGTCGGGGCGACGGGCATTGATGGATGCCAGGACATCCTCATAGCGGTGGCCTCTTTCCGCCATATCTCGCTGAATTTTCCAGGAGATTTTCACTTCGTCGCTGATGTCGAGGTAAACGCTGAAGTCCAACAGACTTCTCACCCGCTCGTCATAGAGGGGATGCAGACCTTCGATCACCACGATATGGTTGGGATCGATGCGCTCGGGCGGATCGATCAGGCCGGTTTCGTGGTTGTAGATCGGCTTGTCGATGGATTGACCACTCTTGAGCGCTTTGACCTGCTCATACATCAGGTCGAAGTTGTTGGCGCGGGGGTCGAGGGCGGTAATCCCAGTCTCCTTGCGTTGTTTGCGATCGAGACTGTGATAGTCATCCAGACAGATGACCGTGACAAAATCTTCACCAAAGATATCTGTTATCCGACGCAAAAAGGTAGATTTCCCGCACCCGGAATCCCCAGCGACACCAATTAAAACCACGCGATCCGGCTTATTTCCCATAGGTTCCCTCTAACCAAAAAGACTGTTTACAAGCTCAACCACT
This sequence comes from Limnospira sp., assembly GCA_050045915.1. Classification (GTDB taxonomy): domain Bacteria; phylum Cyanobacteriota; class Cyanobacteriia; order Cyanobacteriales; family Microcoleaceae; genus Limnospira. The sequence goes on from JBNGCR010000341.1 coordinate 3,078, forward strand.
CTATTTTGAGCATGAGAACTCAGACCAGTGTCAGAACGAAGGATTTGCAACCTAGGCTGTAGGTGAAGCAAATCTCGACTGGAAGCCAGCTTGCCGACTCCCAACTGACAGATGGCCTGGTAATCTGGCAAGCTAGGTATTTTATACTAACTTTAGATTTTGATTTTACCAGAAGGGGATCATCCCTACAAGACGTAATCGTTCCAAGTTTCGGAGAAAATACGAATTTTGTTGGGGGAGTCGGACAAATGAGATGCCCTTGATTCCCTTCGTTGACACTCCCAGACCTAAAGGCACGGGGATTCTTGGGTCGTTGGGGAGCCGACGCTTAACCCCTCGCCAAGCATCTTGACCGTCTGCCCGACGGCTGCAATTATAGAATAGCACTCTGAGGGATGAAAACCTCAC
>JBNGCR010000342.1:0-3444 GCA_050045915.1 Limnospira sp.
TGGGGAATAGGGAGTAGGGAGTCGGGAGTAGGGAATAGGGAATAGGGAATAGGGAGTCGGGAATATAAAATCAATCTCAAATCTAAAATCCGACTGCCGCACCGTCTCGGCGGGGATCGGCTGCCCCCTGCAATTGGCCGTCCGGTGTCACGACGATCGCATTTACATTTCCCCATCCGTCCCGTTCGACAATTTCGTGTCCCCGCCGCCGCAACGCTTCAACCGTCGCCGGGGAAAGATTAGATTCCACCAACAGCCGATCGGGAAGCCACTGGTGGTGGATGCGGGGTTCCGAAACGGCTTCGGCGGCATTCATATCGAATTCCAATACATTTAACACCGTCTGCAATACCGTCGTGATGATGGTACTTCCTCCCGGCGAACCCGCCGCCATTATCAATCGATCGCCCTCGGTGACGATCGCCGGTGTCATGCTGGATAAAGGGGTTTTTCGGGGTGCGATCGCATTCGCCTCCCCCCCCACCAAGCCGTACAGGTTGGGGACGCCGGGGGCGACGGAAAAATCGTCCATCTCGTTGTTGAGCAAAATGCCGGTGCCCGCCGCCACCACCCCTGCGCCGAAGCCGCCGTTGACGGTGAAGGTGAGGCTGACGACATTGCGATCGCCGTCAATGACCGTCAGATGGCTGGTTTCCGGGGATTCCCAGATGTGGCGGTTCAGGATATCTCGGGCGGCGGGTTGAACTTCGTCGGAAGGGGTGGCCCGTTCCCGGTCGATTTGCGATCGCCGGATATCCGCGTAACCCCCGCTAGTGAGCGATCGCACCGGAACTTCGACGAAATCCGGGTCGCCGAGATATTCGGCGCGATCGGCGTAGGCGATCCGCATGGATTCCGCCAGCAGGTGCAGGGTGTCGGGGTTTTGTCGCCCCCAACTTTTCAGGTCGCAAGGTTCGATCAAATTGAGGATTTGCAGCAGGTGGACGCCGCCGGAGGAGGGGGGCGGCATGGCACAGATCTGGAATTGTCGGAAATTGCCGCAGAGGGGATTCCGCCAGATCGGGGTGTAGGCTTCCAGATCGGCGAGGGTTATCAACCCGCCATTTTCCGCCATATCCGCCGCGATCGCTTGGGCAATTTCCCCGGTGTAGAAACTTTGGGGATCTGCGGCGATCGCTTTCAGGGTATCGGCGAGATCGGTTTGGACCAAAATTTCCCCCGGTTCGTACATCTGGCCGTCGCGGGTAAAAATCGCCCTCGCCGCCGGGTTGGCTGTAATAACGTCCCGGCGCCGTTCCACCGATCGCACGAAAGACTCGCCGACGGGAAAGCCGGTTTCCGCCAATTGTATCGCGGGGGCGACCACCGTTTCCCAGGGCAACTGTCCATAATATTTGTGGACGGTGAACAGTCCAGCGACCGTTCCGGGGACTCCGGCGGCCAGGTGTCCGTCCAAACTGGCCCGTTCGATGACTTCGCCGTTTTCGTCCAGGTACATATCCCGAGAGGCCGCTTTCGGCGCCCGTTCCCGGAAGTCCAGGGTGCGGATTTGGTAGTCGTCGCGAACCGGATCGGGAAATCCGGCTAATAGGAATCCACCCCCGCCGATGCCGGCGGAAAAGGGTTCGACGACGGATATGGCGAAGGTGGTGGCGACGGTGGCATCGATCGCATTTCCGCCTTTTCGGAGCATTTCCAATCCGGCTTCGCTGGCGAGGGGATCGGCTGAGACGACCATGCCGCGATCGCTTTTTTCGAGGGGGGCGAGTTGTCGGGTTGGGGCATCACATCCGACGGCGACAGTAATTGTGAGGGTGGCAATCGCACCCCCCATCAGTTTTGTGGGGCGAAGGACTGTCGGGGATAGGAAGTACCGTTGCACAGATTCAGTGTCGGGTGAGATGCGATCGGGCGATCGGATGGACTCCGGATCGGTGACTCATTTTATCGTAATTTCGTCCCGCAGGAAAAAGTTGCCGAAAATCAACAGTCCGAGGATCAGACTCAGTTTGACGGGCCAGGGGGTGACGACGAAGAACCACATCGAGGAGATGGTTCCGATCAGTCCGGCAATCAGGCGAGGGAGTTCGTCGATCCAACTCATGGCACTGCTGAGGCTGATCCAAGTTGATACACAGGCGATCGCAAGGGGAATCAAAAAATGGGGTAACATTGTTTCGATTTCTTAACACTACTAGATGGTTATACAGCAAAATACGGATTTTGGCGAGGGGGATCGATTCGTGACCCCCGGAACTCAAGACGAGTTGGAGAACGGTGCGAGTTCCATCCTCAAGGCTCCGGTTGTGCCATACAATAATTGGGGTGTCGGGTGTGGGATTGGGTCAATCTCCGCCGACTCCCAATCTTTATTATTGCCACGGAAGAGTTGAGAATGCTGGGGAAATTTTTCCAGAAGCCAGACGAGGAACTGAGCGATCGCGTCCCCCCGGGCCAGTATTTGGCGAAGGGGTTTCCGGTGCTCACCTACGGGGAAACACCGCAAATCGACACCCGGGACTGGGAATTTAAGCTGTGGGGACTGGCCGCACCCAAGACCTTTACCCGGATTTTATGGAAATGCCCCAACGGGAGTTGACCGCAGATTTTCACTGCGTCACCCGCTGGTCCAAATTGGACGCGAAGTGGCGGGGGGTCACGGTCACGGATTTTCTGAATTGTATCGAGGTCGATCCGAAAGCGGTTCACGTCATGGAACACTGCTACGGGGGGTATACGACCAACATCTCGATGGAAGATTTCGCGCGATCGCAAAATTTCTTCGCCCACACCCTGTCCGGCGAACCCTTGCCGGCGGAACACGGCGGCCCGATGCGGCTGGTAGTCCCCCACCTCTACGCCTGGAAAAGTGCCAAATGGATCAACGGTCTGGAGTTTCTGAGTGAGGAGGAACTGGGATTTTGGGAACGCAACGGCTATCACACCCGGGGAGAACCTTGGGCACAAGAGCGGTATGCTGATGGGGGCTGGTGCGATTCGTTCGGGAATGAAATAGGGCTGAAATGCCTGAAATAACCTCCCGGTAAGGCTTTCACCCCCTTGGGTGAATACAAGGGACGCACCCCTGACCAGCCTTATAACTATCTGTATGTTCCGAAATTTGGTATCACAGTATACTAAATGAGGTGCGGAACTCTCAGGGTCAAGGAAATCGGCTGATTGAAATTCCTTATAGAAGGAATAAGCAAAGCTGATAATCCAAGAGAGGAGGCGATAGCCACCCCCAGTTTTAGGACTCACAACCCTAGGACTGAAGCGGGGAACGGAAGGCGGCGAGGTGGAATCTGCCACCAATACTCCGACCACTGCCAATCATCTATGACTAACCGGAAGGTAAACATCTACCATGAACCCTCGAAATCAGCAGGTATCGAAAACAGGTTGATTACGGTGCTGCTCGAATGAGCAAGTGGAAAAGTGGAAGGTTTTGCATACTATCCACACAGACCCTTAAAAGTACAC
>JBNGCR010000343.1:0-3412 GCA_050045915.1 Limnospira sp.
GATTCGTAATCGAGCGGTCGGGGGTTCAAATCCCCCCATCGGCTTTAATTGATCGGGCTTCTGGGGAATCAAATAGAAATACTGTTGACGCTTGTTCCAGCATCCGGTGAAACAGGGGGTCGCCCCAAGTCATCAGCCGCAGCGACGGGTCAGCCTCGAAGGCCTCCGGGTCAAACGTGACCCGGTGTCGATCGCCATTTTCCACCCAGAACAGCGTCCAAACCCGATCGCCCTCTTTTTGGAACTCAAATCCCGCCCCCTTAAGGATGTTTGAACTCGAGAACAGACTTTCCAGAAACTCCCAGCAGGTCAGGGGAGACGGCGGCAGGGGGTGGCGCAACTCCGCCAGATCCGCCTCTACATCCATTTTCACCATTTCATCCAGGGACGGACTCAGGGAGTCAGTCTCGAAGCTCTCCTCAAATGAGTCCATCAGCACATCCTCCTCTTCCGGGTCGGCGCTCATCACCGCCCGCTCGATAAACGTGGGAACCCGAGCTAAAATCGGCTGTAGGTTCCCCACCACGGTAGTAAATAGCCCGATTCTCTCTCGCAGGCGGCGGTAAACCTTCGCTTCCACCGTGCCGTCGTAGTAGAGGTTGTGGATCTTGACCGTGGGGTAGCGCTGCCCGATGCGGTCCAGGCGCCCGATCCGCTGCTCGACGCGCATGGGGTTCCAGGGCAAATCGTAGTTGACCAAAACCCCGCAGGTCTGCAAGTTCAGCCCCTCGCTGGCCGACTCCGTACACAGCAGCAGCTTGATTTCGCCCTGCCGGAACAGATTTTTGATTTTCCCCTTGGGGACGACCCGCCAGCGGGGGTGCGGGTCGTGGACGGGCAGTTCCCCGCCGCGCCCGGAATAGCAGGCCAGGCGATCGCCGTAGACCGATCGCAACTCGTCCCGCAGGTAGTCCATCGTATCAGTGTACTGGGTAAAAACGATCGCACTTTCCCGCTCCAAAAACTCCCGCCGCAGGGTATCCAGGAGAAACGACAACTTGCTGTCCTCCCCCGTATTCTCGAACTGCCGCAGCAACTCTTCCAAATACTCGATTTCCTTCGGATCGACCGGTTCGACGTAGGACTCCAGGCCCTCGATGATCGCGTCATCGGCGTCGTCGAGGTCCGCCAGGTCGTCCGGGGTGATGCTGATACCGTCCAGGCGCCGCTGGAGGGACTCGCGGATGGCATAAAAAGAACTCGTCAACCGCTTTCGGTACAAAGTCATCAGGAACCCCAAAGCCTTACGATCCTGTTTCTGGGCGAGGCGGTAGAAATTGCGGACGTAATCGCTGACGGCCCGGTACAGGGGAATTTCGCGATCGCGCTCCAGGGAAATCGCATTATCCGCCACCACCCGGCGGGGGATGTCCTGTTCCAGGAGTCCCCGGCGGTAATATTCCCGCAGGGTGTCGCGGGTGTGTCGGAACATCAAGTCTTTTAGGGGTGTGTTCGTACTCAGGTATTGCCGGGAACTAGCCACGAAAGACTCGTCCCCACAGAGTTGTTTGGGGTTGACCATCCTTTTACCCCGTTGCCAGATATCCTGGAGTTTGTAGCCTAGTAAGCGATCGCGATCGCCCAAAAGCTGCTGCATTCGGGGGCAAGGTTCCCCGCCACCCCGGAAATAATCCACGGACATCTCCTGCCAGAACTCCAGTATCGACGAGTTCGGGTCCTCCGAGAGGGAAGCAAAGTAGTTGCAGAAATTGTCCCCATAACGCCAGTGGCCGTGGAGTCCCAGCAAATCAAGCAAGTCAAACACCTCAATCGGATCGATCTGCATCGGCGTCGCCGAAAGCAAAATCAGCGAGTCAGTCCTTTCTCGCAACTGTCGCATCAACTCCAACAGGCTATTCGGCGTATCTTTCCCCGCTTTGGGAGCCCGGCGACGAGCGTGGTGAGCCTCATCGAGGACAACCAGATCCCAGGGCTCCGCCTCCAACAGTTCTTGAGCCCGTTCCCGGCGGCGGACGAGGTGGGAAGAAGCCAGAATCAGTGCGTGGCGGTTCCAGGGGTTGCCCTCACTCAGAGCTGATACCGTCCCGTAGGGGTCCTTAAATTCCCCCTGGCTGTAGCTCCAGAAGTGCAGGTTGAATTTTTCCCGCAGTTCCTCCTGCCACTGGGATTGAACACTGGCCGGAGCCAGTACCAAAACCCGCTTTACCCTGCCACTGACGAGCAGATAGCGCAGGATTAACCCCGTTTCAATCGTCTTTCCCAGGCCCACCTCGTCGGCGATCAAAAAGCTGCGGGGGAAGGTGTCGGCGACCCGGCGCAGGATTTTGAACTGGTGGGGCCAGGGCCGGACGGGGATGGATTTCAGGCAGAAGTCCAGGCAACTCGGATCGCGGGGCAGGTCGAACAGGGGGGCGAAGGCCTCCAGTTCCCGGCGCCGTTCGGCTTCGGTCGGTTTTTCGGGCTCCGGCGGGGGCGGTTCCGCCGGGTCGATCGCCCGAGTGTCGAATTCCTGCTCATGCTCCCAGGTGGGTTTGGAATTGGGGGTGTAGCGCAGCAATTTGGCGCGGACGGCTTCGGGGATGTCGAACAGCTTCACATTGGGGGCGAAATCATTCCAAAGCTGCTCGAACCGGAACACCTCCTCATCCACCCGTTCGGCGTCCCGGCCCCCCTCCCAGCCGCAATAGACATGGAAAGATTCGACGTTGAGCTCCCAGCCGCTCGGGGTTTCATTATTGGAGCCGAAAAACACCAACTGATTGCCATTATCGTCAATAAAAATACCGACTTTTTCGTGAAAAATGTGGTTCGGGTCGAGTTGTTGTTCCGGGTTTTCCGGCATCCCGTCCGACTTCAGGGGGACGGCGATTTTAATGTCCAGGCGCCCGTGTTGGATCAGCCAGGAGAGGATCTCGAAGTGCCGGAGTTGCGCGAAGGTTTGGGGCGGGGTGAAAGTCGCATCCAGACGATCGCTCAAAGCCTCCCGGAGGGCGTACCCCCGTCGAATTGCCTCCAAGTCCGCCCGGTCGAACTGGCACCCCATAATGAGCCGCATTTTGCCATCATTTTCCAGCAGGGCACCCAACCCGGCGGCGACCCGGCTCAGGATGGCGCCGGAGAAAAACCCCGACTTGCGATCGTATTGACAGCAATTTTCCAAAGCCGGGATGTAAAAGTCAAGAATCGGGTTATTTTCATTAGTAGAGTAGCTGCTGCGCCAGGAGCGATCGGGTAACATAATTAGACAATAGGTAATAAAGAATCATTTTTGAACTTAGTTTCAAGTTCTTGATGTCAAGCCAACTCCCCCTTTTTCAAGTCCAGTCATCCAGTCGGGTGCGTTCCCAACCCTCACCAACCCACTTCCGATAATAGATGAGTGGGAACGCACCGACGATCGCCCCGTATCTGTGCCGCCAAACTGAGTCCACTTGAGTGGACTTTTGCTGTG
>JBNGCR010000344.1:0-3373 GCA_050045915.1 Limnospira sp.
CCTCCCTGCGCTAAAGCGACAGGGCTTCCAAACGTATCGAGTCATCTTCCGTGAAATCATTCGTAAAAATTTTGTGGCTAAGAGTCCCCCAGAATGGAGCCCGGCCGTTTCATTCTCGGTTGAAAATGGTCGGGGGGGGTGGAGAGGCGATTTTATCGTTATTTTACATTTCAATCTATTTTTTTACAAAATCTTATCAATTCAGATGCCAAATTCATGATATATTGTCATTTTTTTTTATTCTATATTGTCTGTTGTTTACACAAAATTTATAAAAAATTGTCCGAACTTTAATTAAATCCCTTTTTTTCTGGGTTGACTTTAATTAAAATCGACGTGTGATATCAAGTTTAGTCCTTCGGTGACAGCGGACATCGAACCGCTCTGAAACTCAGACAGTGAGCGTTTTTTCCGATTGCCTGTTGCCCGTACAAGTTTATGAAATTAACAAACCACAAATTTTGTGGGTGTTTGAGCCTGTTTTTCGTGCAAATTTTACTTGCAACAAATTATGATGTTCTCAAAAACAAAGATTTTGGTCGCCTTTTCGACTCTTTTTTCTGCTCTCGTTAGTTCCCATTTTGTGGAGATAAAGTCAGCAGATGCTGCCAGCTTTTCAAGGTCCTATGGAGAGGTTTTAATTAATAATTTTAGCCACGCACCACAGTCAGTTTCGACCCTTGCAAACACCAACACATTTACATTTTCCAGCAGCGGCTCGGTAACGGCGATCGCGGAGGCGGATGCGATCGCGATCGAAGAACCCACTTTTGCCGGCAATTATTCCTCCTCTGAAGCCTCCGGAGAGGGTTCGGAGTATCTGGGAGTTGCCCGGAGCGCGGCTGCGGTGATCGCCCGCAATTTTTCTGTGGGAGCGGGAGAAACATTTTCCTTTAATTTTTACTCATTTCTGGGACTGGCGACGAGCATCGACACCAGCCCAAAAGAGGCGGCAAACGCCTGGGGAAAAATTGAATTTTTCCTGTTTGATGATCGCCGCCCCGAAACACCTTTTGAATTTTTGAATATTTCCGGGGGGTTGAAGACGGCGGGTGACGAGGATTTTCTGACGGTTGACGCCAGCGACTCTTTCAATCTGGCTCAGACTCTCAATACCTCATTTGGCGGGTTTGAAGAATATGCCGTGGCTGGGGTTTCGGGCAATTTTTCCTACACCTTTGACGACGCGGTTAACCTGACATTGGTGGAAGTCAAAACCAATCAAGTCACGGTCAAAGCTCCCGAACCTTCGAGCCTGATGGCACTGTTGATTCTGAGTTCGTTCGGGGGCGCGATCGCTCTCAAAAATAAATCTCGTTAACTGATAAGATAATTGCTCAAAGACTGGCGTTGCTGAGGGCGTAGTTGAGCTCGCTGGCGAGCCAGTTTTTGAACATTCTCTGGAGAATTTCTTGGCGGCATTCGGGGGTGAGCTCGGCGGGGATAAACTCCTCGACTTTCAGGAGGTGATATCCCTGCTCGGTGGAAATCGGGCCGAGCAGTTCGCCCGGGATCGCGCCAAAAACCACCGCCGCAATTTGAGGCGGCAAATTCATCCGTCCGAGTTGGCCTTCGTAGCCGCACATCGTCCGCCGCCGGCTGTCGATATCGTAGAGGTGGGCGGCGTGATAGAAGCTGATTTCTTCTTCCTCGATTTGGTACAAAAGCTCCCGCGCCAGCCGTTCGTAAGGGATGACAATTTGATAGAGGAGGACTCGCTCGAACTCCAGGCGGTTTTGGGCGAAATACTTTTCGACTTCGGAGGAAAAGAGGGTTTCGGAGAGTTTTTGGGCGAGGATGCGATCGCGGATTCCGGCTTCCCAATCTTCGGGCGAAATCATCTGATCGTTCAGCCAAGCCAGGGTGTCCGAAGCCTTTTCTAACCGCAACGCCCGCCGCTGGCGATCGGCTTCAGCCTGAATTTCATCTTCCGTCACCGTAATATTTCTCTCCTGACTGGCTCTCTCAACTAACTTCTGATAAAAGATTTGATGGCAAACATCTTTCATCTTCACTTCCCGCTTCAGGAAGTCGGTAATTTCATGAAGATCGACAGATGCCCTGAAAGAGTCAGTCATGTGAATCATTATCACGCAATTCGGCTAAAGTTTACAACGGTTGTCTATTTTCAATCAAGTGAAAAAGTCGATGTGTGTCGGGTCGGGGAGCTGACCGTTAACCGTCCCCAAAACGACGGCGAGAACCGAGGCATTGGTATCGAGAATGTAAGTGTCACCGATACCATCCCCATTAAAGTCATTGGTTTCGAGGGTGATATCCTCCACATTCAGTCCGCCGCCCAAACCGATGCGATCGCCCTCACTTGCATCAAAGTCTACCACCAAATCGGGGCCGCTTCCGGGTTCCAAAATAAAGGTATCTGCACCATCTCCGCCCAGCAGTACATCCGCCCCTTTGTCGCCTGAAAGAACATCGTCGCCCGCCATTCCCAGCAGGATATCATCTCCCCGTCCGCCTTGCAGGCTATCGTTGCCGTCCCCGCCATCGACGGTATCGTTGCCGGCGTTGCCGTTGAGGGTGTCGTTGCCGTCCCCGCCGGAGATGCGATCGTTCCCCTCAAAACCCGAGAGACTGTCGCCCCCAGCAGTGCCCAAAATTTCGTCGGAAACTTCACTTCCCGAAACCGCCTCGCCCGTCGAGGGGATATCGTCGCGGGGTATGGCGGCAGTTTCTTCCGAAACCGTAGCGAGATCGTCGGCACTCACGCTTCCTAAAACCACCGCCAAAACGGAACCGTCGGAGTCGAGGACGGAGGTGGCATTCAAGCCCTCAAATACGATCGCCTCCAGGCTGACATCCTCCACCGTCAGTCCGCCGCCCAAACCGATGCGATCGCCTTCACTTGCATCAAAATCTACCACCAAATCGGGGCCGTTTTCGGGTGCCAAAATAAAGGTATCCGCACCGTCCCCGCCGATCAAGACGTCCGCCCCTTTGTCTCCCCGGAGAACATCGTCACCTGCCATTCCCAGCAGGACATCATCTCCCTGTCCCCCCAGCAGGCTATCGTTGCCGTCCCCGCCATCGACGGTATCGTTGCCGGCGTTGCCGTTGAGGGTGTCGTTGCCGTCCCCGCCGGAGATGCGATCGTTCCCTTCGAGGGCGGAAAATTCATTGTCTGTGCGATCGCCTTCAAGAACGTCATTTCCGTCCGTACCCATTTGGGGTTCGGTGATAACGGGTTCCGCCGGGCTCTCGTCTGCTTCGCCGGCAGAATTATCGGTTTCGGCGGTATCTGAACTGTCCATTTCCGCGTCTCCGGCGGTGGCTTCCGCTGCGGTTTCCGCCTCGTCATCGGATGCGATCGCTGAGGCATTTCCACTGCTAGAAGTGGCGCCGGGAGTGAAGGTTT
>JBNGCR010000345.1:0-3347 GCA_050045915.1 Limnospira sp.
TCGGAACATACAGACAGTTATAAGGCTGGTCAGGGGTGCGTCCCTTATATCCATCCAAGGGGAAGAAAGCCTTACCAGGAAGTTATTTCGGGCATTTCAGCCCTATTTCGTTCCTGAACGAATCGCACTGCAGCTAATATAGTAGCAGACGTGCCCCGGCAATCCGCCCCATCGTTTTCTCCGGTCCGCGATCAGACAAAACAAACTAGAGAGAAATTTGAGTACAATTGTGGACTCGATTCCTCAAAGGTTGCGGATTTGTCCGTCGAGAAATGGGATTCAGTACAATAGGCAGATTGGCTGAATTGTTACGGCACGAACAATCACCGTGATTGAGCCCGATCGCCCGACCCGTCCCGGCCACCGATGGGTTTGTCCCCGTTGATGTCGGTTCGGTATCTGCCGGAATGTCACGGTCACACCCGAGTCTCGGGGTTCTAACTGTTGCGACAATACCGGCGGACGCGACTCCCGCATCAATTTAGACCGGGTGCGAAGGGCCAGTGCCACCTGCAACATCATGCAAATTCCTGCATGGGATGTGTCTCCCCTGGTAAGAGGTTTTATGAGTCCTTCTCCGAATCAACCCCCCCAAGTTCCAAATTCTCCGCCGTTCCCACCGGAACGACCCGACGAGTCCAATATTGATTCTCAACCCACTCCAGATCAGACCGTGGATATCGAACCGGAGGCGGAGCATTCCCAACCGGAACCCGCCCCGCCCCCTCCCCCCCCGGAGGGAGCCGCCGAACCGTCCCCAGCTTCTCCCACGGAGGGCAAACCGGACGAAACGTCCGATGCCAATCCTTCCGGGTTTCACCCCATCCCCTCTCCGAGCGAACCCCGCCAATATCGGGCGATCGGTTTGGTGCGGGGCTGCTACAAGGCGTCGGACGAACAGTTCACCCAAGGTATCCTCCAAACCGTCGAGGGTACTGAAATTGATGCCGTCCTCCTCGGGCGGGTGATGAGTTTGGTCAAAAAACACGTCGATTTAGAACAAGAACATCTCTGGGTCGTCTATCCCCGCACTCGACAGAAGCAAGAAGACCTTCACGTTCAAATTATGGGAATTTGGGAGCCGGAAACCCTCAAAAAAGAGGATGAGTCTTCCCCGGAACTCCCCAATGGCAATTCGGCCGCCGATTCGGAGGCGGAAGAAGACCGGCCCGAAATGATTTCTTTCGGACCCCAGGCTCTGCCGGATATCGAACACGGCTATTTTTCGATTCGCGGAGAGGTGGTTTACCAGTCCCAGGATGAGAATCGGTACACCATCATCAAAATTCGCCAATCTTCCCGCAAGGAGAACGAAAAACCCAAGTTCTTCAAGTTGAAGTTGTCGGGGATAGCGGGGCTGCGACCTGTCGGACATTTTTGGGATCTCCATGCCCGCCTGGATGGAAGCGATCTGGTGATCGAGGAAAGCCACGATATCGGGTCCCTGGCTCCGAAGCGGGGGGGTAAAAAGCCCTTCAACAGGCGAAGACCGAAGGAGAATTTCTCCCGCCCCTCCCGCCCGGATACCAGAGCACGCCGCACCTCCTCCCCGGGTTCGTCCGTCCCCAAGCCCGTGCGACGCAAACCGCCCAAAACTGAAGAGTAGTTGATTTGAGTGGGGATAATTCGCGGATTATCCCCGCGATCGCACCGTTGCGAGAGGGGGGTAGGGAATGGGGAATGGGGAATGGGGAATGGGGAATGGGGAATGGGGAATGGGGAATTGAAACTGCGATCTTAATCCACGGCTCCGGGTTTAGCACAATTATTTGATTTTGTCAAGTCCCGCCGATGGGGGGTCGAAAAAACTCGTTTGTTGGCTGCAAAATTAAGGGTTGCGATCGCGGCGGGATGGCCCGGAACTGGAAACGGTCGGATCGGGGTTTGGGGCGATCGCGCCCTCAGATTGATCGAATTTAAGCGGATCTGGATACAAGAAAGGTATCATCGCATTTTCAATTAATTTAGCAAATGAGAAAAATCCTGTCAAGTGACGGTTTTTCGTGGCGACAATGGGAATCATTCTCACACAAAATTCAACAATTTAATCGAACATTTCAATCGAAATAGACGAAAACATAACCGCATCTAATCTAATCCAGGCGAATTTGGGAGCCCCAGATATCCTGGGGGACGAAAGAGCGATCCATCGGAACGGACGCCACGGGTTCCGTCAAGGTGAACGTCCCCGCCTCGATCCACCCCTTCAACTCCTCCGCCACCTCGCGGGAACGGGCGATACTCGCCAGGGGGGCGGTGCGGACGGTTTTCCCCTCGATCTGAATCCGACCGCTCTTGAGTTGGGCGTAAGTGACCAGACCGAAAGTGGGGCGAACCCGGCGGGGGATGGCGAAATCGACCACCGGGGCGACGATATCCTCGTCGCGGACGGAGGCTTGCAGGACGACTTCCTCGTTGAGGACCGGCAGGGGCACGCCGATGCCCAACATCAGGGACGGGCCGTAGTTCTTGAAATAGCAGCCCCGCACCCAATAGGGGTTCATCTGCTTGGCGTCCCCGATCGCCGCCAGGGTAGCCGCCGGACCGATGGGGGTCTGGTTGGGGAGGCGCCTCTGTAGGGGGAAATGCTGGGTCCCCTCCCAGGTGATGTAGCCGACCCCGCCGCCGAGGAAGATGCGGGTGCCGATGCCGACGAGTTTCAGTTCCGGATCGTTGAACAGGGGGGCGATCGCCCCGGGGTTGGAGTAAACGGCGTTGCCCAGAAACGGCTGTAAAGGACCGAGGTAGGTACACAAAAGGCGATCGCCACCGTTGACCCCGACGATAAAATTTTGGTAGAGGTTGCGGGGGTTGAACAGGTAAAACTGGTTGATCGTATCGCGACTGACGGAGGTTTCAAAGGAACTGCGGGGGTAGCAGTCCGAGGCGATGCCGACGGCCTGCAGGTGGACGGTCTTGCCGGCGATCAGGTCTTCGATGACGTGGCCCCCGCCCCGTTCCCCCGGTTCGTCCCCCTCCTTGACCATCTGACCGGCGCCGATGTAGAGATCGACTGCCCCGAAGCCGCTGTAGGCGGGGACGCCGTTGAGCCAGCAGGTGCGGATGTTGATGGGGGGGTCCGTATGTCCGAGGTTGATCATCGCCCCCGAAGATTCCATCGGTTCAAAGGTTCCGGCGGTGATGACATCCACTTCCCGGGCGACCTGGGCGACGCCGACCTCTGCCACTCGGGCTTTGAGTTCTTCGACGGTCAGGACGACGGCTTTTCGGTTATTAATTTTGTCGTTAATTTCGGCGATCGTTCTCATGGGGGGGAGTAGGGAATGGGGAATAGGGAGTCGGGAATAGGGAGTCGGGAGTCGGGAATAGGGAATAGGGAGTCGGGA
>JBNGCR010000346.1:0-3346 GCA_050045915.1 Limnospira sp.
GATTATCGCCCAAACCACCACGGGATTCAACAACGGTACGGGGTGGGTCGTCCACCGGGAAGGCAACCGCACCTACATCATCACCAACCGCCATGTGGTCTCCGACCAACAGTTTGGGAAACGTCCCAGCAGCGATATTGAAATCGAACTCTACAGCAAAAATGAACCGGAACGCCGCCTGCGGTTCCCCGTCCGCATCCTCCACATCACCAACCCCACCGACACCCTAGACCTGGCTATCCTGGAAGCCACCGACCTCCCCGACGACATCCAACCCCTCAGCCTCGGCAACGCCGCCGTCCCCCTCGATGCCGACGTCCGCATCATCGGCCATCCCGTCATCGGCAACCCCTGGACTATCCTGCGGGGTTACATTGCCTCCAACACCCCCAACCCCGACGACAACCTCAACCTACAAATTGGCGGCACCGAACTCGCTGTCGGCAACTCCGGCGGCCCAGTCATCTACAACAATCAAGTCGTCGGCCTGGTCGTCAACCTCAACAACGAAGTGCAAGCCGCCGCCACCGGAGGCGACTCCGGCGCGGCGATAGGTGGTTTTGGCTTTGCCTATCCCATCGACATCATCCGCCAACAACTGCAACGGTGGGGCATTAATTTTTAGCCAGCAGCCATCTATAGCAATTTGAAATGATTCGTGAAAAATTGATGGGCTCAAAGCCCCCAGAATTGGGGGTTTGGGGGCGCGACGATTTACAAATGATTTCCGATTGCTATAGAAACCGGGTTTCTACCCACACCTTGAGTTGAGAACGACAAACCCTCCTAGAAACCCGGTTTCTTCCTCCCCACCCGAGTCTAGAAACCCGGTCTCTACCCAGGAGTTTGGGGACGAATCAAAGCCCCCAGAATTGGGGGTTTGGGGGCGAGAAAATCTTCCCCACCCCAGAAACCCCGTGCTACCATAAAAAAATAGCCCGCGTAAAAACCTATCCATGAGCCACAAACGTTTTCTAACCTCCCTGTATCTACTCGCCGCCGGAATTTTCACCCTCCATGCACCCCCCGCCGTCGCCTGTCCCGACAACGCTTCCAACCCCCTCAGTTACCAACGCCGTTCCAACCCCTCCCGTTGCGAAGGCATCAGCCACCAAGCCATCGGTGCCGCCTTTAACTTAGTTTCCCTTTCCACCTCCAACCTCAGTAATTTGGGCAATACCCTGAGACTGCAAGTGCCGAATATGGGAGCCACCCCCACCGTCATTCTCCGCTCCTATGAGAAGCGTTATCAACTCGATCAATTTATTCCCAATTTAAACCAAAATAAATATCAATTAAATTTAAACACCCAAATCATCACAAAAGCCGCCGTCCCCCCCAACAGCCTCCGGGCAGTCGCCACCCTTCCCGGTTCCCAACCCATCTATGTTCCCGTCATTATCGGCACGCCCTCCCAAAGCTACCAATTCGTTTTATACAGTCCCGCCCGCACCACAATCAACGCCTTTGAAATTCGTCGCAATAACCAAGTCATCCACAGCGACAGCCGCCCCAACCCCAGACAGGGCGAAATTCGCTTCACATGGGACGGACGCAACCAACCCAAAGATGTCTATCAACTGCGGGTGGAAGCCGAACTCCGACAGCGTGGAACCCGCCCGGAAACCGTCACCCGCGTCTTTTCATTCCACCATGACCCCGCCTGGTTCCGATGAGTCCGAATCATCCCCCTAAATCCCCCTTAAAAAGGGGGACTTTGAATGATGAACCCCCTAAATTTACCTTGAAAAAGGGGACTTTGAATGATGAAATTTAGACGAATTTTTACAACTTTAAAACTCCGCATCAAAAAAATCATTCAACATGGATTACAACTTTTTATAAATTTTCTGAATTCCCGAAAACTGCGACAAATAAAAATAGCAATTTTTGGATTTTTAAAGTCAATCAAAAATCGCTGCATCGACGGGGGACGAAAGTTGCTAGAGTTGGCCAAAATCCCTATGCACTTTTTAATCGTTTCCGGTCAGTTATTACTGTATATTAATCCGTTCACCCCCCACCGAGTCAACGACAAGAATTTAGAAGCTTACATCGTTTATCTCAAACTCTCCAAAGTTCGCCCTTTCCTCAACAATCAAAAACATCGCATCCCGGCTTTCTTATTGCTTCTCGCTTGCATCATACTTGTGATATTCAGAATTATTCCTTCGGCGAATGTCTTTGAAGGCAATATTATCGCCGAATCCGTCAGCTTCACTTACACCGGAACGTCAAATAAATTATTCCTCAACTCCATCCGCAATCTCAAACGCATCGAATTAGAAGGTATTCAAAAAAATCTGAATCTTTCCGGGTCTTTCCAGACCGAAAATTTATCCAAATTTGACAATTTAGATATTCAGTTAAACTACCCCCACAGCAAACTCATCATCGAACCCTCCAACCCCGACGGATTCAGCCAACTCGAAGTGAACGCCGTTCGCCTCCCCCAAAACACCCAAGTTGACAACTTAACCTATTATCCCGACCCCAATCAACTGCTGTTGACTCTGACTCCACCGGAGGAAGAAAACCCCGAAATTATTGTCCAACTCTCCCTCGGACAAGACCCATTAAAAATCACTCTGGAAGGCTATAGTTTACCCCAACTCAATCAACCCGAAGATGAATTTAACTTCCTCGAATTTGTTTGGACTCCCGGCAGCAGCGAGTTGAACCTATCCCCCAGCAGCCGCACCCTATTTTATCTAGATTTACCCGACCTCGAAACCAGCAATTATCAGGAGTGGTTGTGGGGTGACTTAACCGTGAGTGACGTGCGATTTTCCCGGTTCCTGAAAACCGATAATACTCAAGACGTTCTGGAACTTTCCACCATCTTGGAAGGAAAGGTTCGCATGGTGAATCAGGATTTGAATTTAGAAAAGAGACAATTTCTGACTTTCAAGAAAACTCCCAACATCACAAGATTTCCGCGTTTACAAATTCATCGGGACACGCCGAAAGGGTTGGAGGTTCGCATTCACGGCCAAGCGTCCAAAATTGAAGCCGGAATTGACCCCAAACTATCGGTCAGTCAAATTCGCGCCAGTATTTTAGACCGCTGGCTATCACCGGAAGTTATTAATTTTCTACTGACATTCTGTGCAGTGGTGATTGGCTATCTAATTCCCTGGATATTCACCAGCTAGGGTCAAGCGAATCAGCCTCGTTTCATCCCCCACCAACCCCTATATATGTCGGCACAGTTTCCCATGATTAAATAATAGGTCAAGTCCGCTCATTTGTCAACCCCCACCCGAGTCTAGAAACCGGGTTTCTATTTAGATCTGGGTGGGGAACGAAAAATCCTTCTAGAAACCCGGTTTCTTCCCCCCACGCG
>JBNGCR010000347.1:0-3301 GCA_050045915.1 Limnospira sp.
GGCGACGACCAGCTCTTCACCTCGCCCAGCGTCACCGGAATCAAATCGCTGACATCGATGGTGAAGCGGAAGATTTTCTTGGCCCGACGGCTGTTTTCCGGGTCAAAGAACTTCAGCTTCACATCCCAGCAGTCGCTGTCCATCCGACAGAACGGGCTTTTCTCCACGGTGATGCTGTCGAGTTCCATGCCCTGGGCCACCGCCTGACTGAAGGTGGAGGCGGCTTGGAAGGCATTCGTCACGGCAAAGTTGAGGGCGCGGTCTTGGGAAGTGGTGCCCAAATTGCGGAGGTCGTAGTACACCCGGTTGAGGAAACTGCCCAAAGTGCGGCGCATCGCCTCTTGGTCGGTATCGCCCTCGGCGGATTGTACTTCCTCGAAGGCCGCGTTGACCAGGTTATTGACCTTCCAACCGTAGACGCCCCGAGTGCTCTGGGGTTCGATGACGGGAATCACCTGCCCGGAGAACAGTTTGACCGTGCGCCCGGTCAAGACGCCGGGGATGCTGACGCGCTCGATATAATCGTCGTCGCTTTCCGGTTGAATTTGGCCGGCCAGGAGTTCTTGCAGGGCCAGGTAGGTTTCCCGGGCAAACGGACCCTTGGGGTCGATGGCATAAACCGGGGTCAACTCAATATTGAGCGTCCAAATCAAGGACCGGGCTTCAGAAATATCGCTGGCCAGGTAGTCCACCATCTGGCGGGCATCGTAGGGGTTGGCCGGCACCATCACGCCCTCGCCGAGTTCAAAGGGCGGCATCAGTTGCTTGAAGGTGTCGCGGCGGGCTTCGGAACCGAAGTCGTAGCCCAAAGTTCCCAAAGCATAAACCAGTTGGCTGGATGCGAGTTCGCTGGGGGCTTGGCTGGGGGTGACGGCGTTGCTAGAGGTCATGGGGGTTGATTGAGTAGGGGTGAACGATTGGACGGTGTTGCTGGGGGTGGCCGCAGCTTGGGGCTCCTCCTGGGCGGGGGTGGCTTCGGGGGTGGATAAACCCCCGCCGCAGCCGCAGTTGCCGGATGGTTCGACGCCTGCGGGGGTGACGGCTTCTTGTTCTTCGGACATATTTCCTCCAGTCAGTAAGGTTAGGGCTCCAGCGATATTGATTCGGCCTGCCAGACATCGCTGGGCATCGGCAGGCAGGGCGGCGTCGCAGGGCAGGGCGCTCTGCAACAGGAGTTGACGCACCCGGGCGGGGTCGGGGGTTTCGCCCCGGTCCAGTTGCAGGCTCAACAGCAGGGCGGCGATGCCGGAAACAATGGGGGCCGCGAAGCTGGTGCCGTTGAGCTGTTCGGTGCCGCCGCCGGGTTTGGCGCCCAAGATTTGCTCCCCGGGGGCGAGGATGCCCTGGGTTTGGTACTTGGACCCCCAATTGCTGAAGTCCAAGGGTTGCCCGCGAGCGTCCATCGCGCCCACAGCCAGGACGGCGGGGAGGGCGGCGGGGACGTGCAGGCACTCGCACCCGTCGTTACCCGCGGCGGCCACCAGCAGGATGTTCCGCTCCTGGCAGAGGCGGACGGCGTTTTCCAGCCAGCCCTCGGCTTCCCCGAAGTCGCTGAGTTGGCCGCCGCTGAGGTTGATGATGTGGGCGCCGGCGTTGGCTGCCTGCTCGATGCCCCGGGCGAGGTCGAGTTGGGTGGCACTACAGCGGTCGTCGGCAAAGACGGGGACGATGAGCCCGCGACACTGGGGGGCGATGCCGGGAATGTCGCTGTCGGGTTGCCCGAAAATGATGCTGGCGACGTGGGTGCCGTGGCCGGACATACTGCCGTCCTTGCTGGCGACGTCGGGGACGAGGGTGGGCAGGGCGGTGAGGTCGGCGCCTTGGAAACAGGGGTGGGTGCGGTCAACGGGGCCGTCGAGGACGGCGACGGTGATTTCGGAGGCGCCTCGGGTGCGGTTTTGTAATTCTGAGAGTCCGGGGATTGTCATTTTAGATATTATCGATATCGATAAATTTTCATTTTTTTTATCGGTCGTTGCTGTGACCAACTGCTCGAAAATTTTCGGCGAACAAACGGGGTCGATCTCAAAGGTAGTTCTGTTGGAGCCAATATCATATAGTTTTTCCTCGAATCGAATTATTGACTTCGGAAAAATCTTGACTTAAAAAAAGGAGATATTATCTGTCCAGGCGACCTCGAAACTGACGATCAAAATCTCGGATTGTTGTCAGCTAATCTAGCTTTTGATTTTCGCGATGTCAAGATTTTTTTAAGGTTTTTTTGTGAAGTTATACAACATCAATAGAGGCATGAAAAGGTGGACGAATCGCGGGAAAAAATTTGCGATCCGCCGGGGTGAACAGAGAGCTGTAACCCTTGCTGTCCAGCCAGACTGCTGTGCTGTTGCTAAAGTTTAAAAGGGTGCTACTGGGTGCCGTCGCTTGGGAAAGGAATGGCGCGATCGGGCTAAAGCCCAACAACGGGTGACGGGTGGGGGTGCGATCGCCGTTTCGGACTTCACGGGTGGCACATTGACCGGAGTCTGTTTTTGGGTTTCCATTTTTATGCTTCCTCTTTTGATAGAAAGAGGTGGAGTTTTGGGTGTCGGATTTTAATATGGAATTCGATACAGCTAAGGGGAATTGATCCACCCGCTGTAGACCCTGACTGTCGAAAAACGGGGGAACAGTAACGGTGATGCAGATTGATTTTTAACCCGGTTTTCCGAAGCCAAAGTATACCTTTGCAGGCATCAAAGCTTGAGAAAACTGCAACGTTAATCAGCATATTTCAAATTGTCTCAATCTGTCAAGGTCAGAAAAGTTATAAATTTTTATCTTACTTTTCTTATTTTTAATCTGACTTTTTCGACTCAAAAATCTTACTTTTCTTACCTTTGATCTGACTTTTCGGGTACCAAAATCTTACCTTTCTTACCTTTTTGGGCGATCGCCGGGAAAAGGTCAGATCGGGGGCAGATGCGATCGCGTGCGGTGGCCGGCCAATCGGGATGAGTCAAAATCACTATTGCGATCGGAGGGGATCAAGCCCAACAACGGGTGATGGATGCGATCGCGTGCGGGGGTTCAAATCCCAGCCGAAAACTGCTACCATAATCAATGTGCAATTTTCCACGGCAAGCCAACCCGCGATGAACCCCAAAATGATTGATGTGAGTGACCTCACGCCCCAACAAATTGCGGCGATCGAAGAGATTGTGGCGGCGTTCAAGTTGGTGGCTCGACAGGAGGATTCATTCTCAAATTTAATCCGTCACAAAGATCGAGAAAAAGAAGAATTGGAAGATCTCGATGGAGAATTTGATTGGTTGGTTGCCGATATTGGCGTAAAGGGCGCGAT
>JBNGCR010000348.1:0-3253 GCA_050045915.1 Limnospira sp.
AGGTTTGACTGGATTGGGTGTAGAATAAATTGGCATCTGCCCGGGCGATCGCCTGCCCGGAACTGACCCACAGCGCACAGGCAATAACGCCACACAGGAAGCTGTAAAGCAACGCCGGAAATTGAATTTTAAAGTTGGGATATCGTTCGGAAATCCACTGCAAGCCGAGATACAGAATGGCGATAATCAACAATAAGCTGTGGGTCGTGTAGCGGACGGCTGACAGGGGATAATCTGCCCCAAGTTCAGCTCTCCCCACCGTTGTTAAAACAGAAGTTGACACCGAAAATAGACCGATAGAAATCCACGGTGAGGCGTTCAAAAATGTGTGAAATTTCCGATATTTTCTCCAGTTATAAATGAGGAAAAATAGAAACGAAATCAGAATTAAAAAACCGACGAACCCAGCAATTTTAGAAGATGATGTCAGGGGTGCAGCCAGTAAATTTAGGAAGAAATGAATTGAGGTGTAAATTCGCTCCCAACCGGAGAGAGTGACGGTTCGGGGTTCCCGGATATAACCGATCGCGTACACCCCGCAGGATACCACAAAACCGAGCAGCCACAGGAGCGATCGCCGGCGTTTTTGATTGTTATTTCCCGGCAGAGAAACCACCGCCGGAATCAACGCCAACCAGGACAGCAAACCCTGCAACGAAGAAAAACTGGCGATGCCGCATAGTCCCGCCGACAAGAGCAATTTGGAGCGATTATTTTTTCCGTCAATCGTCAAAATTAAGCAGGCAAAAATAACGCAAAAATTAATCAAAAAAATCGGCAGTTGAAATCCCCATAGCCATTCTTGATTGAGGGAAAAAAACAGGACACAGACCAATAAATTGGCGAGATGAAATAGGGTTATATTTGCCATTCCGTTGGCAATTAAAGAGAGATAATACAACCCCAAAAACGATAAAATCGCCAACCCCAAATTGAAAGACAGTTCCGCCCAAATATTCCATTTCGACAAAAAGCCCAGGCCGATAAAAATCAGCCTGGGAAATAGAATTCTGTGGGTGTTGTGGAGGGCGAACAGGTCGCCAAATGTCAGTGTCCCCGCCGCCGTATTCTCGAATAAACTCGGTAAAACCCACTGGTCGAAAGCGGGGACATCGACGCCAAATTTCGCCACAAATGCGATCGCGCCCAGAATCGGCAGGAGATAGCCAATCCACAGTCCGAGATAAAATTTGGGCGATCGGTGCGCTGTCGCGGATCGGTGCGCTGTCGCGGATCGCTTGCCAACATCAAACATCAAAAAGTCGGATTTACCGCAAGTTGGTGATACTTTCAAACTGACCGGTGAATCGGCTGAACAGCATTTCCAAAACCGATCGCTGGCCGATATTGATCTTGGTGTTCACCGCCATGCCGGACTGCAACCCGATCGCCACCTGATCCTCCACCGGTTCGTCATCGTTCAAGATAAAGTTCTGGCGTTCCAACTGCACCTTCGCTTTAAAAGAATAATACTGGCGCAGTTCGTCCGGGGGAATCGCATCCTGGGAAATCCACTTCAACTCGCCCGGAACCGTGCCGAACTCGTTGGAGGGAAACGCATCGATGTTCACTTCCACGGCGATGCACTGTTCGTCCTCAATGCCAATTTCCGCCCGCGCCGCAGCCGAAGTCGGACAGATACAATCCTTTTCGGTCTGACATTCGATCACCTCTCCGGCGACTTCCTTCCCATCCCAGGGCGAGAGCAACTCCCGCTTGATCCGCAGGGCATTCAAAGCCAGGGCCACATCGCTGTTTTGGATGTAAACCACCGCCTCCAAGCCCTCTTCGTCATCCAAAACCGTCAGCAGGGGTTCCGTCTGTTGGGCTTCGTAGTAAGCCTCTTCGCAGCGGAGGGGCTTCGGGTCGCCCGGATTGAGGATGGAACCGACGACGTAGGAACAGATCTCGTCTTGATTCATATCTAAAGAGGCATTCGCTTTAGTGGAGGGAGCCAAATCAAAAACAATTCCAGATGCCGGAGCCCTCAACACCTGAGTGTCCCGCTGTTCCTCCACCTTTTCGAGTTGGGCATTCAGTTCGGAGAGTCTTTTCTGGTTGTCCAACTGGAGGCGGCTGAGTTGAGAATCCGCACTGGCAATCTGTTTATTATTTTCCTGAATCCGAGTGTAAAGGTCCCGCGCCCAAGAATCCTTGGTATTTTGGAGTTCTTCTTGAGTGCGAGCGATCGCCGCTTGAGTCCGCAGAATCTCATTTTCAAACCGCTGCACCTCCGCTTGCTGCCGTTCGATCTCGCCCCGGCGCTGGTTAATTTCGCCCTGGCGCTGTTGAATTTGATCCTGTTGTCGGAGTACCTCATTTTGATTTCGGAGGATGTCCTGTTCCTGGCGCTTGCGCTGCAGGTCGGACATCGCGCCTTCTTCCACCAAAGGAGAAATCTGATCCAAAATCGACTGATTCACATCCAGCAAATCTTCCGATTTCACCAACTGATTTTCGGCCAGAGTCAATTGCTTTTCAGAAGAAGCCAATTGATTGCGGCTATATTGAAGCTGCTCTCGGGCGGCGGCCAGGGCATCTCGGTTTTGCTGAAGCTGTTTTTCCAGTTCTTGAATGCGAAGCTGGGCCGCCGCGACTCGGGACTGATATTCGGCGCGGTAGTTGGCCACCAAACCTGCCTGGGAGGCGCTAAAGCTGACGGCACTGCCCTGGCCCAAATAGAGTTCGTCCACCAAGGACTGTAAAGTTTGATTTTCCTGAATGCGGGCATCCCGTTCCCGCACCAAATTCGCCAGATCGGGAGGCAAATTTGCCGTCGAGCCCCCGCTGACGATATCGCCGTAAAACTGATTTTCCCGTTCCAGGGTCGATCGCAACGTTTCGAGCGATCGCAGATCCGCGCTGGGGCTGGTGGGACTGAACGTGAGGAGGGGCTGATTTTTCTCGATGCGATCGCCATTTTCGACGTGCAACCGCACCACCGCCCCCGTAGTCGGGGCCTGAATTTCCCGGGCGCCGGCGGCGAATTCCAATTCTCCCACCGCCGGAACCGTCTGTTCGATGCGGGAAAAGTAGGCCCAGATGACTCCGGTGGTCGTCACGAGCATGATCATCCACAGAAATAAATGGGAGAGGAGGGCGGGTTTCTCCAGGATGACCGGTTGTTCGGTAACTGATGCTGATTTCATAAGTCCTGTGATCTCTAGTTCGCTGTGGTCCGAAAGGGGACAAAAAACTAACTCGACTCCTCTACCACCACTGACGTCAAACGTCCTACTGTTGTGCCTCTTGC
>JBNGCR010000349.1:0-3220 GCA_050045915.1 Limnospira sp.
CTCAAATCTAAAATTGCTCAATGGCATTCAAACGCTGGGCTTTCAAAGCTATCTTGTTCCTGTTGGGAGCGTGGCTCATCTTCGATCTCGTCACCCGGGTGGTGGCGGAATACCTGTGGTTTGACGAAGTGGGCTATCTGTCGGTGTTCGGGCGGCGGCTGCTGACCCAAGGGACGCTGTGGATAGTCGGCTGCGGGACGAGTGCGGCGTTTTTGTTCTGGAACCTCAACCTCGCCAACGAATTCCGCTACGAGCCCTTCCCCCGCTCCCAACACCGTTTCCAGGATTCTCTGTTTGAACCGATACCGCCGGAAACCCCGCCCGCGTTGAATTTGAGCTGGCTCCTATTTTTAGTTCTGGGGCCGGCTTTGTTGCTGGCGATGGTTTTGCTGTACTACAGCCGGGAATTTTTTGCCGATTTGAGTTGGGATCTCAATCGCTCCCCGGCTTTCAAAGATCTCCCGAATCGATTTGAGTTCGATAGCTTCTGGGAAATATTGCTGCAACAACCGATCGAGTGGTGGCAAGTTGCGATCGCCCTGATTCTGGTTGTGGCCATCGTGATTCGCCCGCAACTGTCCCTGAATGCGATCGCTCTGTTTTTCAGCGTCGGGTTCGGCTGGGTTCTCTCCCAGCACTGGATCGAAGTCCTAGCCTTCTTAAACCCCACGCCGTTCAAGATCAGCGAAGATCTCTTCAACCAAGACATCAGCTTTTATATTTTCACCCTCCCCGTCATTCACCTGCTGGAGTTTTGGCTGTTCGGTCTATTTTTGTGTGGCTTGATTTCTTGCAGCCTGATCTATCTGTTGTCGGGCAACAGCCTCAGCCAGGGGTTGTTTCCCGGTTTTTCCCAACCCCAACAGCGTCACCTGCACGGGTTGGCGGGGATCTTCATGCTGTGCATGACCCTGCGATACTGGCTCAACCGCTACGAGTTGCTTTATTCCGAGCGGGGGGTGGTGTTCGGGGCGGGTTACACCGACATCATGGCCCAGGAACCGGCCTATCGCCTCCTGTCGCTGCTGTCGCTGGGGTTCGCGCTGTTTTTATTTTGGCAGGCGTTTTTCTCCGTGCGGACGATCGCACCTTATATCGAGTATGGCTTGAAAACCCTGGGTTGGCGTCGCAGGAGGCGGCGTCCCCGCCGGCGGGCTAAATTGTTCGCCGACAGCTATTCCCTGCGGACGATCCTGGCTTGGTATCTGGCGATCGCTGTTATGGTGGGATGGACCTTACCCGCGATCGTGCAGCGGTTGGTGGTTCAACCCAACGAGTTGGAGCGGGAAGAACCCTACATCGAGCGCAGCATCAAGTTTACCCGACAGGCGTTCAATTTGGACGCGATCGAAGTCCGCACCTTCGACCCCGACGCCGAACTGACCTACGCCGACTTGCAGGACAACGACCTGACCATCAACAATATCCGCCTCTGGGACAAGCGGCCCCTGCTGCAAACCAACCGCCAACTCCAGCAAATTCGCCCCTACTACGCCTTTTTGGATGCGTCCATCGATCGCTACACCATCCTCAAACCCCCGGAAAGGCGGACTCCGGGCGATCGCACGGAAAAACAGCAGGTGATCCTCGCGGCTCGGGAGTTGCAATACAGTTCGGTACCCGAAAAAGCCCAAACCTGGGTCAACAAACACCTGGTCTACACCCACGGCTACGGATTCACCCTGTCCCCCGTCAACACCGCCGCCGAGGGGGGACTGCCGAGATACTACGTCAAAAATATCGGTCCGGCCGCACGCTTCAACCCCGATACTACCCTGGAAGTCGCCCCCCGGATTCGGGACAGCATCCCCATCGGGCAACCCCGCATCTACTACGGCCAACTGACGGACATCCCCGTGATGACCTCGACGCGGGTGCGGGAGTTCGACTTTCCCTCCGGGGACGAGAACGTTTACAACATCTACGACGGCGACGGCGGCATCCCCCTCAATTCCGTCTGGCGGCGGCTGTTGTTTGCCAAGTATCTGCGAAATTGGCAGATGATTTTTACCCGCAATTTTCTGCCTGATACTAAAATTCTGTTCCGTCGCCACATCCCTGAACGGGTGCAAGCGATCGCGCCATTTTTACGGTATGATGGCAGCCCCTACCTGGTCGCCGCCGACGCCGATTTGGGGCGGGATCGTTCCCGGGAATCGCCTCCGGAGGGAAAATATCTCTACTGGATTTTGGATGCCTACACCACCAGCACCCGCTACCCCTACTCCGACCCGGAGGGAACCGAATTTAACTACATCCGGAATTCGGTCAAAGTGGTCATCGATGCCTACAACGGTTCCGTCAAATTTTACTATCTCAGTGAACCGCAAGATCCCATTTTGACGACCCTGCGACGGATCTTTCCCGATTTGTTCGTTCCCATCGAACAGATGCCGAGATCCCTTTACGGACACATCCGATATCCCCTGGATCTGTTCGGCGTCCAGTCGGAGCGACTGCTCACCTACCATATGCAAGATCCCCAGGTGTTCTACAACCGAGAAGATCTGTGGCGGGTTCCGACGGAAATCTACGGCAACACAACGCAATCGGTGGAACCCTATTATTTGATCATGCGGTTGCCGACGGAAGAGATGGCGGAGTTTATCTTGTTGCAGCCCTTTACTCCGGCGAGTCGGATCAATTTGATCGCCTGGTTTGCGGCGCGATCGGATGTCCCGCAGTACGGGAAATTACTGCTCTACCAGTTCCCGAAACAGCGTCTGGTGTTCGGCCCGGAACAGGTGGAAGCGCTGATCAACCAGGAACCGGAAATTTCGGAGCAAATCTCCCTGTGGAACCGCCAGGGTTCGCGGGTGATTCAGGGCAATCTGTTGGTGATTCCCATCGAACAGTCTTTGTTGTATGTGGAACCGATTTATTTGGAAGCCACAGAGAACAGTTTACCGACGTTGGTGCGGGTGATCGTCGCTTACGAAAACCGCATCGTGATGCGATCGACGTTGGATGAATCCCTGCGGGCCGTGTTTGAGGCCGACCCCCTGACAACTCCGGTTGTGGCTCCGCCGACGGAAGTGGATATCCCGTGATCGGGAATTTTAGATTTTAGATTTTAGATTTTAGATTCTTCCGATCTGTGAATCCCCCTGCTTCCCCTGCCTGCTCCGCCCCCCCACACCCCACACCCTAATTCAAAAATTCCAGATAGGAACGGCTGAGATCTTTGACGGCCAATTCGTACAACTGTCGGCCGTGGTCG
>JBNGCR010000350.1:0-3197 GCA_050045915.1 Limnospira sp.
CCGCTCCCACCGCTCCCCCTGCTCCCCCTGCTCCCCCTGCTCCCCCTGCTCCCCCCGCTCCCGACTCCCGACTCCCGACTCCCGACTCCCCATTCCCCACACCCCACACCCCAGCCCTTATAACGCCCGTGCGATCGCGTCGGCCACCGTCTCCACCACCTGCACCCGAGCATAATACTTGTCGTTGGCGGAAACCAAGGTCCAAGGAGCCGTCGGAGTGTGGGTGCGGTGCACCATCTGATTCACCGCCACCTCGTAAAAAGACCACTTCTCCCGGTTGCGCCAGTCCTCCTCCGTGAGTTTGTAGGTTTTAAACGGATTGTTCCGGCGCTCGTTAAACCGCTGAAGTTGGGTTTCGGGATCGATGTGCAGCCAAAACTTGACCAGGACGTATCCCGCATGGGTCAGTTGTTCCTCAAATTCGTTGATTTCCCGATAGGCCCGCCGCCACTCTTCGTCCGTGGCGAACCCCTCGACCCGTTCCACCATGACCCGGCCGTACCAACTGCGGTCTAAAATGGCGATCTTCCCGGCCGGGGCCAGTTTGCGCCAGAATCGCCACAGGTAGTGGTGGGCTTTTTCCTCGTCAGTGGGGGCGGCGAAGGCGTGGACTTCGTAGCTGCGGGGGTCGAGGATGTCTGTCAGGCGCTTGATCGCGCCCCCCTTGCCGGCGGCGTCCCACCCCTCGAATAAGATCAAAACGGGCACCTGTTTTTCGTAGATCGTCTGTTGCATCCGGCCGAGGCGGGCCTGCTGATGGGGCAGTTTTTCCTTGTATTCGTCGGAGGAGAAGGACAGGCTCAAATCCACGGCGGCGAGGGGGTTTGGCTCGGTGGGGTCGAGGCGATCCTGGGGGACGGTACAGACGGGGGGAGGCTGCACCTGCAGGCGTTCCAGGGCTTCTTTGATGGTGGCGACCATTGTGGAGAGCACTTTCACTCTCGCCCAGCGTTGGCTGTCCCCTTCCACCAGAGTCCAGGGTACCGCGCCGGTGCTGGTGTGGATGACCATATCTTCGGCGTAGGCGGAATAGGTGTCGTAGTTTTTGGCCTGTTTCCAGTCCTCGGGGCGCACCCGCCAGGCCGCCAGTTCGTCCTTGCTGGCCTTTTTGAGGCGGTGTTTGAGCTCTTTTTTGCTCAGGTGAATCCAAAATTTGGCGATCGCGGCCCCGTCGTCCACCATCTGGCGCTCGAAGGCGTTGATCTGGCGCATGGCCATCGGCACTTCGGTTTCCGGGAGGCGATCGAACAGCCGGTCTTCGAGGACGTGGGTGTACCAACTGTGGTAGAAAATGCCGATTTTACCGCGCCCGGGGAGTTGCTGCCAAAACCGCCACAGGAAGGGATAGCGCCGTTCGCTCTTGGTGGGGGGCCAGATGGGGATGACTTTGAAGCCCCGGGGGTCCATGTAGCCGACCATTTTCTTCACCAGCGCCCCCTTTCCGGCGGCGGCCCAGCCTTCGAGGACGATGATCACGGGGAGCTTTTTTTCCCAACAGGTCTGCTGCAGCGATCGCAACTCCCGCATCAGGGCTTCTACCTGAATTTTGTAAGTTTCCTTATCTAAGGCTAGATCGAGATCGAGTGTGTTAAACATGGGCATTTAATGGGTCGGATTCCGATCTAGTTTAACCGCTGCGATCGGGGAAAAATGTAAAATTTCGATATCTTTTTGGGGGCGATCGGGCTGGACATCCTGCAGATTGCCGTATAGAATAGAAACGGGTGACAAATATCCGAAGTTATCTGGCGCTCAAACCCCCAATTCTGGGGACTTAGAATGGATGGTATTTTTACGCATCATTTCCGAGTGCTAGAGTATCAACCAGCTCAAAATTTCTGCCGCCGTCAACTGCAAATCGATCCCGTCTAAAACGGGAAGTTGCGCCTCTCCTTGAAATGACGCGAGACGTTGATTTTCGACGATGCAAAAGATCGTCTCCATCCGAGGATCGATCGCCCATCCGATGCTGGTTCCGTTTTGAGAATAGTGCAACAATTTGTTTAATAGAACCGTCATCTGCTGGTCTGGCGACAAGATTTCGATCGCCCAATCCGGAGAAATTTCAAACCGATTGGCAATTTTGCCGGCCGGCGTTCGCGGGATTCTGTCCCAGCGGAATACCGCCACATCGGGAACGAGCGATCGTCCCCCGAAAGTACAGCGCAATTCGGGAAAAGCTCTGGCAATTTTTTCAGCTCGCGCAACTCTATTGATAGCTTCGCATAGTTCGCCTTGGATCAGACTGTGTTCACCTTGTGGCATTGGCTTTTGGATAATTTTTCCGTCGATGTATTCCGAAGCCGGTTCGGTTTCCGGACGTTCCAGGAATTCTGACAACGTGAGCGATCGCCCGACCAGTTGAGTCATCTTGATTTCCCATATCAATCGTTTTTGTAGCAAATAATGAAGGATTTTCTGGACTTTAAAAATCCCCTCATCTTAATCCGATTTCAACTCAAATCGTTGGTTCAGTTATTTACCTCCTTTTGAAAGCTGAATTTTTAGATTATAGATCCTTTTCGGTCATGCCTGCATCTTTAAGGATGCCTCTTAATGTTCCGGTCGGCAAGTCTCGACTGCCGTGAACGGGAATTGAAAGAATCGCTGCAACCCCAGGTTTGGTATAGATATGATGGCTCCCCGTAATTCTTTTGAGTTCCCAGCCACGCCTTTCCAAAATTTTACAAAGTTTTTTGCCAGAAATGGATGTCATAAAGAGAGTTCGATCAACTGTTTGTCTGGAGTCAATTCTTCTTGTTGGCTGGCAACTTCTAGCCAACCTTGAATGGCATCTTCAAGCATTTCTAACAGTTGTTCATAGCTTTCTCCCCAAGTATGACAACCCGGAAGTGCTGGAACGGAGCCACACCAAACGCCATCCTCTTGCCAAATTATGACTTTAATTTTCATCATCCATCTCTCACATCAATATAACCCATATTTTAGCCTATTGAACGAGTCAATGTACACCTTCTCTGGATTGAAGCCAGAAAACTAAAATTATTCGAGTTTTGAGCGATCGCCAATTTACGAGCATTGATTTTGCTCGACCCACATCCGAAACAGTTCCACGGCGATGCGGATATTCCCCCCGGCTTCGATAATCACATCGTGGCGGGAGAGGGTTTCCAAGGCATTGTTGAGGGCGGTTTCATCCAATGCCGTCGTTTGTCGGAGGGTGGTGCGATCGCATC
>JBNGCR010000351.1:0-3192 GCA_050045915.1 Limnospira sp.
ATAGATTAGGTCTTGAAATTTCCGAGTTCAAATTTTCTCATCGATCGCCCTCCACTTTCCCCAATCCCGAGTCTCCGACAGATGCGCCACAATGGGGACTTAGTATAATGGGAGCGAGCCGAACTTGCCTCTAGACCTGAAACGGCGAATGGGGGTGATGTAGTGACAGTTGTCAGACAACGATTGAATAGATGATGGTCAAAAAACCAAATTTGACATTTTTGCAACTTGTAAATATGAGTGTCGGATTCTTCGGCATTCAGTTTGGCTGGGGTTTACAGATGGCAAATATGAGCGCCATCTTTGAACATCTCGGCGCCGAGGCTCACGAAATACCGATCCTGTGGCTGGCGGCGCCCCTGACGGGGCTATTCGTCCAGCCGATAATCGGCCACATGAGTGACAACACCTGGTGCGCGTTGGGACGGAGACGGCCCTATTTTTTGGTCGGCGCCATCTTCAGTTCCATCGCCCTGGTACTGATGCCGGGTGCTTCCGCCCTCTGGATGGCGGCGGGACTGCTGTGGATACTCGACACCTCCGCCAACATCAGTATGGAGCCCTTCCGGGCCTTTGTCGGCGATTTGCTGCCCGAAGAGCAGCGCACCCGGGGTTTCGCCATGCAGGGTTTGTTCATCGGGTTGGGTGCGGTGACGGCATCCGCGTTTCCCTGGCTGTTGAACCACGTTTTCCACGTTTCGTCCATCAGCGAGCCCGGACGGGCCATTCCCCTCACCGTGCAGTTATCTTTCTATACCGGCGCGGCGTTTTTCCTGGGGACGGTGCTGTGGACGGTGTTGAGCACGGAGGAATATCCCCCAGAAGATCTCGAAGCCTTTGAAGCCGAAAGCGGCGGCGGCGTCCTGGACGGACTCCGGGAAATTTGGGATGCTCTGCGGGATATGCCGGAGACGATGCGGCAGTTGTCCTGGGTGCAGTGGTTTACCTGGATGGGGATGTATTGTATTTTCCTCTATTTTCCCCCCGCCGTCGCCCGCAATATTTTCGGGGCGGTAGACCAGAATTCGGTACTCTATTCCGACGGGGTGGAGTGGGCCGGACTCTGCATCGCGGCTTACAATGCAGTGTGTTTCGGCTTCTCTTTTGTGCTCCCCCAACTTGCCAAAGCCACCAACCGACAGATTGCCCACGCTTTCTGTTTAGCTTGCGGTGCGGTGGGGCTGTTTTCCCTGGCGGCGATCGACAATAAATATCTGCTATTATTGCCGATGATCGGGGTGGGAATTGCTTGGTCGAGCATCCTTTCCATGCCTTACGCGATGCTGGTGGGATGTCTGCCGCCGGAACGGACGGGAATCTACATGGGAATTTTTAATTTCTTTATCGTTTTGCCGCAGATTACCGTCTCTCTGGGCTTCGGTTGGGTGATGCGAAATCTCCTGAACGACGATCGCCTGATGGCTGTGATTATCGGCGGTGCGTTCTTTCTGATTGCCGCCGTCCTCACCCAGCGAATCGAACCTTTGCCGAGAGTTATCCCCGGCGCCAATAAGGCGATTCAACAACCCGATTATTGATCGGTTTTGGCCGGTGCAAATCCGGCTAGGGCGCAAACCTTGCGCCCCTACGGGGTTGAAATATAATGTTGGGGGTGATGGTATATTTGCCCTCGAATCGACTGTAGGGGCCTATGGCATACGCCCTCCCCAGATCCAGTTAATCTAATTCCAATCTTATGGATGAATTCGATCGCCTCGAAATTACGATCGCCGCCTACAAAAACCGCCTGGAAACTCGCCCGGACGAGTTGTCGAATTATTGGAATTTGGGATTGGCGTTTCTCCTCAATCACGAAGATTTTGCCGCCCAGGAGGTTTGGTTCGCAGGAATTACCGCCGACGATGGAGGAGAAAGCGATCGCCGCCTCGCCACTCTGATCGAGTTTCTCAAACGGAAGTCGCGAGAGTATCAAAAAAATTATTATCCAGAACGCTCGGAATTGATCGATTATCAGCTACTCGATTTGGACGGAGATTCCCCCGAAATATACGTCCATTTGGGAGACGCGATCGCACTTCAGGGACGCTTGGATGAGGCGGTGCCGTGGTGGGTAAAGGCAACCGAAATCAACCCCGATTTATTTGACGTTTACTGCCAGTGCGGTATCGTATTGCAAAAGTTAGAAAAATTCACCGATGCCATTCATTTTTATCTCACCGCACTGTCTTTAAAGCCCGATCCCGAAATTTTCTGCCGCCTCGGAATCTGCTATTTAAAAACCGAACAATTGCAAAAGGCACTCGATGCGTTTCGGCGGGCTATAAAAATTGAACCCAATTTCGCCGATGCGATCGCGGATTTGGGCTGGGTTTTGTTGCGTCTTCAACGACATGAAGAGGGGATGCAGAATTGGAAATCGGCACTTCAGATCGAACCCAATTTCGCCAGATTTTATTGTGCCAACATCGCCGATTCGGAACGCGATCGCATCCGGAGAGAATTTTTAAACGGCTTACTCGACGATTGCCAAACGCCCGATTTTTTACAGTTGTTGGAAAAACTGCTATCGCTGCACGGACAATCCCCGCAACGCGATCGCATCCCGCCGTCGAATCCCGTCGAACCGCCCCAATTATTTTACGAATCGACGCGAGATTGGGCGGTATCTGCAAATCAACAGTATAAAGCGATCGAACCGGAAACAACCCTCAAACTCAAACCGCCCAAAACCCCGGATCATTCCGTCCATTTTAGCTTCCGATTCGGTTCAAAACTCACCCTTCCGGCTTCTTTTATTACCGTTGTCCCTGAAGGGCGATACTGGCTAGATCCCACCCAAACCAAAAGTGCAGTTATCGCCGCAAATAATCACTTTTTAGCCGATCTGTCCCCGGACTTCCCCATTTTGAGTCCCCGACACCCCGATAAGCACCCCAGCAAACATTCAATTTTATCGCTGAAAACCTTACCAAAAATCGAATATTTTTCAGGCAATATTGCCGTTTTATCTGGGTTATCGAACGACATTTATTTTCATTGGATTTTGGATGTACTGCCAAAAATCGGATTGTTACAGAAAGCGGGATTTCAGTTATCTGAAATTGACGGATTTATCGTCCGCGATCGCCTCCCCTTTCAGCGGGAAACATTGGATATTTTGAATATCCCAGAAACCAGCCGTATCGATCCGTTAAAACATCCCCACATCCGGGGCGATCGCCTCATCGTCCC
>JBNGCR010000352.1:0-3190 GCA_050045915.1 Limnospira sp.
CTGCCTCCTCTGCCTCCTCTGCCTCCTCTGCCTCCTCTGCCTCCTCTGCCTCCTTCGCCCCCGAAACCCCTAAACCCTCGGCGTCGCGATCGCTTCCCGCTGATAGCGGATGTTCGCCTCTTTGAGCCGTTTGACCGCTTCGGCGAGGCGATCGCGGTCTGCAATTAAACTAATTCGCACATATCCTTCGCCCCCGGCACCGAAGGCATTTCCGGGCGTCACCACCACCCCCGTCTGCTGCAACACGGAGAGGGCGAAATCTGTGGAATCCATCCCCGGCGGACAGGGCGCCCACAGGTACATCGCCGCCTTCGGTTTGGGGATGTTCCAGCCCAACTCGGCCAATTCTTCCACCAGAAAATTCCGCCGCGATCGGTAGCGTTCCTGGACCTGGTGCAGGTAGGAATCCGGCAAATTCAGGGCCGTTTCCGCCGCGCACTGTAGGGCGGCAAATAAGCCGTAATCCAAGTTGGTTTTCAGAGTCCGCAACCCCTGGATAATTTGGGCGTTCCCCACCACAAACCCGACGCGCCAACCCGCCATGTTGTAAGTTTTGGACAGGGTGTGGAATTCCACGCCGATCGCCTTACCGCCGGGAATTTCCAGCAGGCTGGTGGGTTGGTAGCCGTCGAAAGCCAACTCCGCATAGCAGAGGTCGTGAACCAGCAAAATCTGGTGTTTATGGGCGAAGGCGACCAAATCCTCGAAAAATTCCCGGGGGGCTGTGGCACCGGTGGGGTTATTCGGGTAGTTGAAATAGAGCATTTTCGCCCGTTCCGCGATGCGATCGGGGATGTCGGCCAGATCGATGATCCAGTCGTTTTCCGGCTTCAGGCGGACCCGGTAAATCTCCCCGCCGGAAATCACCGGACCGCGAAAGTGGGCGGGGTAGGCGGGATCGGGGGCGATCACCACGTCTTCGGGGTTGACGTAGGCCAGGGCCAGGTGGGTCAATCCTTCCTTCGATCCCAACAACGGTAACGCCTCGCTGTTGGGGTCGAGGCTGACTCCGTAGCGGCGGTTGTACCAGTTGGTGATGGCGGCGCGAAATGTCGCCGTCCCTTCAAAGGGCGGATAGCCGTGATTGGCGGGATTTCTCAATGCTTGCACTGCCGCTTCCACCACCGGCTCGGGCGTCGGTCCGTCGGGGTTTCCCATCCCCAGGTCGATCAAATCCAGTCCCTGTTCCCGGGCGCGGGCTTTCAATTCATCCAATCGGGCGAAAACATAGGGGGGAAGCTGTTTCACCCGATCTGCTGGGCTAATCCAATCTAAAGTCATGTTCGATCCGTCGTAAATAGGTTGATGAGTCGTCGCGGGTATGGCCGGAGAGCAGACAGACAGCCAGGGAACTCTACAGGTTCCAAGCCGGAGTCAAAGGGTGGAAAGATGAAAGGATCTGCGATCGCCCGGTCGGTATATTTACTTAACCTTATTCTCGGGTTAAAGTTGCCTCTCCCGAAAATTGTTAACCTTTAATTCTTAATTCTCCAATCGGCGCAGTTGTAGACACCATCGCCGCCATGAGCGATTCCGGACAAACTTTAAACGGGAGCCGGTGAATGTCGGAATTCTCCTGGCAGCTCATTTCTGCCGCCCGCTGCAACTGGGCTAGGGTCGCCTCCCCCAGCCCCAGATCGGCGAGGGTTTGGGGCAAGCCGATGTCGCCGTAAAACTTCAACAATTGCTGTCTGGCTGAGGCGGCGAGTTGGTTGCCCTGAAGCATCTCTTCGAGGCGCAACTGTACCAAAATGCCATAGGCGACTTTTTCTCCGTGAAGGGTTTTGTGACTCGCGGGCAGGTGGGTGAGGCCGTTGTGGACGGCGTGGGCGGCGACAGTCCGGCACTGCGCCCCCCCTAAGCCACCGATCGCCCCCGCCAGGAGTACCGTGGCGTCCACCACTTCCCGCCAGGTGGCCCCGCCCGGTTCGCTGAGGGCGGCGACGGAGTTTTGAAACAGGATGTCCCGCAGGACTCGCGCCTGTTGCACCGCCGCCACGATCAGGGTTTGCTCGGAATGTCCGCTGCTGACCGAGGCTTCGTACCACTTGGCGATCGCATCCCCAATGCCGGCGATCAAGGTGCGCTGGGGTGCCGTCTGAATGAGGCTGTAGTCGAGGATGAGCAGATCCGGACATTTGGCTAACCCCACATCATACAGGAAACCCCCCCGATCTGTATAGATGTTGGAGAGGGCAGTCCAGGCGGCGCAGGTGGCGCCGGAGGTGGGGACGGTGACGACGGGACATTGATCCCGGTGGGCGAGGAGTTTAGCCGCGTCCAGGGCTTTTCCGCCCCCCACGCCGATGACGAAATCGGCCCGATGTTCGGTGCAGTGGTGCTGGAGTTGTTCTAAACTGGCTTCGCTGCAGTCGGGATGGTAGGAAATCCAGGCCGCTTCCAGGGGGTGGCGGTCGAGGATCGGTTGCAGGGGGGTGCGGATCAATTCTAAGGTGCGATCGCCCCCGACAATTAACGGACGCGAACCCAATGCCGCGATCGCCTCCCCCGCCACCGCCAGCGCGTCGATTCCCCGCATGACTCGGGCCGGCGCAATGCTCAACACTGCGGGGGGTGCGAGTTCGCAGGGATTGGCGGACAGGTCCGGGGAGGATAAAGGTTGCATGGGGACTCCTCGCAGAAGTGACTAAATTCTTTATTGTAGCGTATTTTGCGCGGGTGTGGGCAGATCCGGAGTGGAGATTTTGACGGGCTACCTCGGCGAGGAAAAAAAATCGGGAGTCGGTTTAACAATTAACAATTAATAATTAATAATTAACAATTAATATTTTTTTGGGTCGCTATTTCAATTGACTTTTTCCCGAATTTTTAATAATTTTTCTTTCATTTTTTGAATTTTTCCCTTTGCCCAGGCCTTGCCCCGTTCTCTCATATCGTGCCAATCCGAATATTTTTTGACCTGATTTTTCCAAACCATTTTATCGATTTTCTGAATGATACTGCGGGTATCTGGAGGCCGGTTTCCCGGAAACGGATCGATCAAATTGTCGATTAGATCCATAAAATCCCGGGATAAATTGGACGTTTTTCGCCGCCACGACAGGCGGCCGTTGCGGGGACTTTCCGGAATTTGAGTCGGGGGGGAACCCGTCAGCAGGTACACGAACGTCCGTCCCAATGCGAAAAAGTCGGATTGGGGACAGGCGTTCAAATTCGTCTGTTCGGCGGG
>JBNGCR010000353.1:0-3048 GCA_050045915.1 Limnospira sp.
AAAATTTCTGACCCCATTTCAACTGTAACCACGTGAGCGCTCGTTGCTATAATTATTAATTGTTAATGGTTAATTGTTAATTGTTAATTGTTTTTTCGATTCCAGCGCCGGCCCGAAATCGGGTTGAATTTTGAGGGCTTCGTCATAGGATTCGATGGCTTCGGTATTCCGGCCCATTTTTTCCAAAACTAAACCCCGGTTCACCCACACGAAGGGGTCACCCGGTTGGATGTCCCGCGCCTTGTTCAGGGCCGCCAGGGCCGCTTCCTGACGTCCCCGGTTGGAGAGGACGATCGCCCGCCCGACGAGGGATTGATAGTCGTCGGGGTCGGCACTCAAGGCGCGATCGAAGGATTCCAGAGCCGCGTCGGCCCGCTCTTCGGCTTCGGCCGTCTTCCCCTCGGCCTGGAGAACCTGACTCCACTGACTCAACGCCAACCCCTTGTCCCGCATCGCCGGGACGAACTGGGGGCGCAACTCGATCGCCCGATCATAGGCCGCGATCGCCCCTTCAAAGTCCCGCTTTCCCCCGGCCAAGATCGACCCCCGATTGTGCCAAGCCAAATGGGAGTCGGGCCGAATTTCCAGGACGCGATCGGAGGCAGCCAGGGCCTCGTCGATGCGCCGGAGGGGCGGAAACAAGACGTTGCTCTTTTTGAGGAGGGCTTGGAAGTCGTCCGGGTCGATCGCCAGGGCCTTTTCGTAGGACTCCAGGGCTTGTTCGGGGCGGCCCAACTTGCTCAACACGGCTCCCCGATCCACCCAGGCGGCGACTTTCTCCGGTTGGTTGTCCAACACGTCATCGTAGGTCGCCAGGGCCTCTTCGTACACCTGTCGGGCTTCCTGTCGTTTCCCCTGATATTCCAGGGCGACCGCTTTACTCTGCCAGACGCTGGGGACCTGGGGTCTGATACTCTTGGCGCGATCGAAGGCGACTTCGGCCTCTTCGTACTGTCGCAAGCCGATCAGGGCGATCCCCTTGCCGTACCAAGCCTGGGCGTTGTCGGGGTCGATGGCGATCGCCTGTTCGTGGGCCGCCAAAGCCTCCCGGGAAGCGCCCGTCTGATATAAGAGGCTTCCCTTCTTGTTGAGAAGATCCGGGTTGTCGGGTCGGTATTCCAGGGCTTTATTGTAAGCCGTCAGGGCGCGATCGCTGCGCCCGAGTTCGGCGAGGGCATCCCCCTGTCCGACCCAAGCCCCGGCCGAATTGGGATTCAGATCCAGGGCGCGATCAAACATTTCCCGCGCCGCTTCGGGGCGGTCATCCTCCAGGAGTCGGTTGCCCCGGCCGACGTAATAGGGAGGGCGGACGACGGGAAAAATCAACTCGAACAGGACTGCCAAAATCGCCAGCCCGCCGATCCCCGCCGCCACCCATTGGGGTTTGCCGAGCATCTTACCCCCGATTCCCTTGCCGGGACGCACCGCCGTGGGGGGCTGTCGATCCCCGGCCGGGGGAGGCGGGGGCATCGGGGGAGGCGGGGTCGTCAGGGAGATATCGCCCGCGACCCGGGTCGGCGCGTCGGAGGTAGCCATCCGGGTGGGGTCGTTGGCGACCTGTCGGAGGCGATCGAGGTCGGCCAGGACTGCAGAAGCCGACGGGTAGCGATCGGGCAGATGGGAGGCGACCATCCGATCCAAAATCGCCACCAGCCCCTCACTGACGCGGGCGCGGTTTTTCCAGATCAGTTCTCCCGTCGCCGAGTCCCGGTCTAACTGGTGGGGGTGAATCCCCGTCAGGGCTCGGATCGCTGTCATACCCACGGCGTAGATGTCGCTGCTGAAGTGGGGTTTGCCCTGCAATTGTTCCGGCGGCGAATAGCCGTAGGTGCTGATGGCGACGGTGAGGTTCGAGTCGTTGCTGTCCGAGGACTGTCGGATCTGTTTAACGGCCCCGAAGTCGATCAACATTAACTTTTGATCTTCGGTTCGCCGCATGATATTGGAGGGTTTGATATCTCGATGGATCACCTGTTGTTGGTGGACGTAATCCAGAATGGAGAGAATATCTTGTAAAAAGTCGATCGCCTGGACTTCCTGCCAGTGGATTCCCGGGGGCAATTCTTCCGTCAGCGGGTTTCCTCTCACCAATTCCTGAACCAGATAGAATTCCTTGTCTTCTTCAAAGTAGGCGTACAGGGTGGGAATTTGGGGGTGCTGAGTGCCGAGGGTGTGAAGAACTTGGGCTTCGCTATTGAAAAGACGTCGAGCCGTTTGCAGGGTTTTGGGGTCGGTATTTTGGGGTTGCAGTTGTTTGACGATACAGAGGGGATTTCCGGGCAACTGGGAGTCCTCGGCCAAATAGGTCTGGCCGAACGCGCCGCCCCCGATTTTTTCTTTTAATTTGTAGCGTCCACCAATAATTT
The DNA here is from genome assembly GCA_050045915.1 of Limnospira sp. GTDB lineage: Bacteria > Cyanobacteriota > Cyanobacteriia > Cyanobacteriales > Microcoleaceae > Limnospira. The sequence goes on from JBNGCR010000353.1 coordinate 2,367, forward strand.
TTTTCTGCATTTGGCTCGGCCTCGGCAAAATTGGACTCAAGGCACATTTTCGAGAGTGCGACGGCGTGCCAGCCTACCGCCCGCGACGGGGCGAGGGCGTTTCCCCCGGCTTCGGATTCGGATGGGAGAGATCGGATCTCGAGGTCGGCTGACGTTGGCGGATGCAACTCGAACCCGATTTTTACCCTTTTCTTCTCTCGGCGATCGCTAAGAGAACGTGCATATTGAGCTCGGGGTCAATCAGTAGGGGTCGAGAGAGAAGTCACCTTCTCCCCCTCCCATTCAAAACCGTGCATGAGATTTTCACCTCACACGGCTCCTAGTTCAGTCGTCTCGTTGTCATGAGTACGACTCTTGCTTTGACTACCATCTATGGCAGTCTTGGCATCGTGACAGTGGCGGTGCAGCAATTGGAGGTTCTTGTAATCATCCTTTCCGCCTAAGCTTCTAGGGATTATATGGTCGGTCTCCACTTGGTCTTCGATAGTGAAGTGCTGTCCGCACCATTTGCATTTGCCTTTCTGGTTTTTCAGCAGTTTGGCTTCTCGGTTTGAGATTTCTGGTGATTTCCCTCTCCTCGTTGCCCAATAGACCCAATTTCCATCATACGTCGATGCGTTCGGTCTGACCAGCGTGTGGTAGATGATGGGAGTCCAGGCGTGTTTTTGGAGTCGTAAACCAT
>JBNGCR010000354.1:0-2957 GCA_050045915.1 Limnospira sp.
GGTTCGATGGTTTTCTTTTTGACTGATATTATTCCCGTGGACGAACATATTGACTCACAACTGATTCAGGATATTTTCCGCGATCGCTTTTGCCATCAACGGCGGGACGGCATTGCCAATTTGATTGTACTGGCAGAGGTGCTTTCGTAATTGTGGCAATGTCACCTTGCGCGATCGCGGCATTCGGATGATTAAACTGAAATGTCTCGCCAGCCCAGCGATCGCTTTCGATCGCACCAACTATCTCGGCACCGGCCCACTGAAAACCCAAACTAAATCCACCCGCACCCGCAAATAGATCTTATCAAAATATCAATCGAAATTCAATCTTTTTTACAATTGATTTCGTGTCCGTTAAATAAATGTCGAATATCAAATTCTCCTCCCCTTCCCTATTCTTCGCTGATAAAATACTCTCCCCGATCGCTCATAGCTTGGGCGAGGGGTTCTAGATTCGTCCGAGAACAAAGGATTTGAATGGCTTCCAATATCGATGTTTTGCCACTGTTATTCGTACCGACCAGCAAATTCAATCGGCCCAATTTCTTTAATTCAAATGTGCGAAAGCAGCGAAAGCCTTCGATTTTGACTGTTTCTAGCATAAGGTGTCACTCCAATCAGATGCGATCGCTCTCAAAAGCCGCCAAATCCTGATATGTCCTCAACCCTCAGAACCGGGCGTTTCATTTTCCGTCGCATCCGGCAAAGTGTCCCGCCGTGGTAAGATAATATGTTGGCTTGGTTAGACTGAAATATCCCACTTCTCGGCTGTAGGGGTGGGTTTTGCCATTCGGCAATCCGAATCTCCGTGTCCGGCATCTGTAGCGTCTACATCAATTTTTAACTTCAATTATGACTGATCCGATTCGCTTTCTCATGTGCTCCCCCGACCACTACGACGTGGACTATGTGATCAACCCGTGGATGGAGGGGAACATTCACAAATCCTCCTCCGATCGCGCCGTCGAACAGTGGCAGAAACTCTACCACGTTATCAAAGAACACGCGATCGTCGATCGCGTCGAACCCCAGAAAGGTTGGCCCGACATGGTTTTCACCGCCAACGCCGGACTGGTATTGGATAAAACCGTCGTCCTGAGTCGCTTCTACCACAAGGAACGCCAGGGAGAAGAACCCCACTTCAAAGCCTGGTTTGAAAGCCAGGGGTTCACGGTTCACGAACTCCCCAAGGACCTACCCTTTGAAGGCGCCGGGGATGCCCTATTAGATCGCGAAGGGCGCTATCTGTGGGCGGGATACGGCTTCCGTTCGGAACTCGACTCCCACCCCCTACTGGCGGAATGGCTGGATATCGAAGTGCTCTCCCTGCGGCTGATGGACGATCGCTTCTACCACCTCGACACCTGCTTCTGTCCCCTCACCGGCGGGTATTTGCTGTACTACCCCCCCGCCTTCGACTCCTACTCCAACCGGCTGATCGAAATGCGAATCCCTGAACACAAGCGGATCGCGATCGACGAACCGGATGCGGTCAACTTCGCTTGCAACGCCGTCAACATCAACCAGACGGTGATCATGAACAAAGCCAGCGACAACCTGAAAGCCCGGTTGTCCGAAGTCGGCTTCAACGTCATTGAGACGCCGCTGACGGAATTCCTGAAAGCGGGGGGGGCCGCAAAATGCCTCACCCTGCGGGTAACAGAACCCATCCTCGAAGATCGCCACGCCGCGACTCAACTCGAAAGCCGGACGGTTTGCCTGCAAGGCCACTTATTAGATGCGGGCCTGATCAATCGGGCCTTAGATTTGGTCGTCGAAGGCGGCGGCAGCTTCCAGGTACAGAATTTCAATTTGGGAGAACAACGCCAAAGCACCTCCTCGGCCCAAATTAGAATCTCGGCCCCCTCCCACGAGGTGATGGAAGAGATTATGAGTCAATTAATTGACATCGGGGCGGTATCCCTGGAAGAGGATGTCCAAGATGCCAAACTCGAACTCGTCCACCAGCACGGCGTCAGCCCCGACGATTTCTATGTCACCACCATCTATCCCACCCAAGTGCGGATCGGTGGCGAGTGGGTGACGGTCCAGAACCAGCGCATGGACGCCGCGATCGCTGTTACCGAGGGACCCGACGGCCCGATCGCCCGCTGCAAGTTGCTGCGAGATCTGGAAGTGGGCGAAAAAGTGGTCGTGGATGTCTTCGGCATCCGTACCGTCCGCAAAACCGAGTCCCGCGAACAGCGCAACAGCCAGGAATTCAGCTTCATGTCGGCGGGGGTTTCCAGCGAACGCCGGGTTGAGTTGATCGTGGAACAGGTGGCCTGGGAAATGCGCCGCATCCGCGATCGGGGTGGTAAAGTTGTGGTAACGGCCGGCCCGGTGGTGATCCATACCGGCGGTTCCCAACACCTCGGACACCTGATCCGCGAGGGCTACATCCAAGCCCTGTTGGGGGGAAATGCGATCGCCGTCCACGATATCGAACAGTCGGTAATGGGCACCTCCCTCGGCGTGGACATGAAACAGGGCGTCGCCGTCAAGGGCGGACACCGCCACCATTTGAAGGTGATCAACGCCATCCGTCGCTGCGGCAGTATCGCCAATGCGGTAGAACAGGGAATCATCACCAGCGGCATCATGTACGAGTGCGTCCGCAATGATGTCCCCTTCTCCCTGGCGGGATCGATCCGGGATGACGGCCCCCTGCCGGACACCGAAATGGACCTGATCAAAGCCCAACAGCACTACAGCGAGTTGATCAGGGGCGCGGACATGATCCTGATGCTGTCCACCATGCTGCATTCCATCGGCGTGGGCAACATGACGCCATCGGGGGTGAAAATGGTCTGCGTGGACATCAACCCCGCCGTGGTGACGAAACTGAGCGATCGCGGTTCGGTGGAGTCCACCGGCGTGGTGACGGATGTGGGGCTGTTCCTCAGCTTGTTGGTGAAACAACTCGACAAGTTGACCAGCCGCTACGAAGCGACCAC
>JBNGCR010000355.1:0-2947 GCA_050045915.1 Limnospira sp.
TTAATTGTTAATTGTTAATTGTTAATTGTTAATTGTCATGGAATATCCGGTCATTTTGCAGCACAGCGAGGAGGACTGCGGTGCCGCCTGTCTGGCTTCGGTGGCGAAGTATTACGGGCGCTTTTTTACCCTCAGTCGCCTGCGGGAACTGTCGGGAACCGGACAACAGGGAACGACACTGTTGGGGTTGAAACGGGGGGCCGAGGCGATCGGGTTCGATGCGCGACCGATCCGGGCCAACCCCGAAATCCTGGAACAGTTGCATCAGGCACCCTTACCGATGATCGTTCACTGGCAAGGGTATCACTGGGTCGTCCTGTACGGACAAAAGGGCAAAAAATACGCGATCGCCGATCCCGGGGTGGGACTGATCTACATTTCCAAAACAGAACTTCAGGAGGGATGGCGAGATGGGATCGGTTTGCTACTCGAACCCGATCCCGAACGGTTTTTTTTGCAAACCAGCGATCCCCCCCCCAGTGTGTGGCGGTGGTTCCGGCGGGCTTGGGCCTATCGTCGGCTTTTGATTCAGGTTTTGTTGCTCAATGGGGTGCTGGGTTTGTTGGCGATCGCGTCCCCGTTTTTCATCCAGATCCTCACCGACGAGGTGCTGGTGCGGGGAGATACTCAAATGCTGACCGGAGTTGCGATCGCGGTAATTTTAATGAATCTTTTCGCCGGAGCGATCGAACTGGTTCAATCTAACCTGATCGCCCATTTCGGACAGCGGTTGGAATTGGGGTTAGTGATGGAATTCGGGCGCAAACTTTTGGGTTTACCCCTGACTTATTATGAAACCCACCGCAGCGGAGAAGTGATCAGCCGCCTGCGAGATATTCGGGAAATGAATCAACTCCTCGCCCAATTTATCGTTAGTCTTCCCAGTCAATTTTTTGTGGCTTTGGTGTCCTTGGGGGTAATGTTGATTTACAGTCCCCCCCTGACTCTAGCCGCGATCGCGATCGCCGTTTTGATGACCGTGACGACCGTGATACTACTGCCACTCCTGCAACGAAAAACTCGCGATCGGTTCGCGCTGGATGCGGAAAACCAGGGATTGTTGGTGGAAACCTTTAAAGGGGCGATCACCTTCAAAACCACGAACGGCAAACCGCAGCTTTGGGAGGAACTGCAAACCCGCTTCGGCCGTCTAGCCAACCTGACATTTCGCAGCACCCAGATCGGGATTGTCAATACGGTCTTTTCCAATGCGATTAGTAACGTGGGGATCGTCGCCCTCTTGTGGATGGGAAGTCGATTCGTCATCGCCGATCTGCTCACAATTGGCCAACTATTGGCATTTATCAACCTCAACCGGAATGTATCAACTTGGGTGAATTCTTGGGTGGGGTTTATGGACGATCTAACCCGGGTGCAAACCGCGATGCAGCGATTATCTGATGTGGTGGACGCAACGCCGGAAACCCCAGACAATTTGCAATTACAATGGGCTGAAATTTCGCCCCGGGATCACATTATTTGCGATCGCGTCAGTTTTCGCTACGGAGGACGGATCGACTTACTCGATAATTTTTCGGTCTTGTTTCCAGGCGGAAAAGCGATCGCCTTGATCGGGCGATCGGGATGCGGAAAAAGTACCCTGGCAAAACTGATCGCCGGCTTGTATCCGGTGCGATCGGGGAATATTCGCTACGGCGCTTACAATCAGCAGGATTTATCCCCGGATTGTCTGCGGCAGCAGGTCGTTTTGATCCCCCAAGATGCCCACTTTTGGAGCCGCTCAATTTTGGAAAATTTCAGGTTAGGAAATCCGGGGTTGAGTTTTGAGAACATTGTCAAAGCCTGTCAGGTCGTCGGGGCGGACGAATTTATCAGCCAACTCCCGGAAAAATATCAAACCGTTTTGGGGGAATTTGGCGCCAATATTTCGGGGGGGCAGAGGCAGCGATTGGCCATTGCCAGGGCGATCGTCACCGACCCATCCGTATTGATTTTAGATGAATCGACCGCCAGTTTAGACCCCATCAGCGAAGCGGAATTATTGACGAAATTGCTGCAATTGAGGCGGGGAAAAACGACGATTTTAATCAGCCACAGACCCCGCGCGATCGAAAGGGCAGATTGGATGATTTTATTAGATGAAGGTCGCTTAAAGCTTCAGGGCGCTTTATCCGAGTTGCGATCGCTTCCCGGAGAACACCTCGATTTTTTAGGTCGATAAAAATTAAGCCCCCTTCCCAAAATTGAGAAGGGGGCCTAAATAATTAGGAATCCTGTTCAATCAGAATCCTAAAGACTGCATAGAGAAAGTGGGGTGTAAAAGAGGTCAAGCCCTCGGTCTGTTAGTGCGCCTCGGCTTCATCCATTGCTGGACTTCCACCTGACACCTATCAACGGGTAATCTGCCCGTGACCTTACCTGGTTAACCCAGTGAGAGCACTCATCTTGAGGTGGGCTTCCCACTTAGATGCTTTCAGCGGTTATCCGCTCCGCACATGGCTACCCTGCGTTTACCGTTGGCACGATAACAGGTACACCAGCGGTGCGTCCTTCCCGGTCCTCTCGTACTAAGGAAGGCTCCTCTCAATTCTCTTGCGCCTGCACCGGATATGGACCGAACTGTCTCACGACGTTCTGAACCCAGCTCACGTACCGCTTTAATGGGCGAACAGCCCAACCCTTGGGACGTACTTCCGCCCCAGGTTGCGATGAGCCGACATCGAGGTGCCAAACCTCCCCGTCGATGTGAACTCTTGGGGGAGATCAGCCTGTTATCCCTAGAGTAACTTTTATCCGTTGAGCGACGGCCCTTCCACTCAGAGCCGTCGGATCACTAAGGCCGTGTTTCCACCCTGCTCGACTTGTCCGTCTCGCAGTCAAGCTCCCTTCTGCCTTTACACTCTGCGGCTGATTTCCAACCAGCCTGAGGGAACCTTTGCGCGCCTCCGTTACCTTTTAGGAGGCGACCGCCCCAGTCAAACTGCCC
>JBNGCR010000356.1:0-2929 GCA_050045915.1 Limnospira sp.
AAAGTGAAAAGTGAAAAGTGAAAAGTGAAAAGTGAAAAGTGAAAAGTGAAAAGTGAAAAATTCCCTATTCCCTATTCCCTATTCCCTATTCCCTATTCCCGACTCCCGACTCCCGACTCCCTACGATCCGTGTTTCAACAAACCGGCCCATTTTCCGTTTTGGAAGCACCCGAATTGATGGCGATCGTCCGGCGCCGTTGGCCAGTATTTTCGCCGTCGATAGTCGGCGGGTTTGTTGGGGTGGCGGCGTTTCGCCCAGGCTTTGAGCTTGGTGTCGAGCAACCAATCCAGGCGGGTGTGATGACTCCGGCAATTGGCGATTCTGAACCGATCGCCCCAGGCGCGGATGGCCCGGTTGAGGGAGAGAATCAGATCGGCTTGGGTGCCGGCTTTGTGGGATTCGACGATCGCGGCCAATTCCCGATAGTGTCGGGCGACAGAATCCCGACTCGGCGCGATCGCCGTCCGGTATCCATTTCCCCGGGGAAACTGCCGGACGTGAAATTCCGACACCTCGAACCCCGGCCGTTGCCCACCGACGGCATCGACGCTGTGGGTGATTTGACAATTCACCCCGGATGGCAGTTGCCGTTGCTTCAACCACCGAGCGATCGCCTCCTGACAGGCTTCAACCACCGCGCGATCGCGGTGCACAATCGCCAGATGTGTTCCCCACCGGATCACCCTGGGCATTCGATCCACCTCAGACCCGAGTTCAGCTTGCAAGCGATCGGCCAATTGAGCATTGGCGATCGCATCCAATAAAGCCACCAGAGGCGCCGCGATCGCTTTTGGGGTCAATTTCAGCTTTCGGGGCAGCGAGGTCAGTCCCCGCGCCAAATTCCCCGGTTGAGTGGCGAATTTGAGATCCGCCACCCCGACAAATTGGGGTTCATCTTCCAGGGTTCGGGCGATCGTCCGTACCGCCCCCGAAAGCGATCGCTCGGCCTTCACGATCCCGTCATCCCGCTCCGACAGAGCCCGACTTTCTGGCTCGATCGCCCAGCTCATCAAACACTCTCGGATCGGTTGAGTGGGTCCGTCGGCCGCGACGATCACCCGCGAAGCGAGATATCGCGCCGTTCCGGACCGGATCAAAGTCTTTTGGAGTCGGCGAACCGCCTTCACATCACCCCGTTTCGAGGCCCGGTAGATTCGCTGTTGCAGCTTCCACAAACGACGCCGTAGGGGCGCAAGGTTGGCGCCCGCAAGGTTTTCGTCCGTGCATACCATCCTCGTCCGATTCGGACGGGCTTTAGTCTTATTCACCGCAATTGACATCCTCTACCAGTTGAGATTCCGCGTGTCCGTCTGCATATCCCCGATTTGTGGTCGGGGCCTTGGCTTCTGACACGATCCCGCCTCCGAGACGCCTGGATAGTCCAGAATTTGCGTCTTGGCTGACTGCTCGGCATCATGCGATCGCATCGCAGAAACCGAGAGCGCCTCGGAGGTTATCCCGTTCCGAAACTCACTTTGGTTCCTGACCTTAGGGCCTTCCTTTCTACCGGGGGCGTTGTGAGTGCCGGGTTATCCCACAAAGTGAGATTACCTTTGACGTCGGCAACAACAACGTCGTCTCGCCCCGAGTGCCAATTGCACCCTTGCGTCACAGCCCTTTCGCAAGTCGAGTCTGACGGTAGTTCTGACGGAAGTTCGGTTTCCCTGCCCGTAGCCAGCTACTCGGCGGAAGCGCCCGCATCGGGCTCGCAGGCATCCCACCTTTCCTTCCCGCTTCACGGATTGAGGGCCAGTCGCTACCGTGGGGAAGTGCTTTCACTCCGGCACCTGGAGGGTTGGACTTGGAAGGGTTCAAAGTCGAAATGACTCGATTTTTCCGCACCAACAAGCGAGTTTCAGTTGTCAAGGTTGAAATTGACGCCGCGTCCGATACAAAGGGTGAAGGGGGGAATGAATTGTCAATTGTCAATTTTCCCCACGTCCTCAAATTGTCCGGGCGCTTCGCCCAACCTTGCAGCCCTTCCCCCGAGGAGAAATTCCCCGGTTTCGGGCTAACGGGTCGCACTATTGCAAGACTCCTCAATTAAGTTCGACAAAACAGCATAGCTGAATTGTTGCTGCATTGTAGTATCAAATTCCCCAAGATCGCAGGGTTTAAATGGGCAACCCCATCTCCGACAACCCCCGCCGCAGGCGCGAACCCTCGGCGGGGTTCGTTTTTTCGTAAAGTGCGATCGCCTTTCGGAAGGCGTCCAGACTCTCGGGGAGGTTGCCGATGCCCAGCAGGGCGGCTCCCAAATTTTGGTAAGCTTCGGCATAATTGGGATTGAGCCCGATCGCCCGTTGATAGGACGCGATCGCACCCCGAGAATTTCCCATCGCCCGCAGCACCATCCCCAGATTATTGTGGCCGAGGCCAAAATTGGGGTCGATGTTCACGGCGGTTTCGTAGGCGGTCCGGGCGCCGGCGAGATCCCCTTTGGCTTTCAGCAGGTTTCCCAAATTGTTATAGGCGCCCAATTTCAGTTGGGGGAGCACTTCCGCCGCGATCGCCTCCCGGTAGTGGCGTTCGGCGAGTTTGGCGAATCCCTTTTTTCGGTAGGATTAGGGGTCGAGAGAGAAGTCACCTTCTCCCCCTCCCATTCAGAACCGTGCATGAGACTTTCACCTCACACGGCTCCTAGTTCAGTCGTCTCGTTGTCATGAGTACGACTCTTGCTTTGACTACCATCTATGGCAGTCTTGGCATCGTGACAGTGGCGGTGCAGCAATTGGAGGTTTTTGTAATCATCCTTTCCGCCGAAGCATCTCGGGATGATATGGTCGGTCTCCACTTGGTCTTCGATGGTGAAATGCTGTCCGCACCATTTGCATTTGCCTTTCAGGTCTTTTAGCAGTTTGGCTTCTTGGTTTGAGATTTCTGGTGATTTCCCTCTCCTCGTTGCCCAGTAGACCCAATTTCCGTCAT
>JBNGCR010000357.1:0-2920 GCA_050045915.1 Limnospira sp.
CGATTGTTTGTTGATGGTTGATTTTATCCGCAGATTTCGCAGATTTTCGCAGATTTTTTTTGGTCGATTGATGTTGGTTTTTGTCCGTATATTTTTGCGATTGTTTGATGAGTGAATTGACGAAAACTTTGTGTCCGTATTGCGGTGTCGGCTGCGGGTTGGAAGTGTTGCCACCCGCCCAACCGGGGAAGGCGACTCACCGCGATCGCGAGGGGAATCCGATTTGGCAGGTGAGGGGCGATCGCGCCCACCCGTCGAGTTTGGGGAAGGTTTGTGTGAAGGGGGCGACGGTTGCGGAGGCGATCGACAAAAGTCGCCTCATGTATCCGATGATTCGGGATACTCTCGATGAACCGTTCCGCCGCGTTTCCTGGGAGGAGGCTTATGATCGCATTGTTAACCGCATCCGAATGGTTCGCGAGACGATGGGTTCTGACGGAATTTGTATGTACGGTTCCGGACAGTTTCAAACGGAGGATTATTACGTTGCTCAAAAGTTGTTGAAAGGGGGTTTGGGAACGAATAATTTCGATGCCAATTCCCGCCTTTGTATGTCTTCGGCTGTCTCTGGTTACATCCAAAGTTTTGGGTCGGATGGGCCGCCCTGTTGCTATGACGATTTGGAACAGACGGATTGCGCGTTTTTGATCGGGACGAATACCGCCGAATGTCACCCGATCGCTTTCAATCGTTTGCGGGTTTATCACAAGAAAAATCGCAATGTCAAAATGATCGTTGTGGATCCTCGCCGGACGCAAACCGCTGAGGCGGCGGATTTGCACCTGGCAATTCGTCCGGGAACGGATATCGAACTTCTCAACGGAATCGCCAGTTTGTTGATGCGGTGGGGCGCGATCGATCCTTTATTTATTGATGAATGTACGCGGGGATTTTCCGACTATACGGAGGTGATCCGATCCTATCCGCCGGAGTTGGTGGCGAGAACCTGTGGCATCCGCCTTGACGACTTGGAAAAGGCGGCGAAGTGGTGGGCTGAGTCGAAGCGGGTTCTGTCCCTGTGGTCGATGGGGTTGAATCAGTCTTCCGAGGGGACGGCAAAAGTCAGAACCTTAATTAACCTCCATCTGATGACTGGAAATATCGGCAAACCGGGGGCGGGACCCTTTTCTCTCACCGGCCAACCTAACGCGATGGGAGGCCGGGAAGCGGGGGGACTCGCCCACATCCTCCCTGGTTATCGGGTGGTGAAAAATCCCCAACATCGGGCGGAAATCGAGGTATTTTGGGGATTGGAACCGGGCCGGATTTCTTCTCAAGTCGGTTTGAATGCCTGGGAGATGATTACCGGTTTGGAACGCGGTGAGGTGGGGTTGCTGTGGGTGGCGGCGACGAATCCGGCGGTGAGTATGCCGGATCTGGAACGGACGAAGGCTGCTTTGATGCGATCGCCTTTCACTGTCTATCAAGATGCCTACTATCCCACCGAAACGGCGGAATATGCCCATATTTTATTACCTGCGGCTCAGTGGGGCGAAAAAACTGGGACGATGACCAATTCGGAACGGGTGGTGACGCTGTGTCCGGCGTTCCGCAACCCGCCGGGGGAGGCGAAGGCGGACTGGGAGATTTTTGCGGAAGTCGGGCGGCGGCTGGGATTTGAAAAACAGTTCGATTTCGCCGATTCTGCCGCAGTTTACCGGGAATTCGTGCGGTTAACTCGCGATCGCCCCTGCGATTTGTCGGGGTTGAGTCACGATCGCCTCAAATCCTCCGGGCCGATCCAGTGGCCCTGTCCCGAGTCGGAAATTGAGGTGAACCGCACCCCTAAACGGTTATATACCGATTTTCGGTTCAATACCCCCGACGGTCGCGCCCGGTTCGCCGCCTGCCACGCCCGGGGACTGGCCGAACCCCCCGATCGCGATTATCCCTTGGTTTTGACTACGGGGAGACTCTACGGCCACTGGCACACCCAAACCCGCACGGGCCATATCGAGAAGATCCGCAAAATGCACCCGGAACCGTTTATCGAAATTCATCCCAAGGATGCGAAAAAGTTGGGGATTGAGGAGGGGAATTGGGTGGAAGTGCGATCGCGCCGTGGTGCGGCTTTCTTTCCGGCAAAAATTACGAAGGCGATCGCGCCGGGGACGGTCTTCGTTCCCATGCACTGGGGGGCGCTGTGGGCCGATCGCGCGGAAGCTAACGCCCTCACCCACCCCGAATCTTGCCGGGATTCCAAACAGCCGGAGTTGAAAGCCTGCGCGGTTCAATTGTCGCCGGTTCGGGCGGAATTGCCGCCGAATTTGGATGGGAAAACTGAAGGGAAAGAAACCCCCGGCATCCCGGTTTAAACCGGGGGTGGGGAGGGGCGCAACGCGGAAGCGCCCGTGCAGGATTTGAGAGTTGAAAAATTAAGGGTCAATTGTCAATTTTTCCCCACCCCCCCCCACCCGATGTTTAGCTTTTCTGTCCGGCTAAAATTTTTGAAAAAATTGAGCTCGAAATGGCCGAAAAGGGGTTGACAGGGGGCGGCGATTTCCGGTAAACTATTGACATTAACCTCCATAATGGGAGTGGTTGCCAAAATAATATTTCTGTCACCACTCCCATTATCTAAAATAATACCGGAAGTCAACCCCAAAAGCAACCCCCCTCCGCAAAAAAGTCGAAATTTTTAACATTTCTTAATTTTTTTTTGAAAATAAAAATCAATCAGGAGTCCCTCGGAGTCAGTAAAAGATGGAGGTTGGCCTAGGAATCCAGAGGGAGGGAGGGAGACAGACAACCATTTCTCCCCATTCCCTATTCCGACTTTCGAGGTAAAATACCCCCGTCACCGGAATTACAATGGGGAGGGTTCGAGATGGGCGATCGCCGGTCGGAAAATAACCGGGATCTGTTGGAAACGTGGCGATCGAAAATCAAAGTCGCCGATCGCAACAATATTTTCTGTCAC
>JBNGCR010000358.1:0-2903 GCA_050045915.1 Limnospira sp.
TGCATTCTTAGTGACCGCTGGCTTCGGTTTGCCGAATCCTTTGGTTTGACTAGACGCCATTATTGCTACTCAAGTCTCCATCTTACGTCTGAACCGTGACCCGTTTGCATATCCCAGACATTACATCTGGGCGTTGGCTTCTGGTCACATCTCACCCCCACCTGGCTTGCGCTTACACTTGCGGCTGTTGCCTTTACTACTTGCCTAATCGACCATTGGACAAGAGCCAGTGTGGGGTAACATCGTTCCGTCTGTATGGGTATTCCATCCTTAGACTCGTCCTTTCCCCCGGTGTACTTTTAAGGGTCTGTGTGGATAGTGCATGAAACCTTCCACTTTTCCACCTACTCATTCGAGCAGCACCGTAATCAAACTGTTTTCGATACCGTAAAATAACGAGGGTTCATGACAGACGTTCACCTTTCGGTTAGTCCTAGATGGTTGGCAGTGGTCGAGTTATTGGGAGCAGATTCTCCCTCATCGCCTTCCGTTCCCCGCTTCAATCCTAGGGTTGTGAATCCTAAAACTGGGGGTGGCTATCGCCTCCTCTCTTGGGTTATCAGTTTTATTTATCTCTTGTATAAGAGATTCGTATCACCGGATTCCCCTTGACCCTGAGAGTTCCGACCTCATTTTGTATCCTTATGATACAGAATTTAGGAACATACAGACAGTTATAAGGCTGGTCAGGGGTGCGCCCCTTATATTCACCTAGGGGGGTGAAAGCCTTACCGGGAGGTTATTTCAGGCATTTCAGCCCTATTTGGTCTCCCGAACGAATCGCACTCATGCGTTTTTATTAGCATATCTGACCTAAGGAAGGCGGCTAAAGCCGCTCGTGTCGTCTTTCATCCCCGCAATAAATTGACGGGGCTTTCAGACTCCCGTACTATTTTCGTAAGCGGAGGAAGCCGAGGGAAAAACTACCCCGATTCCCGATTCCCGATTCCCGATTCCCCACACCGGGCCAGCCGCGGTATAAGATTTTAGATTTTAGATTCCTCCCCGAGCATCCCGGACCACTCCAACTCCGGCCGGGCCGCCTCGGAGGGCGGAAACTCGTCCCAGCGCTTCGTCCCGGTTTCGGGGGTGGGATCGGCCGATCGCGATTCTTCGGGAGTCCACGGTTCGGACACTTCGGCCGGCGGCAGGGGTGGCGGGATATCCCGCCATTCCCGCTCCCCACCGGGGGCAGCGGGCGGTTCGGGGGAGGTTGCGTCTGACGGGCGCTCCGGGACGGCTGGCTCGGGGGCCTGATCGTATGGGTACTCCTGCCCCGGAATCTCGGGGGGGCGATAACTCTCATCTGCCGGCGACAGGGGGGCATCGGAGGAATAATCGTCCCAGTCATAAGAATTGAAATAACCGGACTCCGACGGTTCCGGCGACATCTCGGAAGCGTCATCATCGGGAGTTTCCATCGCCTGGGAGGACTCATAGAGATCGGGGAAAGGTTCCCTTTCCCATTCCTCGTAGGCGACATCTTCGAGCAGTTCCCCCACGTCCGTACTGCCATCCCCGAGCAGTTGAGGTTCTCCGATGCCGTCCCACTCGGAATCCGGTTTTTTGCCCTCCCAGTCGGGTTCTTGAAAGATCGGTTTGGAGGGGTCGAGGACCAACTGCTCCACCTCGTCCCCCGACCGGTCGAAATCGGGGTCGAACCGCGTGGCGATGCCGTTGCCGTAGCGTCGCGTCACTTCAAATCCCGCCCACCCCGAGAGAAGGGCCGTAAGAACGAACAGGGGCGCGACCCGGAGCCGAGAGCGTTTTCTGATTTTCGGTTGGGGGGACGGGGGTTTGGGCGGTTGTCGCTCGTTGACGGCCCGGGTCGGCGGCGGGGGCGGGGGTGTCACCTCGTGATTGGCTGGCCCCACGGCGGGGGCGGGTTCGGGGACACATAAAACGTTGAGCCATTCGCTGATGCTCGACGGACGCTGCCGGGACTGCAACTCCAACCCCCACCGCACCGCTTCTTCGACGGCCGGGTTCAGGTTGGGTTGGAACTGGCGCAGACTCGGTTTTTTGGTGCGGAGCAATTCCTCGGTCAGGTGGCTGGCGCACAGGGGGGCTTCCAAAGGGGCTTCCCCCGTCAACAGGTAGTATAAAATGGCCGAAAGTCGGTAGATGTCGGTGCCAGGGGTCGGTTTTTCGTGGGGCAGGTACTGTTCGAGGGCTGCAAATCCTCCCCCCAAGGCGCGGTTGGGGACGTAGCGGTTGGCGGTGTCGGGTTGGAGGAAACTGCCCACCCCGAAATCTGCCAGCATGACCAGACGGCTGCCGGTGCGGCGGACGATGGAGGTGGGTTGCAGGTTGCAGTGGAGGAGTCCCTGCCGGTGGGCGATGTCGAGGGCTGATGCGATTTGGCGGATGTAGTGGACGGCTTGGGGGGCCGGGAGGGGATGTCCGGGCCGGACGAGGGTTTGTAGGGATTCGCCGGGTACGAACTGCATGACGATGAAGGGATATCCTCCCTCATCGAATAGGTCGAGAATCCTCACTAGGTTGGGATGTTGGCACAAACTCCACCGCTGGGCGATCGCGATCGCCTGATGTCGCAGTTGCGAGATGTCGTGTTGCTCTCCGGGGTGGCGGGAAAGGGTTTTGATGGCGACGGTTTGACCGATGTGCAGGTGGGTGGCCTGGTAGGTGACGCCGAATTCCCCCCGCCCCAGGACGCGATCGAGTCTGTACTTGCCATGTTGAAGGATGGTTTGAGTCGCTGAGTTCATCTGCCGACGTGCCAATTTTCCCCCTAAAGTTAGTCTATTGATGGCTCTGAGGCAATGACGGTTGGGTACATCGCCCGCTTGATAGTCTACATCTGTTTTCGGCATTGTAGGCTCTCGATGGGAGCGGAGGGAGCGGAGGGAGCAGGGGGAGCGGAGGGAGCGGAGGGAGCGGAG
>JBNGCR010000359.1:0-2867 GCA_050045915.1 Limnospira sp.
GGGGTTTGGGGGCCAGACAATTTTCCGAGCCCCCAGAATTGGGGGTTTGGGGGCCAGACAATTTTCATCGTCGGACTGCAGGCATCACCGATTTCGCATTTCGATATCAAAAGCCCTCGAATTTTCGGGCTGTACGCTATTCTGGACGACATGAAGGCATAACATTAAGCCCAGCACCGCGAACAGGTAGCCCAACCCCAAAGAAGTCGCGACTTGATGGACGGAATGAGAAGATTTGTAAAACATAACATGAATTTATTTAAACACTTTACCCGATTTTAGGCTGTCCCGCCATCCCCTGCTTCCCCCGAACGGGTTAAGGTAAGTAGGCGATCGCCGTTCAACTTCCTCGCCCAAAATATTTGAAATAATTTAGGAAAATTAACAATTTGAAAAAATCAAAAAAACTGCCCCTTTTGCAGGTATAATTAAAACAGTCTACCGGGAGGCTGTCACCATGAACGATCGCCCAATCATCGGGATCAAGTTGCTGGCATTCACGTCAGTTCTCCTACTGGCTTCCGGGGGATCGGAAGTGGCGAAAGCGGAGCCGATGGTTCCCGGTTCGGACTGTGGATGTCACCCCGGCGATCGCTTCGATCCCAAACCCAAAATGCCGCGGGGAACCTACCAAGGACAGTGTATCAACTCCTGCCAGCAGCGATCGGTCCGCCGCCTCTCTCCCGCCGAAGCCGCCGAATATGACATCCCTCCCCAAGCGATCGCCGTGGCGAACGTCAGCCACCGCGATCGGTTTTGGGTGGCTCAAATTCCCGCCGACGGGGTAGAAACCGTCATCTACCAACTCGAACATCCGATTTTTGCCGCCCACGCCCAGCTTCGGTTTCGCTTTTCTCCCGGTTCGGAAGTCATTTTAATTCCCCAAGTTCCCAATTCTGGGGAGTCTCCCACCCAAATTTCCGACTTGGTTTTGTCGGTGGAAGCTGTCCCGGTTGTGGGGGGTAATTTCGATTTAGTTGCCGGATTTTTTGACAACTTTGCGATCGCCTACCGCTTGGTTTCTTTGGAAGCGAGAGCCCAACGCATGATCCAAGTTGACGGCCACCGCGTCGAACAGATCCAGCTCAATTTGACACCCGCTCAAAATCACCAATTACTCCTGAATGCGATCGCCGAAAGTGAGCGAGCCGGACTCAGTCGGATGTACCATTCTTTCGATCGCAACTGTACCAGCGAAGTCTTCCGACTCTTAGATCGAACCACCGGCTACAACCCGCCCGCCAACTCGGATATCGAGGAAATTTTCATCAACGCCCCCACCGGAGATCAGATCTCGATGTTGATCGCAAATGGCACGTTAGATCCAGAAGAAATCGCCCAATTTTTAGCCGATACTTTAGATGAAACCCAGTGGCAATTTTTGCAAGACCACATCCCCACCATTTCCCACAACGCCCTGAAACGCCGCGGCCTTCTGGGGCCGACGATCGCCGATCTCAATCAGGAGTTGAACGCCGGACAACGGCTGTGGTAGTGAAGGACAGATAAAACCCACCGATGCGACCCAAATCTCTATCTTTATCCTCAATTTTAATCGCCGGAATTTTCCTTTTTTATCCGGCTATTTCCTCGCGATCGCAAGATGTCGGCATGGTTCCCGCCATTCAATCCCCCGAATTCGAGGCGATCTGCAGGTCGGAACCGACAGCAGACTGTGAAACCATCGGAAAAGCAGCCCGCCTCACCACAGATTTAATTTACGAATTATTTGACGGCGAAATCACCCAAAATAGAGCCAAATATCAATCCATCATCGGCGCGATCGCCCAACTGTACGGAACCGAACCGAACGCCGTTCAAGTCGTCAACAAACGCCTGAAACTGTCGGATTTTTTCATCGTCGAAGCAGATCAGGTGTTCGGAGGCTATGCCGTTTTCATCCGTCCCCAAAATAGCGAATTCCAAGGCCGACAAAAAGCGAAATTTTTCATCGCATTTAAAGGGGTTTACCCGAAGTTGGAAGATCCCAACGATATCGCCGCCGCCCTGTCCGCCTTACCCGAACATCTCTACCGCGATGCCGGCGTGTTAATTCACCGGGGATTTCGGGATTATGCGGCTTCGGTTTTCCAGGACGAAACCTCCCAAACGGCGATCGCGGACATTTTGCGACTCCAAGCCGACCCCCAAACGGACGTAGAAGTGTTGGTGACGGGGCACAGCTTGGGGGGATGTGCCATCCTCTACGCCGCCCTGTTAGTAGATGCGGGAGTTTCTCCTCAAAATATACAGGCGATCGTCTTCGGTTCTGGACCCGTCGCCACATCAGATTTTATCACCCAATATCCCGATCTAATTCCCAACATTACTCGCGTCGAAACCGGAGGAGATATGTTGATCTATGAAGACGGTTCCCCAATGAAACCCATCTACGATACCTTGGGTTACGTTCCCTTCGGAAAATTGATTCACGCCCCAGCCAGCGATCGCCTCAACCAACTGAAACAACAGTTACTCATCCTGGAACAACGGCGACAAACTTCCCCCTCGGAAAACCTCACCTCCGATGCCCTCAATTTAGCCCGAGAAATCCTCCAAGAACGAGTCGCCATCCACACCCACAGTTATCGCTATTACTATCAACGATATCGCTCGGGTCAGGGCGATTGCCCGCTGTGGTAAAAAAATCTGATGATACCGAAAAAAGCCAAAAATTTGCCGTTTCAAAGCCCCCAGAATTGGGGGTTTGGGGGCAAGAAAGCCCCCAGAATTGGGGGTTTGGGGGCGAGAAAGCCCCCAGAATTGGGGGTTTGGGGGCAAGAAAGCCCCCAGAATTGGGGGTTTGGGGGCGAGAAAGCCCCCAGAATTGGGGGTTTGGGGGCAAGAAAGCCCCCAGAATTGGGGGT
>JBNGCR010000360.1:0-2814 GCA_050045915.1 Limnospira sp.
CCCTGCTCCCTCCGCTCCCTCCGCTCCCTCCGCTCCCCCTGCTCCCTCCGCTCCCGACTCCCGACTCCCGACTCCCGACTCCCGACTCCCGACTCCCACGCGCCGCGTTATAATCCCTCATTGTGTGTATTTTCCAACTCCAACTTGCCATCCTTTGTCAGGGATAAATCCTCCGAGTCGGTTTCCCCCGGCTGCGAAGACGACATTTCAGCTTCCTCGGCGGATTCCGGCTCGGGTTGAGATTCCGGGGTGGGATTATTGGAAGATTCCTGTAATTTTTGGAGTAGTGAACCCGAAGGCGCCGGTTCCGGTGCGGGTTCCTCTATCGATTCCGCCGGAGGTGCGGGCGCCGGTGCGGGTGCCGGTGCAGGCGCCGGTGCGGGTGTTGTCACGGAACGACAATTTTCGCTATCGAAGCTAAACTCATACTGATAGGCGATCGGACCCCCTTGAGCTTCAAAGGGAAGGTCGTTGATAGCCGCCAGAGCCGCATCATCCAAAATCGGATAACCCGTCCCCCGCAACAACGTCGGTCCGGCAAGAATTTCGCCCCCGGAACCCACCATCACCCCCACCAAGGCCCCACCGCTCAACTGTTCCTGGCAGGCTTCTGCGGGATAGAGGGCGGAAATCCGGCGGGGTTGGCTCATGTCCACGTCCGGATAGTCCCCCCTGAGAGACAGCACCCACTCCACATAGGCACCGCCCCCCTGCAACATCGCCTGTTGTTGCTCGGAAACTTCCCCCGTCGGTGCCGGTTCTTCCGGGGTTTCCCCGTCGGAGACGCCGAGGGCTTCCTGTCGGCGATCGTTATCTGCCTGCAGTTTGGCGAGAATCGAACCCCCCGCTTGGGGTGCTTCGGCGGGTTGGGGGGGGGCGACATTTTCCGAGGCTTCTGCGCCCGGTTCTGGCCCCATCCCGGGGGGTTGGCTGTAGTTGGGGTCATTTTCGGGAAAACGGGGGGTGTCGGGCGGTGGCGGGAGCATGGCGAACTGCTCTTCGAGTTGCCGTCGCTCCTCGGGGGAAAGCTGACTGAAGCGGACGTTATCCTGGATGCGTCCGAGTTCAGCCTCGTTTCTGCTGCCGGGGAAATTCGAGGACTCTGGTAGCGGTTGGAAGAACTCGATTGGGGGTGGCGGACTGAAGGTGCGCGGCTGCTGGGGAATGGTTTCGATGGGGGGTAAAAACGTCCGATTCGATCGCCCCGGTGGAGGAACTGGGGAAAAAGGCGATACATTGGGTTCCGGAAACACCGGAGGGAAAACCGGAAGCTGTTGGGCACTGGGGGGAAATTGTGGCAGACGATTGGGAGTCGCTCCCAAGGTCGGGAGGGATGCCGGGGGGGCGAAGGGAACCAGGGAAAATTGCGACGGCGGTTCGGGGAATATCCCGTCAACTTGGTTCGGGGACAATTCCATCAATTCCACGCTCGGCGGCAGTTGAACCGTATCTGGATAGAGGCGAATATTTTCCAGGTTCACAGCAAAGAGAGCGTGAAGGCCGAGGGAGGCGAGTACGGCAACCGTCATCGGCTGGCGCACGACAGAGGGCAAAAATGAGAGTGCAGAAGTGGAAGCGGTCATTATTCAATCCCAATCAAACAAAACTTCTGAAGTAGTTGCTGCCGTCCCCGACAGTTATTGTTGTAGCACGGTTCATTCTCATCGTGGCGATCGACAGGGCGCTGGGCGCGGGAGTCGAGAGTGAGTCGAGAGTCAGGCCAAGGACTATCCCGCTGGAATCGAGGTTTTCAAGTTGTTGAGTCTTTTGACACTCCCCGCCCTAAAGCTCGGCCGTTTCATTTTCCCCCAAAAAATGGCAGAGGGAGCGACCGGGAGCGGAGGGAGAGGGGGGGGAAGAGGGAGTTGTTTTGGAAACAAGGGGGCTCCATCCCCTTGTTGAAACCCTGATTTCACTAGCCTGTTGCCTGTTGCCTTTTGCCGATTCCCTTCGCTTGAGCGCTATCACTCCCGAAAGATTCTACAATGGCGGTATTTCTACATCGGGACTCGCCCACACGATCAGCAGGGAAAAATAGGAGAGTCGCAACTCGGGCCGATCGCCCAAATCCCTGTAAATAACGCGATCGCGGTGGGTGGCCCGCTCCACCACGCAGGCCCTCGACAGCAGGCCCCGGCGCTCCAGGACCTTCCAAACCGTCTCGTACACCGAACTGACTTTCATCAACACCACCACTTCCGCCGAGTCCAACGCCGTTTCGATGCGATCGACAGTATAGAGGGCGGGTAAGATTGTCAACCGCTGACCCTGCACGGTGAGGGGAACTCCCAGATCCGCCGCCGCGGCTAGGGGAGAACAGACGCCCGGAATCGCCTCAATTTTGGCTTCCGGATGCAACTGTTTGAGGGTTCCGGCCAGGTAGCCGAAGGTGCTGTAAAAGCTAATATCCCCTTCCGAAACGAAGGCGACATCCCGCCCCCCTTCCAGATAGGGCCAGACCGCCTCGGCGGCCTCTCGCCACGCCTGTCGCAAGACATCCTCGTTCCGGACGTAGGGAAATGCGATTGGAAGTTGGATCTGTTCGGGACTCAGCCAGGGCGAAATGATGCCTTCGGCGATGCCCGGTTTGCCCCCAATCCCGGCGGGAAAGGCGACCACGGGGGAAGCCTTGAGGCGGTTGAGTCCTTTCAGGGTGATCAGTTCCGGATCGCCAGTACCCACTCCAATGCCGTAGAGGGTGGCGATCGCTTGCGGTTCGGACATGGGATCATCGACAGCTTCAAAACATTTGGCAATCTTAGGGCAGGGAATGGGGAATAGGCAATGGGGAATAGGGAATGGGGGATAGGGAAT
>JBNGCR010000361.1:0-2788 GCA_050045915.1 Limnospira sp.
CAGTTTTGGACTGCTTAAGAATCCCCGCGTCTTTAGACCGGGGAGAAGTCAAACGCAATATAATTGGGTGGACGGCGAACAGGTGGAGGAGGAAGCCACCCGCCTCGTGGATCGGTTCGTAGACGTTGCGGGTTCGGAAATCGGCGTCACCATCGACCAAACCGAAGATCCGGCGAGTTCGCGATGGATTTACAGCGTCGATTTCGAGGCGGAATATCAGGTGGCGAATTCCCGAGAAGGGGTTGGGGACTTTTTCTTCGATATCAGTCCCCCCTACGGCTATTCCCTGCTTCGGGATTTTCAGGTCTGGCGGGAGGGAGAACGCCTCGATCCGATCGCGCCGGGAAATTACAGTTTTCCGTTTCAGTTGCCACCGGGGGAGGCGACGACATTTCAGGTCAAATATAAAGCTCAGGGGGCGCCGCGATGGGTGTATGAATCCGTCGGACAGTTGTTGTCGAATTTTCGGTTAAATGCGATCGCCAATTTCCCCGACGCCGATTTTGCCGGGGCGATTCCCACCCTAACAGAAGAACGGGGACAGCAGCGGGAAATGACCTGGGTTTTCGAGGGCAACGTTTCGGCCCGCAATCCCTTCGGCGTGTTTACGGCGACGGAATCGGTGAAAAATACGGGGGTTTTGCCGCGCCTGTTGCTGTTGGCACCGGGGATTTTTCTGTGGTGGATTCTGCTGCTTTATTTTTCCATACCGATGGGGTTGAAGGATGTGGCGATCGCGGCGGGAATATTTTTTGCCAGTTTGCTAATGTTGACCTATACCAGCCGTCTGGTCGATCCGCGTCTGGCGTGGACGGTCATTTCTGGGATTTGGTTAGTGTTAATGTGGGGGTTGGGGTCGAATCGCTGGAGTGCCGGAGCCGCGATCGCCTGTACGGTAGCCGGGGGCGTCCTCCCGGTTTTTGCCCTGCTGGTCCCCTACAGCGGCCTGACGTTGGGAGTGGCGGGACTGCTGTCCGTCGCCTGGTTGGCAATCCGGCACTGGTACGGGTTCTGGAAGCCGACGAAAAGCTAATATGACACCAAACCGTCAAGTGAGCCGAATGATATCAAGTCCGCCTAATCGGTTGACTAGCGGTCGAGTTCTTCGTTATTCTTAATTGGTTGAATAGATACGGCTAAATGGTTCAAAATCTATTGGTCTAGCAGCAGTCCTCTGGTTATCTAAATTGAGTTCATCGCAAATAATTCTATAAATATCCGGAGGAAATCCCCCATGAAAATTCCATTGTGTACCTGCCTCTTCCATTCTCACAATCCCCGATATATTTGGATACCTATAACCGAGTTTATGTTTTACGATATATGCCGAGAGTTGCTTGCTATGTGTAAAATTAAAAGGGCGCATCTCTGTCAATAGTTTCTCTAACTCATCAGCTTTTGCTTCTCTTAAATTATGCTCATCAGCAATTCTTCTGATTTCTTTTTTTCGTAGGACTTCAGCCCCCATACGTCGCTCCTCCTCTGTCGCTCTCAGTTGACTTTCCAAGTTATCTCGCTCAACACTGAGTTCATGTCTGCGCTCGACTCCAAGCAACTCTATCGTTACAAAGTCGAGCCAATCAGGTTTTAAAAAGTTTACGTTTTTCCAGATACTTTCTACTTTTTTGATCAAGTCATATAATTCATTGGCGTAGCTTGGAGGAATGTTTTCTTTGCTTAACCAAAGATGGCTAACTTGTTCGCCTTTTTTATCTTTTTCAACTTTATACCAAAATTTGACTTCATTACAAGCTTCCCCATTGTCCAACTGTCGCGCTAATTTAGGATACTTTATCTTGATTTTTCTTATATGAAAAAATACTGCACTGTTAGCATTAAATAAAGTGTGGCATACGAACCCAAATCCTCGGTCGGTATTGTAGCTTTTGATACTGCCGAAATCTAGGGTCATAAAAACAATTCAACTCCCGAGAATACTTTTCTATTTACAAGTATAAGCTTACACATAAAAAAAGAGCATCAGTTGATCTACGGATCTTTTGTTTTTTTCCGATACACCCTCAATCGGTCTGCATCAGTGAAATTACTGAAAATTTAACCCGAGCTTGATCCGAAAAAATATGGTTTCGATTTGAACGATGTAGAGTGGCTATCGACCTCCTGCAAAATTTTTGACAAGGTTGCCGTCCGCCGAACCCGGTTCGATATTGGAATCGACAGTCCGAAATAGCCCCCGGGCGAAGATTAACCGAGAAATCAAACGGGGCGCGATAGCCTATTTTTCCATACCGATGGGGTTGAAAGATACGGCGATCGCGGCGGGGATATTTTTCGCCAGTCTGCTGATGTTGACTTATACCAGCCGTCTGGTCGATCCGCGTCTGGCATGGACGGTTATTTCGGGCATTTGGTTATTGTTGATGGGGGGGTTGGGGTCGAACCGTTGGAGTGCCGGGGCCGCGATCGCCTGTACGGTGGCCGGGGGCGTCCTCCCGGTTTTTGCCCTGCTGGTCCCCTACGGCGGCCTGACGCTGGGAGTGGTGGGACTGCTTTCCGTCGCCTGGTTGGCAGTCCGACACTGGTACGGATTTTGGAAGCCGACTCGAGGCTCGAAAAATCCCGCAAAAAACAATTGAGCGATCGCGCTTCACCCGGGGATAGGATGTGGGGTGCAGGGAAAGTGAAACGTGAAATGTTGCCGATTCCCCATTCCCCACTCCCGACTCTCCCCTCGCCTCAGCGCGATAAAAAAGCCGGGTGAGTGATGGTTTCGACTCGACCCGGCTCAATTTAAGGCATCTTTCAAAACTGTCCGCGCGGCGAGATG
>JBNGCR010000362.1:0-2778 GCA_050045915.1 Limnospira sp.
TCATGAAGCACGTTGGAAAATTCAAAGTCCCCCTTTTTAAGGGGGATTTAGGGGGATCGAACCGTATCGCGGCGGACAGACCACTGCTATTTATCAAATTGTCTTATCCCTTGTCTAGATACGCTTTGAGAGTGGCGGAATTTTGCAGGGCGTTGCCTTCGGCGTCGTTGTTGAAATAGGCAAAAACCGATCGCCCCATTCCTTCCCATTCCCGGATGCGATCGGCCCACCACCGCAAATCATCGTCGGAATAAATGCCCTTGTAGAGGTCGTGGGGGTCCGGGCCGTGAAAGCGGACATAGACGAAATCGGCGGTCGCCCGCAGGATGCAGGGGAGGTTCGCGCCACTCATGACGCAGTAGGTGGCGTTGTGGTGTTCGAGGAGTTGAAACATTTCTTCCCGATTCCAGGAGGGATGGCGAAATTCTACCGCCACTTTTATCCAGTCGGGAAGCAGGCCGAGAAACCGATCCAACCGTTCCAAATCGATCGCGAATTTGGGGTGAAGTTGAACTAGAAATATCCCCAATTTTTCCCGCAATTCCCCCAACCCGGACTCGATGGAATCCGTCCAAGTTTCGGGGTCGCGCAGGCGCTTTTTGTGGGTGAGTCCGCCGGGGGCTTTCACCGCCATCAAAAAGTTTTCCGGGACGCGATCGCGCCAGTTTTGGAAGGTGGAATCTTTCGGCCAGCGGTAGTAGGTGGCGTTGACTTCCACCGTGTCATATTCGCGGGTGTAATAGTCCAAACGCTTGCGGGAGGAGGTGGAGGGCGGGTAGAGTCGCCCCTCCCAGTCGTCGTAACTCCATCCCGAAGTGCCGATGCGAATCATGGGCGGTTCCCCCGAAATTAAATGATAGAGTACAGGTCGGAGTCGGAGTTGTATTCCCAGGCCCGTCCCTGGGGATCTCTCTGGCGGGTGTAGTCGGCCAAGACGACGGGATAATCGCGGATTTGGGTCAGCCGTCGGGAGTCGCAGTTGAGAATTGTGACCAGTTGTTCTTGGGTGATGCCTTCTTTGCCGGGGACGGCCCTCTCGGCGGACGGACTGGCGGTCGTTTTTCCGGTTCTCACGGCGGCGGGTGGGGGGGCGTTTAAGTAGTTGCTGACAATCAAATCGATCGCCGTGGATTGGTCGATGTTGCGTTCTTCCATGAAAGCCACCAATCTGGCGTGGGTTTCCGGCTTGATATCGGCGACGACCCGATGATTTTGAGTGTCTGTGGAATTGACCATTTTTGACTCCATCTCTAGCGATCGCGCGGACAAATATAAATATAGCAATGAGCGCTCGTATGTTAACAAATCGAGGGAACCCCGAAAACTTCAAAACCTCGCTTTAAAGGGGCTTTGAGTTTTCCCGACTCCCGACTCCCGATTCTCGACTCCCGCGCGCAGCGCTATAAAATGCCCGTTCTATTTCAGGTTAGATCCGATCGGGGCTCCGCGACCCCTACCTTGGGGGTGAAATTTTCGATATCGGCGGTAAAATGACGCGATCGCGGATCGGCCGGGGTGCGATCGCGACCGAATTTGTCTGTAAAAATGTTATCTTTTATCTGGTGTTCGGACTGAAAAATGGGTGCCATGTCTCACAGCGGGCTATTCGTCGGATTGATTACCCTGGACTTTATTTATGGGGTGGAAAAATACCCCGATCGCAATCAAAAGGTGGTCGCCACCCACTACGCCGCCACCGCCGGAGGACCGGCCACCAACGCCGCCGTCACCTTCGCCCATTTGGGCAATTCCGCCGAAATTTTTGGGGGGGTGGGAAGCCATCCCGTCACGCAACTGATCTGGGCGGATTTAGAACGGTGGGGGGTGAAAGTAACGGACTTGGATCGCGATCGCACCGAACCCCCTCCCGTCTCTTCAATTACCGTCACCGAAAATACGGGCGATCGGGCCGTCGTCTCCATCAACGCCACCCAATCCCAACTGTCGCCGGACGCGATTTCCGCCGATATTATCGAAGGAATTGATATCATTTTAATCGACGGACATCAGATGGCGTTGAGTCGGGAAATCGTCCGATTTGCCGAGGGTAAAAATATCCCCGTCGTCGTGGATGGTGGAAGCTGGAAACCCGGATTTGAAACGGTGTTGCCCGACATCGATTATATCATCTGTTCCGCCAACTTTCATCCCCCAGATTGCCAAACGGAAACGGAGGTTTTTGAATATCTGAAAAATTTGGGAATTCCCCACGTTGCGATCACCCACGGGGGAG
Source organism: Limnospira sp. (assembly GCA_050045915.1). Classification (GTDB taxonomy): domain Bacteria; phylum Cyanobacteriota; class Cyanobacteriia; order Cyanobacteriales; family Microcoleaceae; genus Limnospira. The sequence goes on from JBNGCR010000362.1 coordinate 2,234, forward strand.
GTGCGATCGCGTCCCATCATCGAGGGGTTTATAATAACATCGAGGTTCCCCAAATCGCGCCGGTGGATACGCTGGGTGCGGGGGATATTTTTCACGGTGCTTTCTGTCACTTTATTTTACAGGAATCTTGGGAAGAGGCACTGGGAAAGGCGGCGGAAGTGGCGTCCGATTCTTGCCGGTATTTCGGGACTCGGGAATGGATGAAAACTGATTGAATTTTACCACAGAGGCACAGAGGAACACAGAGAGAGGATCTGTCCCAACCCAATATAGCAGCACGGTTGGGAGATGCGGGGGTGCGATCGCATTTTTGTAGGGGCGTATGGCATACGCCCCAATTTGATATTCGCCCGACGCCAGATGAAAAAGGGCGCAAGCCAGGGGCCCCTACAGAGTTGATAATTGAGGCGATCGCATCCTCAAAATTTGGTACTCTGTTTGAATGACTGATTTTAGGCTTGTATCAATAGCTCTAAAAATTCGAGAACGACGCGATCGGGTTCTTTTGTGCATTCAATTATATCATAATGTTGGACAATGCAAAT
>JBNGCR010000363.1:0-2761 GCA_050045915.1 Limnospira sp.
GCCCCCCTAACCCCCCAATTTTGGGGGGAACTCTTGCTCCCCTCGCCCAGAATTGGGAGAGGGGTTGGGGGAGAGGGCGAGAAGTGCCGGAAGCCCCCCTAACCCCCCAATTTTGGGGGGGGAACTCTTGCTCCCCTCGCCCAGAATTGGGAGAGGGGTTGGGCGATGCCCTGAGCGAAGTCGAAGGGGGAGAGGGCGAGAAAATTTTTCGGTTCGGGAGCTTTTCAGGTGTACCGTTCTGGATTACAATCTCAATGATATAGCTGTAATATACATCGATCTGACTCAAATTTGTAGAGCGAATTATTAATACGCTGGGAAAGTGTATAATAATTTGTTGGATTGACAGAGAACAACTTAGTAAATGCTTGGGAGCAGTTTATGAAAATCATGGTATTGGGCGGAGACGGCTTTTGTGGGTGGCCGACGGTTCTCCACTTGTCCGCCCTCGGACACGAGGTCGTTATCGTTGATAATCTGTCGCGCCGGAATATCGATAATGAATTGGAAATCCAAAGCCTGACCCCCATTCAGCCCCTCGGAATTCGCTTGAAAGCGTGGCAGGAAATTAGCGGCAAACAGATCCAATTTTTCAATCTGAATGTCGCCGACAATTACGCCCGTCTGTTGGATTTGATCGTGGAGTTCAAACCCGATGCCGTCATCCATTTTGCCGAGCAGCGGGCCGCTCCGTACTCGATGAAAAGTTCCTGGCACAAACGCTACACGGTCAATAATAATCTGAATGCGACCAACAATTTATTGGCGGCGATCGTCGAATCCAACTTGGACGTTCACGTGGTGCACCTGGGCACGATGGGGGTTTACGGTTACGGCACGGCTGGGATGAAGATACCGGAAGGATATCTGAAAATTCAAGTCCAAACCGACACAGGCGAATTGATTCAAAATGAGATTTTGTATCCCGCCAATCCCGGCAGCGTCTATCACATGACAAAAACCCAGGATCAGTTGTTCTTCGCCTACTATAACAAGAATGATGCCATCCGGGTCACGGATCTTCACCAAGGGATTGTCTGGGGGACGCAGACAGAAGAAACCAAACAGGACGAGCGGTTAATTAATCGGTTTGATTACGATGGCGATTATGGCACCGTGTTGAATCGTTTTCTCATGCAGGCCGCTGTCGGCTATCCGCTGACAGTACACGGTACGGGAGGACAAACCCGCGCCTTCATCCACATTCAAGATACCGTCCGCTGCATTCAGTTGGCACTGGATAATCCGCCGGCGAAGGGGGATATCGTGCAAATTTACAACCAGATGACCGAAACCCACCGAGTCCGAGATCTGGCGAAGATGGTATCCGAGATAACGGGTGCGGAAATTGACTATGTTCCCAATCCCCGGATGGAAGCGGATGAAAACGATCTGTATGTGACGAACGACAAGTTTTTGGGGCACGGGTTGCAACCCATCACATTGGAGGCGGGTTTGCTCGAAGAAGTCACCGACATCGCCAAAAAATATGCCGATCGCTGTTACTTGGAGAAAATTCCCTGTATCTCTTACTGGAATCATCAACGTCGGGAAAAAGCGAAGGAGACTCACCAGATCGATCCCCATCAGTCGGCGTCGGCGAGAAAAATTTCCTCTTGATAGGTGAGTAAGAAGAAGAAACCGGGTTTCTAAGAGCATTTTTGTTGGTGATGGAGATGTGGGTAGAAACCCAGTTTCTAAAGGGTTCGGTGGGGGGAAGAAACCGGGTTTCTAGAAGCATTTTTGTTGGTGATGGAGATGTGGGTAGAAACCCGGTTTCTAGATAGGATGGGGCGCAGAGGCTTGCCCCCACGTCTGTCAATTCTGAGGTAAATCTGGAATCGGTGGGGGCAACCTTACAGGGGTGCCCGACAGGGGTGAGGATGAGGGTGTAGCATTGAGATTGTGGTTGATTGAGAGGAACGCGAAATGGCAACTTTTTTGATTGATTTGCCGGATGAATTGCGACGACGGTTAACCCGCCAAGCGGAGCGACTCAATATTTCTTTGGAAATGTTGGTTTTACAATGTTTGAGTCGGGTGGGAGATGAAGAAGAGGAGTTCGACCCGATCGCACCTTTGATCGGGAGTTGGGAGGCTGAGGTTGAGGATGTGGGGGAAAGGCACGACTTTTATTTGGGTCAGACTTTGCGAGGGGAAAGCGATCGCGGTGAGTAAGGTATTTGGGGATACGTCCGGGTGGGCGAGTTTGTTTGTGGCCAGCGAATCTTATCACCCGCAGGCTCGCTCTTGGTTTGCTCAGTCCCGCCAGCGGGGTGAGGAACTTGTCACCACAAATTATGTGATTGCGGAGTTGGTGGCATTGCTGAACAGTCCCCTTCGGGTTCCCCGTCCCCGTTTGTTTCAATATGTGGATGCGATCGCACGAGCTCCCTATGCAACCATTGTGTATGTGGATGCAGAAATCGATGTGGCGGCTTGGCAGCTTCTGAAAGATCGGGTCGATAAGAATTGGTCTTTGGTGGATGCGACTTCGTTTGTCGTGATGCAACGGTTGGGAATTCGAGAGGCGTTGACGAGCGATCGCCATTTTGAACAGGCGGGTTTTGTGCGGTTGCTGAAGTAGAAGGCCGAATGGGGTGGGGGCAATGGTCTGGGGTGGCCCGAAGGCGACTGGGGCGGTCATGGCGAGCACGGAGGCCTGCCCCCACGTTCAAAGCCCCCAGAATTGGGGGTTTGGGGGCTAGACACAATCCCGGGCCTGGGGGCGAGTGAAAAAATTTTTTCGCTTCGGGAACTT
>JBNGCR010000364.1:0-2612 GCA_050045915.1 Limnospira sp.
TCGATGTTTATGTGGGCTACCTGCGGAAAAAGTTGGGCAGCGATCGCATCGAAACGGTGCGGGGGATGGGGTATCGCCTCTGCCGGGAGCCCCGGAACCTTTGAACAGATATGGGGGAACCTGAGCCGGCTTGTATCCGTCTAGTGATCGATAGTTTTGTCGGCAGTGTTAGAGTCCGCGTCCGCCCCCCTCGTTCGTGCCGGGACGATTTCACGATTGAAAACGTGTTAATAAAGACGAGTTCAGACTATTTTTGATGCGATCAAACATTACAAAAGTAGCAACAACTTTAGGATTTTCTCTTAAAGGAGTTGGTAGAGGCACATTGACTATGCCTTTAAGAGTTAAGTTTTGGACTGCTTAAGAATCCCCGCGTCTTTAGACCGGGGAGAAGTCAAATATAAATAGGAGGCGTAATTGACGACCGAATCTCGTCCGCATCTTCCGCAATGTGGCGATCGGCGATCGCGCCGACCTGCAAATTTTAGGAACAATATTGGGTGGCAATTCGTCAACAATTGATTTTTCAGGCAATTCCCCCATCCGATTCTGTTCTCACCTCCCCATTCTCGATCCCAAACCGCCGACGAACCGGGAAAAATTTTCCTGCGTTCCCCTCCCCGATTGACTGGCTGCTAATATTAAGAAATTTCTCACGTTGACTTCATAGAGATCTTAAGGGGTATCCTTACAATGGGGGAGTACAAGAGCTGAAGTATCACAACTGGAAGAAGTACGATGATTTTGCGGTGTGAGGTCAAAAAACATCCGAAAGACTGATGCCAAATCCCTCCGAGTCCGATCGACTCAGGAAACCGTTCGGTGCCGTCCTCTTCCATAAGGAGTCCGGGCTGAAATCCGATCGGAAAATTTTCCGAATTGCGATCGAACTCACTTCTTCCAAAACGACGTTAGATGAATTTGGGGTTGCATCTATTGATTGTTTCGATAATTCAGTATCGATAGCCCTAGATTTTGCATCTCATCCTTACCCAAATTCGAGCCAACGGGCGATCCGCGACAGCGCACCTATCGCATTTGGGTTGAGATTGCAGTGAAAATTCGCCCGAAAATCATTAGAATCGAGGATTTTTTAAGAATGGACGATGAACTTTTGAATCCAGTCCCTCTCATCGTAGAAGAATCGGAAATATCCGAAGAATTAGACACAGAAATGAACGGGCCTGACTCGTCCGATTTGGGTGACATTCCAGTGATCGAACTGGACGAAGACCAAACGGATGACGAAGGGCAAATTAATGATGAAATGGGTTCCGAAATGGATGACGATCTCGATGATGGAGGAGAAGCCGATGATGGTCTTACCTCCGAAATTGACGACCCGGGTAATGGTCTAGAAAATCCAGAAATTGCCGAATCTGAAGTTGAGATAACCGACTCTGAAGAAGCGGCGGATGATGCCCCCGCTCCGACTTTTGTCGATGTTGTGGGAGATGTCAGAACCTTCATCCTGAATCAACTCTTTGATGAAGAAGTCTACCTCGCCCAAAACCCCGATCTAGCCCAATTTAAGCTGGAAGTCGAGGCAGCCGGATTTAGCTTTGACCTGCGGCAACACTTCTTTGAATTTGGTCAATTTGAAGGCCGGGAATTCAGTTCTCTGTTCAACATTACCGAATATTCCCAGACCAATACGGATGTCGCTGCCGTCTTTTCTCGGGCCGGTTTGCTCACCCACTTTTTAGATTTCGGTCTGGCAGAAGGTCGGGAGTTTAGCAACTTCTTCAGCATCAACGTTTACAGCCAAGCAAATCCCGACCTGGTTTCTGTTACCCAAGGAAACCTCGTTAGCAGCTTCGTCCACTTCTTGCAGTTCGGACAGTTTGAAAATCGGGTTTGTAGCAATTTATTCAATCCCAATGTCTACCTGCAACTGAACCCCGGCGTTGTCAGCGACCTGGAAGAAGCAGCCAATCAGGGTTTGCAAGTCAGTGCTTTCACCCATTTCCTCAAAATCGGACGCCGCCAAAGTCTGGAGTTCAGCAATATTTTCAGCGTCAGCGAATATGTTGCATTGAACCCGGATTTGCTTCCATTTATCGAAAGCGGTCAAATTACAGCCGCAGATCACTGGGTACAATTTGGAATTTTTGAACAGCGGGAGTTTAGCTTCTCGTTCTCTGTTTCCCAAGTCTTGGAAACCCTAAATCTGACCAGTCTCACCGAAATTAATCTTTCGGAACTGATGGCTCAAATTGAGGCGAATTTCAATCTGATTATCGGCTCCGACGATGACGATGAGGATACCGGTTCCGAGGGAGATGATGTCATCGACACGCCGGACGACGAAGGTGATGACGATGGTGGAGACATCCCGGATACTGACGACGACGATGATGACGACGATGATGATGACGACGATGATGACGATGATGATGACGACGATGATGACGACGATGCGGATGATGGAGTGAGTGGCGAGTTACCTCCCCTCGACGATATCCCCTCCGCACCTCCTCCCGTAGCAGAACAACCCGAACCGGAACCGGAACCCGAACCGGAACCGGAACCCGAACCGGAACCGGAACCGGAACCCGAACCGGAACCCGAACCGGAACCCGAACCGGAACCCGAACCGGAACCCGAACCGG
>JBNGCR010000365.1:0-2738 GCA_050045915.1 Limnospira sp.
CCAATGCGAAAAAGTCGGATTGGGGACAGGCGTTCAAATTCGTCTGTTCGGCGGGAATGTAGCCGGGGGTGACGATGCGGGTGGCGTAGGTGTCCTGTTGCAGTTCCGACCAGTTTTGTCGTTCCAGCCAAAAATTAATTAAAGCGAACTGTCCGTCCGGTTTCAGGAGAATATTTTTGGGTTTGATATTTTGATGGATGAAGTTATGGTCGTGGACGATCGCTAAGATTTCCAAAACTTGTTTCAGCCAAGCGATCGCCACGTCTTGGGTGATGGGTTCCCCTTCTCGGGATTCCATCCACTCATTGAGGGGGACACCCTCCATTTTTTCGACGATCAGGTAGTTTAAAAACGGGTCGGATTCCCGGAGTTCTTCTTGAAGGGAACGGGTATCGTCAATTTTCGGAATGCCGGGGTGGGAATCGATATCTTTGAGTAATTCGGCTTCTTCCTGAAAGAGTCGGACGGCTTTGGGGTGTCGGGAGGGTGTGGGGTTGAGGACTTTTAGCAATTTCGGCGTTTCTCCCAGGACAATCTCAAACGTTGTGTCGAACGGATTGCTGTCGAGACATCCGACAATTTGATAGTGTGCCGATAATAGGGTCAGGGTGCGATCAGCGATGGGGTGGGACGGGGACTGAACCTGGGACGGTTCGGGTTGCGGTTGGGGATGGATCATGATCGATGTCAATCGTCTCTGGGATCTGTCATAACTCAAATTAGGGCAAAGTGGCAACTGGCGGAAGTTTGAGTTGTCCGGAGTGCGATCGCTCCTCCGGCTGTTCCCCCCCGACGAACGATGCGATCGAGCCGTCAACTTTCGCACCCTTCTAAATCGTCTAGATCGGATTAATTTTCATATTCAGACTGATTTAAATTCTACCCTCTTTATGGGTGCGATGCCAACCTTTAAGAGTCCGACACCCGTTGACAATAGTCCTGCCAAATACTATAAAATATAATGTGGAGAGTTGCGAGCGATCGTGAAAGAATTTACCGTCAATCAAATCATGCCGGGTGATTGTCGAGAGGTCATGAGGAATCTTCCCGGAGACTCGATCTCCGCCTGCATTACCGATCCGCCTTATAACTATGAGTTTATCGGACACAAGTGGAACGACTCAGAAATACAAAGACGAGTTCACCGAGTCCAAACCAAAGAGAGCAAGACATTAGTCAAAAATATCCCTTACGGGAGCGGATTGGCGGGCGGAGTCAGGAATGAGAGATGGTATCAAAGAAATCGGGAAAATATTTTGGACTACCAAAAATGGTGTTATCACTGGGGGGGCGAGTTGTTTCGCATCTGCAAGCCCGGTGCGACGGTGCTGGTTTTTAACAGCACCCGCACGATCGCCCACGTACAAGTTGCCCTGGAGTCCGCCGGTTTTTACGCCCGAGATATCGTCGTTTATAAGCGATCAAGTGGCATCCCCAAAGGGGTCAATATCAAAAAACAGCTACAGAAAAAAGGGTACGAAAATCCCGAGCAGTGGGACGGGTGGCACAGTTGTCTGAGAAATGAGTGGGAAGCCATTTGCGTCGTACAAAAGCCACTGTCCAATAACTATTTGGAGACGCTGATGGAATATGGAACGGGTCTGTTTTACACCCGAGATGATTGCGGAGGATTTCAGTCAAACATATTAGAAAATATCCCCCGAGAAAAAAGCGATAATTTTAATATTCACTGCACCGTCAAGCCTCTGGCTTTGATGAGGAAGTTGATCGAAATTTTTGTGCCTCGAACGGAGGGTTCGGTTTTGCTAGATCCGTTTGCAGGTTCGGGAACGACTTTGGTCGCCGCTAAAGAATTGAATATCAACTACATCGGAATTGAGATCGTTCCCGAATATATCGAAATTATCAAGAAGCGACTCGATAATGTTAGCGGTTCACAGGGTAAGCTCCCGCTCTTTGGGTGAGAAACTGTTTCAGATCGAATCCACTCAGATGTCGATAAAAGAGCTTTGATATCTTGCCAAAATATTTTCCAAAAATTGTTCGGTCATGATAGATCGCTGCTGGAATTGGTCAAAAGATAAGCGAAAGCTTCCCCTGCCTCCGATTGATTTGGGAAAGTCCGGGCGATCGCTTCACTCGAAGACCGGCGACCAAAATTCGGAAATGGGAACTTCCCAACCGGGGAGGAGGTCGGGGACGGTCAACAAATCGTCATTTTGGAGGGGGACGGGCGATCGATTTTGGCGACGAATTTCGACGGTGCGATCGTCCGGGTTGACCAAGATTCCCACAACCGTTCCTTGGGCTAAAAACTCGTCAATTTTATCTCGCAAATCGTCAATTTTATCCGTCGGAGATTTGACCTCGACCATCAAATCCGGCGGGATGGTGGCGTAGCCGCGGGGGGAACGGGGCAGGCGTTCCGCGCGGACAAAGGAGACATCCGGGGCGCGGGTATTGGCGAGACTGAACCCCGCACTCGATCCGGTGACGCGCCCCAATTTGCGGGGTTTGACCCAATTCCATAAATTTGCCCCGAATTGAAAGGCGACTTCATCCGATTCGTATCCGGAAGGACTCATGATGATAATTTTTCCATCCACCAATTCCAGTTGATAATCTGGATAGTGGGCTTGCATCTTTTGTAAATCCGCGACGGTGAGAGACATACTGCCTCCATCGGGTCAATTTTTCTAATTTCTGTTATACCCTAATGTGCGATGATGGGGGGTGACGCGCTGTGAGATTGGCCATGTCAATGCAACCGCCCCCCC
>JBNGCR010000366.1:0-2730 GCA_050045915.1 Limnospira sp.
ATACTGGGGGCTTTGAGTCGATCAATTTTTCACCAATCATTTCACATTGCTATATTATGGTCGTGGGGGCAACCGTCTCGGGTTGCCCGGGGCTGAAAAAATTGATGATAAAAGGGTATGAATTGAAGTAAAATAATGGTCGAACGAGTCACCAATCAATTGAATCTCCAAACCGGCGATCGCTTTCTGGTTCTGTGCGGAACCGACACCGGGGATAGCTTCTGTAGCGACGATTTATTATTGCAAGATATCGAACAGGTTTTACATCGGTATCTGCAAAGTCAAGGTTTCGATCGCATCGTCTTCTATTCGGGAATTAAAAAGCTCTATTTTCTCGATGCGGAATCCCTGCAAAACGCCAGGGAACAACCGAAAATCTCCCCGCCACCTTCCCCCCCAGAAATGCGGGTGAAAGCCGGCCCTTTGGGGAAACGTCGCCGCCTGTTGGGACGACAAACCCCCCCGGAACCGACGCCCCAACCGGCAGCAAATCGCCCCGCCGTGATATCTGATATTCAATGTATCGGCTACTTTCAACACTTCATGGAAGACACCCGCTACAAAAGTGCGATCGTGTTTTCTGATGTGGAAGATTTGCGGATGTTTGACAACCGCCGGGAACTGTTGGGACGGGTGGTGAGTTGGGGGCGACTTCCTCCCACGAATCGCAATCTTTGCGCGTTTATTTCCCACCATCATAGTTTACAACAGTTTCAAGATTTTTGCAACACTATCGGCTTCACTTTTCTGGGGAATTGGTTGCAAAATCGGGGCGATCGCCAATTTAATTTGGTTCGCGTGTCAACGCCGGCGGAACGGGAGTTGCAGAAACTCTGGGATTATTTCCGACTGGTTCACCAAAAACCCGTCAATTGGGGCGATCGCGACCGTTTAATTTCTGCGATCGCGGCCGAAAATCAACCCCTAAACACCTGGTACGATCGCTTTAATTCAGTCTCCGAATTATCCCTAACTGCCGCCAAACAGCAGCAGTGGCTATCCGGGGATGTCAGCGATAAACCGGCGTTGGAACGCTTGCAAGAATTGGTCGGTTTGGGGAATGTCAAAACCGCCGTCCAGCAAAAAATGGGGTCATTACAAATCGCCCGAGAACGCCAACAAAATGGCATCGCCACCGAACCCCCGAGGCTGCATTTGGTCTTCAAAGGAAACCCCGGAACGGGTAAAACCACCGTCGCGAGATTAATTGGAGAAATTTATCGAGATTTGGGGTTATTGCGGCGGGGTCATGTGGTGGAAATTGGCGGGCGAGATTTGGTGGCGGGATATGTGGGACACACGGCAATTTTGACCAATGAAACGGTCGATCGCGCTTTGGATGGGGTGTTGTTTATTGACGAGGCTTATACCCTCGCTCAAGGGGGCGAAAATGACTTCGGACGGGAGGCGATCGATACCTTATTAAAACGGATGGAAGATGAACGGGAACGGTTGGCGGTGATTGTCGCCGGATATCCGGAATTGATGAATAATTTTATCACATCTAACCCCGGTTTGTCGAGTCGTTTTGGAACGGAAATTATTTTCGAGGATTACAAACCGCCGGAATTGTTGACGATTTTCCGGCAGCGGGTGGATCGGGTCAAAGGTGCGATCGCGCCGGATTTGGAACCCTGTATCGACAACTTATTGACTCAGCTTTACGACAACCGAGACAGCAATTTTGGTAACGCGAGGGAGGTGGAAAAGATATTCGATCGCATGGATGATTTACGGAGCGATCGCGTTATAAAATTGGGTTTGAATCCCCTGACGGAACCCTTTACCGTTGCAGATTTACCGCCGGACTATCGGGAACTCTCCCAACGGGGCACCGCCGACGAGGAGACGCTGGAAAAACTGTTGCAAGAATTGGAAGAGTTGACGGGGTTGCAGTCCGTCAAACAGGATGTCCGACAATTAATTAACACTCAAATCGCCAATATAAAATTGGCGAAGGCGGGGATGTTGGCTGGTAATGAAATGGAAACTCGCCACTTATTATTTACCGGCAATCCGGGGACGGGAAAAACCACCGTTTCCCGTTTGATCGGCCGAATTTATCGAGCTTTGGGGTTGTTGAAAAAGGGTCAATTTGTGGAAGCCGATCGCACCAAATTGGTGGGACAATATATCGGACATACAGCCGAAAAAACCGCCCAGGTGATTGAGTCAGCAGTGGATGGGGTGTTGTTTATAGATGAAGCCTATGCCTTATCTCGCGGGGGAGATAGCCGGGATTTTGGACGGGAAGCGATCGATACCTTGGTGCCGATGATGGAAAATTATCGCGATCGCCTGGTGGTAATTTTGGCGGGATATTCGCGGGAAATGGCGGAGTTTATGGACAGCAACCCCGGGTTGCAATCTCGCATTGCCAAGAAAATCCATTTCCCCGATTATACCGGAGAAGATCTGCACAGTATCTTTCTGGGAATGTGTCGGCAAAGCGGGCGAATTTGTCCGGATGAGGTATCGGCGAGGGTGCGAGAAATGATGAATTTTGCCTATCAAAATCGGGGGCAAAATTTTGGCAACGGTCGCGATGTCCGCAACTTTTATGAACGGATGGTAAACAATTTAAAAAATCGCATCGTCCGGGATAACTTGAGCGGGGAAGATATGGTAACATTTAGATGGGAAGATATTCCGAGTTGGGAGTAGCGATCGCCCCCAGCACCCATCCCCCCAGCTTTGTAAGGGGGGAGGAAGGGGGAGCCAGATTTAAAG
>JBNGCR010000367.1:0-2687 GCA_050045915.1 Limnospira sp.
AGATTTTAAACCGGGATTTCGCTTCAACAATTTTGCGATCGCGGTACGTTGAAGGCGAATTGTCGCCCGCCAACTGTTGGTCTGCTTCCAATGCCGAACCTGCCATTTGAGTAAGTGGGCGATTAACTGCATCAAGCGGGATTCGAGTTGGTCGTAATGGCGATTCCCCAAGTCTTCGATTTCCTCGATCAGATGCGATAAGTCCAATTGCTCAAATTGGCGATCGCGCGGCAGTCGGGATTGCTGATGCGCCCAGCTATAGAAATCCTGTTCGTCAAGGGTGTTGCTCATAGGGTCGGGTCGAACGGATTCTCAGTGTCCTGTGGTTTCTAGGTTAGCATGAGTTGGGGGGGAGGGGCGATCGCTCAAAATTTCGGCTAAAGTTCGGGTGAATTGCTGGGGTGAACAGTCCGTCTTGATGCGATCGAGGGCGTTTCTGCGAAGGAAAGACCACAATTCAGAATCCCTATAAAGGCGATCGCACTGAGTCGCAAAGTCTTCGGGATTGTCTGCCACCAACAGATCGATTTCGGGTTCCCATCCCAGTTGTTTGGCAATTAAAGAAGTGGTGACGACGGGCAATCCGTGGGAGGCTGCTTCGTGAACTTTGTGGGGGATTCCGGCTGAAAATCGCGTGGGGGCGACAAATACTTTAGAGCGGTTATATAAATCTTTCAAATCGTCAACTTTTCCGAGAATTTTTACAGATGAAATACCGAGATTTTCAACTTTATCGTTGAAGTCTTCAACGGTATTTATCCCCGCTATTTTTAATTCTATATCGTTGCCGAGTTTATTTTTAATTAATTGAAAAATATCCCGCACCAGCCATAAAACGGAGTCGGCGTTGGGGGAATCCAATTCATAAATTGCCCCGACAAATAAGAAATGTTGGCGATCGCCAAATTCGTTGGGGGTGGAGGGAGGGGTGAGGGAATGTCCCAACAGTCTCACGTCGGAATAGCCGTAGTTGATAAATTCCTGCCGTTCTGCGGGGGAGACGGCGACAATGCGATCGCAGATATGGGCGAGTTTGAGTTCTTTTTCCCTGGCGGTTTTGATGGCTTCGGGAGAGGGTTCTTTTCCTTGCAACCGTTGCTTTTCCAAGTTTCTCAAATAAAAGAGCGCTTCGGAATCGTAGATAATTCGAGGCGTTTTGAGATGCCGATTGTGACGCAAAATGCGATCGAGTTGCTCCAGGTTGTTGGGGCGGCTGACAAAGATGATATCATAATATCCGGCTCTGTCGCGCAAAAATTCCTCCAGTTTCGGGATACCTTGATGGGTGGCAACTTCGACTTCTCGGGGGATATCGCAATAAATATCTGTCCAGTTTTCTCGAACGGAAGTATCGAGGGGATAGACGGTGACGGAATATCCCAATTTGACCATTTGGGTGAGGATAGAATGGCTGCGGGTGTAACCCGATCCGGAAATGCGGTGAGGAACGCGATCGTCGAGCATGAGCAGGCGTTTCCCGTCATTTCTGGCGGTGCGGTATGGCAGGATATTTTCCGGATTTGCGGGGGGTTTGCGTTGCAGCCAGTCCCGATGTTTAGCCGCAAATATTTTCTGATTTTTCGCCATCAGTTCAAAGGCGCGATCGCGATCGGAACTGGCAAATTCGTAGTGAATGACGTTGATATTGGGTTCGTAGACGATTTGTTTTCCCCGCTGTTGCAGCCGCACGCAATAATCCGTTTCTTCGTAATAGGCGGGTTGGAAGGCTTCGTCAAAGCCACCCAGTTCGACAAATAAATCGCGGGGGGTTAGGAGGAAGGCGCCACAGCAATAATCGACGACTCGCCTGAACATATAGGGGTAAGCGGTGGGAGAATCGCCGCGTCCGTAACAGCAGCAGGAACCGTCCCGCCAGATAATACTGCCGGCTTCTTGGAGAGTGCCGTCGGGGAAGATGATTTTCCCTCCGACTGCGCCGATATTAGAGTCGGATTTAAGGGTTGCGATCGCCGCCGTCAGACTGTCCCCCAAAATGCGGGTATCATTATTTAAAAATAGCAGATATTTTCCCGTCGCCTCCCGCGCCGCTTGGTTGCATCCCCGCAGGTAATGCAGGTTATCCGAGTTCCTGATAATTTTTGCCCCTTCGACTCGTTCCAAAAGTTGCGCGGTTTCATCGGTGGAGGCGTTATCAACGATCGCCAGTTCGATAGATTTGAAGGAATTTTGGGCGATCGACTCCAAACAACTCAAAGTCAAATCCGCCCGGTTGTACAAAACCAGAATGATGCTGATTTCGGGATGTTCGACGGGGGGAAAGTGAAGCCGGGAACCGCTATTTAAAAACGCTTCTAGGGTGGTGCGGTTGAGGGTATCAAGAACCCGTTTTGCCTGTTCGAGGGACGGTTTATCTGGGGAGTTTGTCCCCCGTTGTTTCAGGAGGGTTTCTAACTTTTGGGCGACTTCGGTGCGATCGGGTTGAAGCTCAAGCACCCGCCGATAGGCTTGGCTGGCTTCGCTCACCAATCCCTGTCTGGCGAAGGCATTTCCCAACTCTAAATGCAGTTCTGCATCGTCGGGTTGCAGTTCCAGCGCTTTGCGATAGGTGGGGATATCGTCGGGGTTGCGTTGCAGTTTCTGGCGGTAGGATTGGAGGAGGGTTTGTTGTTCTGCTTTGGCTTGTTGGTAGAGGGCGTCCGCCAGTTTTTGACGGATACCGGGGAGAT
>JBNGCR010000368.1:0-2614 GCA_050045915.1 Limnospira sp.
CACCCACACCCACACCCACACCCACACCCACACCCACACCCACACCCACACCCACTCCTACACCCACACCCACACCCACACCCACACCCACACCCACTCCTACACCCACACCCACACCCCCCATCCCCACACCACCGCCGCCCGTCAACCAGCCACCCAATGCAGTAGACGACAATGTGAGGCGTACCCTAGACCAGCCCGTCACCTTCGACGTCCTCGAAAACGACAGCGACCCCGAAGACGAGCCCATCAGTGTCGTGGAATTTACCCGCACCACGGGAGGCGATTTACTCCAAAGCCCGGACGACATCACCGGCGGGACCTTTACTTACACCCCCGAAGCAGGTTTTTTGGGACTCGACACCTTCACCTACACCGTCGCCGACGGCAGCGGCAACACCGCCCAAGCCACCGTTACCATCCGGGTGAATCAACCCCCCGAGTTGATCGTCAACCGAGGCATCGTCGTACTCGCCAACGACCAACAAACCATCACTGTTAATAACCTATTCGCCGAAGATCCGGACAATCCCCCGACGGAGGTGTTCTATCAGGTGATCCGAGAACCCGAAGACGGAACCCTACAGCAACTCGGCGGTGTCACCCAACGCATTCGCACCGGGGATACCTTTACCCAAGAAAACATCAATGTCGGCTCGATTTTATACAACTCGGGGAGAAATGCCGGAGGCGATGATTTTCTATTCCTGTTAACCGACAATGTTGCCACCCAACCCCAGGAAGCCTTCAGCATCTCCGTCGTCGATAACATCATCCCGGGAACCGAAGAAGATGACAATCTCTCCGGCAGCGGCTTGAGCGAACAAATCCGAGGATTCGACGGCAACGACACCCTCATCGGTTTGGGCAACCGAGATATCCTAGAAGGAGATGCCGGAAACGATTCCCTGGAAGGGGGAACCGGCAACGATGTCCTCGATGGCGGAGAAGGGGACGATACCCTCCTCGGTCAAGAAGGCAATGACTCAATATTTGGAGGCACCGGAAACGACTCCATTGATGGTGGCGCCGGAATTAACAGTCTGTTTGGCGAAGCCGGAAACGATACCATTATTGGGGGCGATGATGGCAATCTGTTGAGTGGTGGCGACAATGATGACTCAATGATTTCGGGACTCGGCAACGATACCCTACTCGGGGGCAGTGGTAATGACACCATGATTGCCAATGCCGGGGATGATCAACTGTTTGGAGAAGCCGGCGAAGATCTGCTCTTGGGTGGTGTCGGTCGTGATCTGCTCCAAGGTGGAGAAGACAACGATACCCTAGATGGTGGAGACAATGATGATAGCCTTTTTGGCGGCCAGGGTAATGACTTGCTGCAAGGAGGTGCGGGTGATGACAGCCTCTTTGCCGGCTTGGGTAACGATACCGTCGAGGGGGGCATCGGCGACGATAGTATCTTCGGTGAAGGCGGAAATGATTCCATCGTCGGTGAAGCGGGCAACGACACGATCTTTGGCGGTAGCGGGGAAGATCAGGTGTTTGGTGGCGACGGCAACGATCTGATCTTTGGCGATAGCGGTAATGATACCATTTTTGGCGGTCTTGGAGATGATACGATCGCCGGAGGGGGAGGCTCCGACCAACTCACCGGAAATGTCGGCAATGATGTTTTCTACTATCTCGCCCCGGGTGAAGGGGTCGATCGCATTGCCGATTTTGACGAACTCGGCGACGATCGCTTTTTATTCTTGACCGGAACCAACAATTTCGAGGGCTTAGTCCCCACCGTCGGCACCGGCGCCCAACCCCTTCAAAGCATCATTATCACGAATATCGGCTCGGAAGGAGATGACATCACCGGACGACAACTGATCATCTTCCAAGACACTTTTGATAATATCCAAGCGGTCAACGCGGCTCTCAAAAATCAGAGGGGTTCCAGCGATGCTTCAGCCCTAATTGTTTACCGCAACAACCTCGCCTATACCGGCTTCTCTGGGAACTACGTTCTCGCCTTCGATCCCAATTTAGCGGACGACAGTTTGCCCGCTTTTGACCTGGGAATTCTCACGTCAATCGACCCGTCTACGGACAACATCAGTACCATCATCGGCTCTGATGATTTCATCATCATCTAAACCCAACTTTTGAGAAGGAGCAGGGGTAAAAAAATCAAGGATAATATTACCCCCTCCCCGCTTCTGTTCCCCAACCCATTGTCGATCGCTTTTAAGGAGTCCAATCATGACAGGTGTTAATATCGGTACCACTTCGGCTATCGTATCGCGCCGGATTCTTCCGAGTAATACGCTCCTGCCGACCAATGACATTGAATTGATTTTTCCAGCCGACCCCATCCCCAATAAATTCCAAACGTTTGAAGGGGTGATCGGGGATACGGTTGGCGGCGCCAATGGTACGATTATTTTCATTCCCGACGACCCATTATTGCAAGCCGTTTCTGTCGCGACCAGTTCCATCGTTTACTTAGAACAAACGGAGGGGGGACTGCAAACCCTCGATGGAGAAACGGGCGAAACTTTGCGGGGCGGCACCGGAGAAATTTTATTTCAGCCCGAGGGATTTGAATTTCCCGAACCCGAACCCGAACCCGAACCCGAACCCGAACCCGAACCCGAACCCGAAC
>JBNGCR010000369.1:0-2602 GCA_050045915.1 Limnospira sp.
GGAATTGCTTTGCTTACCGGGACGGCGACGATCAGTCCTGGAACATTGCGTTTCAAATCACTCAGGTAAACCGTTATATCCCCGAAGCCGACTATATCCCCGAAGCCGACGGCGACACCCGCGACGAAGTGATTGAACAATTCCGCCAAGCCGGGGTGTCCGATGCCGAGATCGCCCAACTCAAAGCCGCCCCACTGTCAGCCACGGGTGCCGCAATGATTTTGGGTGTCCTGCGGGGGTTGATGGAACCATTGCCCGTGTCCGGCGCGATCATCGGCCTGATACTGAGTTTTTTCGCCCTGGGGTGAGGGATGCCGGCTGGAGGAGCTTCAAGCTCTCCCTGACCGCGATCGCGATCGCCATCTTCTGCCTCGGTTTCTGGCTGGGGACTGGCGATCTGAAAATCCCCCCCCTCTCCCTCACCGTAGACTTTGCTCACCCCGACAGAGGCGACGGACGCCGGTGAACGGACGCGCCCGCCCCGTCGGATATTGACCCGCAGCAGCCATGAGTAACAACAACAGCAACGGCAACAACACCCGCAATCTGATCGCATCCATCCTGGTCCTGATCCTGACCGTGATGGCCGTCAGCAACGACTTAGAGCGCGAATACGCCCAACGGGAAGTTTCCCGCCTGCGGGGGTTCATTGAAGCCCTCGCCGCCATGCGATACCGCTAAATTCAACCGCCGTGGGAGGGCAACCGCCCGCCACCACCACGGTCATTCACCCATTACTCAGGAGTATTTACCCATGATTGGATTTGTACGCGGCGACGATATGAAAGGGGGAGCTGTCGCCCCCGTGGAAGGCCAACACAACAACCTGGACAAAGGGTCGGTGTTTGTCACCAGTCCGAACGGCATCACCCCCGACAACCCCGGAAGCTGGAAGCATTTCCGGTTCGCGCCCGTGTTGGACCACGCCCGGGTCATCGAACCGGCCGAAGCCGACGCCCTCACCGACCTGGCCGACGAAAGCGATAAGCACGTCGTCAGCACCCGCAAGGGATACCGCGCTTTGAAGCGACTGGACGACAACGGCCGCAAGGTCAACGAGGGTTTTGAGAAACTCCGCCGTCACCAGGCCGGCAACGAACACAAGATCCAGTCGGCCAAGCACGACTCGGCCAAGTACCTGCACGGGCTGCGTCCCCGCTACGCCCGCCTCGGTCAGGGTTTGGAAAAGTCGGCGCAACTGGCCGACCAGAAAATTAACGCCCTAATGTCCGCACTCTAATCCCAGAAAAAAGCCCCCGGCAACGGGGGCAGACATCCTCAAAGGCTATTAACTTCATGATTCAACTCTACAGAATTATCGGACTAATTTTGATGTTCGGCTGCGGCGCGTCGGCCGTTTCCCTGTTGGCTGTGGACTACCAACAGTTCCGATTGCCCGGGTTTTGGTTGGCGTTGATCGCCGCACTCATTCTCGGCGCAATGGGCGGTATTGCCTACTATCAACGGGAAAAAACCGAGGATTGGTGGCAGTGGTTGACCGTCGCGATCGCCGTCGCCTGTGTCCTGATTATCGGAGGTGGTATCCAGTGGATGTAATCAACCCGAGTGCCAACAATCAAGCCATTCGGAGCAACTGGAGATTGCTGCACGGCCTGTCAGTTTTTCTGGCGGTGACGGCAACTCCAGTTTGGTTTTTTACCCCCTTTCTCACCCGCCATTCAACGTTGAGATGGCTGACCATCGGCTACGGTATGGGGTGCGGAACCGGCCTGATTTTGACGGGGGTGGAACTGGCGAAACTGAAGCCAAAAATTACCGCGATGGACAAACAAGAGCAGGCAGACTTCAAGCACTCCGTCGCCAGTTCGCTGTATTTAACCCAACAGACCAATCAGGCGATCGCAGAGTTTCTAAATTTTCAGCGGGCGGAGTCGCTGTACGCCCAACCCGAAATCCTGGAACCGTCGCCCGAGGGCAGTTTCGGCGGTTTATCTAAAATTTCGGAAAATTCAAAACAGCTAGTTGACCCCGAAATTTCCGAAATTTCTGAAATTGCCGAAAATTTTCAGGATGCGGTATTTGATGCCATTGACAGGGGGGTGAAAGAAACCGATATTATTCAGCAGGTGATGGGGTATCGCGGCGAACGTTACAAACTCGGACGCGCCGCACTGGATTTAATCAAACAGGAGTCGGAGTATGCTGATTAGTTTTTGGAACAATTGTTATTTAGAAGTGTGTTCAAGTTACGGAGATGTTTTGAGAATCAGGGGCCGCTTTATTTTGCCACGGTTTGAACCGGATGACCATCACATTTACTGGTTATGCCAAACACACGAATGGCTGCGGCCCTATTTTCCGTTTTGGAATGGAGTTTTTTAAGATGTCTACTTATTTACTGCTCAAGTTGCCCAACTCCAATCGCCAAACATCGGTGTTGGTGGTGAGTGTATGGCTGCATTCGTGCCGTCATTTTAGCTTTGACATAAAAATCAAAAAACGATGGTTCAATCCCGACCACGACCATATTGAATGGCTGTGCGAGTGCCACGAATGGCTGCGGCCGTACTTTCCGTTTTGGGACTTGTGACGTTGCCATGATTAGAAAAACATTGAAGTACAAGCAGGCGATCGCCATCGC
>JBNGCR010000370.1:0-2593 GCA_050045915.1 Limnospira sp.
TTGCCTATTGCCTATTGCCTATTGCCTATTGCCTATTGCCTATTGCCTATTGCCTATTCCCCATTCCCCATTCCCCATTCCCCATTCCCCATTCCCCATTCCCCATTCCCGACTCCCGACTCCCGACTCCCGACTCCCTACTCCTGCATCGGTTCCCAAATTTTGAGCAAATACTCGCACCACTGCGCCGCCAGGGGAATCTCCGTGAAGGGGATGCGGATGGGGTCGGGTTGCTCTCGCATGATAAATTCGAGTTCGACGGATTTTCCCTTGGGTGGGGGGGACTCGAAATCCACCGATTTGTTATCCACCAGCAGCCAGATCGACTGCACGTCCTTCAGGGAAAAGGTTTCCAGCTTGACCGGCCCCTGGCGGGTGGGCTTGCCCCAGGTCAGTTCCAGTCCTTTTTGACCCAGCACCGCATAGATATCATATTTGGCTTTATCGAATGGTTCCGCCCAAATTTTGTAGGCTTCCACCTTCTGAAATTCGTTCCACCCCGACCATGCCAGTCCGATAAATACCGCCAGGAGGGGAAGCCACAGCAAACCTCGTTCCATAATTTACCCGTTTACTTATTTTTGCAATTCTCGTCCGACATCGGAGATGGCGGATAGAATGGGATCACCGATCCGATTTTTGTCCCGTCTGTGGGCTTGCAGCCGGACAAATCAGCCGTTCTGTATGGCGAAATACCGATGAAAAGATTTTTACTACTGTGCTTGTTCTTGCTTGGGTTGGGCTGGGCGGTTTCTAACTTTACCGGCTTGGCAACCCGAGGCACATACGATTCGATTGTACTGGATTTCCGGGAGGAGTTATCCCAGACGGAAATCGCCGATCGCGTCCGGACGATCGCCGATCGCTACAATGTGGTTCCCCACCTCAACAGCGACTTCTCCCGGGAAGATAACGTCTACGTCGTGCGGGGCGATCGCGACTTGCTCAAATCCCTGAGAAAATCCTTCCGGGGAGACACGGAGGCGATCGAACCCAACTATATTTACAGCATCGACACCGAACCGGTCAACGTCGGCGCGATTATTTTCGACGACATGGACCGGTTCCCCGACGATCCCCTCTACGGCAAACAGTGGAACTTCCGCAGCATCAATGTGGAAGAAGCCTGGAAGGAAACGAAAGGGGATGGCGTCACCGTGGCGGTGATCGATACCGGAGTCAGCCAGATTACCGATCTCAAAGATACCGAGTTCGTCCCCGGTTATGACTTTGTAAACGATCGCGTCCTGGCCAACGACGACAACGGACACGGAACCCACGTCGCGGGAACCATCGCCCAGTCCACCAACAACGGCTACGGCGTGGCGGGAATTGCCCACCAAGCCAAAATCATGCCCTTGAAGGTCCTCTCGGCGGGCGGCGGCGGGACGATCTCCGATATCGCCGAAGCGATCAAATTTGCCGCCGACAATAATGCCGATGTGATTAACATGAGTCTCGGCGGCGGCGGGGAAAGCGCCCTGATGAAAGAGGCGATCGATTACGCCTACGATCAGGGTGTCGTCATTATCGCCGCCGCGGGCAACTCCGGACAAAATGCCGCCGGATATCCGGCCCGCTATCCCAAGGTGATCGGCGTTTCGGCGTTGGATTCCCTGGGCAACAAGACCCCCTATTCCAATTTCGGCGCGGGTGTGGATCTCTCCGCCCCCGGCGGACTCACCCAGGGGGAAAATCAAGACGGCGGCATCCTCCAGGAAACCGTGGACCCGGAGAACGGCGGATCGACTTTCGCCGCCTTCCAGGGCACCAGCATGGCTTCCCCCCACGTCGCCGGAGTCGCGGCGTTAATTCGGGCGACCGGAGTTGACGACCCCGAACAAATTTCCGCCATCCTGAAAGAGTCGTCCCGCAAGGTGCAGGAAGACCCCCTCAACCACTTCGGGGCGGGCCAGTTGGATGCGGCGAGTGCGGTGCAAGTGGCCCTGCGCGGACAGATCACCTTCCGCGACTTCTTCCGCTGGCTGCGGGATAGCGGCTATCTGAACCCCCGCTTCTGGATCGACGGCGGTGCGGTGGCCCTGTTGCCGAAAGTGGCGATGGTGGTGGGTTCTTACCTGCTGGCCTGGTTCCTGCGGAATTATTTCCCCTTCCAGTGGAGTTGGTCGATGGCCAGCGGTTTGGTCGCCGGAAGTGGCGGTCTGTTCTTCCTGCGCGGTTTGTATATCTTCGATTTGCCCCAGTGGCCGATGCGGGTGATGGGATCTTCGGTCCCGGAACTCGGCGGCGCCATTCAGGGCAGCGGGGTGTTGAATCCGCTATTTGCCAGCGTGTTGATTCCGGTGGTGCTGGTGGTGCTGTTCCTCGGACATCCGCAGTGGAAGTGGGCCGCGATCGGAACGACCATCGGCGTGGCCAGTTGTCTGGCGGTGAGTGCGGTGATTTCGCCTGCTGTCTGGGGATTGGGCGGCGGCGCGATCGCTCGCGGGTTCTTGATCGTCAATGCGCTGCTGTGTATCGGTTTGGCGCGTCTGGCCCTCAAGACTGAAACGAAAGCGGCGTGAGATTGGCCCCCTAAATCCCCCAACTTTGGGGGACTCAAGCCCCCTAAATCCCCCAACTTTGGGGGACT
>JBNGCR010000371.1:0-2547 GCA_050045915.1 Limnospira sp.
ACGATTTCGGCGAGGCGATCGCCCACTCGATCAACCCCTGCCACTCCGGCGACTTGCACAGGGCATCCACGTCCAAACGCTCCCCCACACCCTCCGAATAGTAGCCGAAACTCTCCACCCAGTCAATCGCCGTTTCCACCGGTAAAAACGGGCTGTACTGCCACGATCGCTGCAAATACTCCGCCATTTCGACGACAAATCCCGTGTGGTACAAATACCAGGAACTCCACACCAACGTACTGTAGCGGACCCAATCTTCGATCGCCTGAATTTCAAAGGGAATATCCGGCAAATCAAAAAACTTGTCCAACACATAATTGATCGATTTCGCCTGGGAAACCCCGTCCCGCATCGTGTTGCGATCGTGCTGGCGGTAACACACCGTCGATCGCTTCAACCAAGCACTCCGATACCCCTTCAACGCCAGACGCAAAATCAAATCCACATCCTCCGCGTGGGCCAATCCCGGCTCGAACCCCCCCACCGCCGCCACCGCCTCCCGCCGGAACATCAGCGTCCCCATCGTCCCCAACGGTTTCCACCGCAGCCACATCTCTAAATTCAACTCCGGGACTATTTCCCAGGGAGTCGCATCCATCAGCGGTTCCCCCGCCTGGTTCACCCGCCGCCAGCCACTGTGGACGATCGCCAACTCCGGATCAGGTTCAAATACCGCCATCTGGGCCGCCAAAGTCTCTCGAAAGAAACAATCATCCGCATCCAAAAAAGTGATAAACTCACCTCGGGCGAGGCTCAAACCGTGATTTCGCGCCACCGAGACGCCCTGATTGTCCTGGTAGACGTAGCGGACCCGATCGCGGTAAGGTGCGATCGCCTCCCGCGTTTTGTCCCGGGAGCCATCATCGACGACAATGATTTCGTAGGAAGTCTCCGTCTGGTCCAGCACGCTTTCGATCGCTTCGGCAATGTAGCGATCGCAATTGTACGCCGGAATGACAACACTGATGCGGGGAGAAGATTCAGACATCGGATCAAAGGAAATGAAACGTCCTTAAAGTTCAGTTTAATCCAATTTGAATCAGACTTTCGTGCATGAGGTCGCCATTCAAAACACTGCTGCCCTATGTCACCGCAAAAAAAAACGACCGTTCGCAAAAAACGCCTGGGCTTTTGGATAGAGCGGGGAATGGCAATTTTAGCCACCCTTAACTATCTCCTAGTCCTATTTGACCTAACTTATATTCCCTGGCGCAACTTTTATTTCCAGTATTTTTCCCAACTTACCCGCCTCTATGACCCCATCAAAGGAATAGAACCCCATCGCACCACCCAGAAATACTTAGACCAGGTGGAAGCCCTCAAAACCCAAGTTCCCCAAACCGGGCTAGAATCTGTCCCCAGCGAGGAATTACTCCAAATCTTACAGCAGCAAAGTATCGAGATGATCGACACCGATCCCTTTGCCATTTCCAATCAAAGTGGAGCCTTAGAAAAAATCAAAAATCGGATGCGCGATCGCATCCCCAACCCGGAAGATTCAGCCAAACAAGCCTTCACCACCTTTTGGAGTTCCGAATATCTCCAACAAGAAGGATTTCTAGAAGAAATCCGCTGGTTTGAGGAGAACATCCAGCCCGCGATCGCCCGAAATTACTATCGCAGCCTCGGCGAAAGTGGGGACTTTCTCACCTACTTCTGGAGACTCGATCTCCCCTTCATCCTGTTATTCCTAGCTGAATTTTTGATTCGCACCCGCATCATCAGCCGTCGCTTCAACACCGTCAGTTGGCCCGATGCCATGCTGTGGCGGTGGTACGACGTGCTTTTATTCATTCCCCTTCCAGCCGCCCGGGTCTTGCGAATTATCCCGGTCAGTATGCGACTGAATCAGACCAAATTGGTGAAGCTGGAGCGGGTTCGCGCCCTCGCCAGCCGCGGGTTTGTGTCCTCCTTCGCCGCCGAACTGACGGAAGCCGTCATCATTCAATTTATCAACCAACTTCAGCAGGAATTGCGGCGGGGAAACTTGGCGCAACGCATTTCTCAATCGCGACAGCAGCGCTATCTCGACATCAACGATATCAACGAAATCGAAGCGATCGTCACCCGCTTAATTCAACTCACCGTCTACCGCGTCATCCCCCAACTTCACGACGACATCGAAGCCCTACTGCGCTACAATATTGAGAGTCTGGTGAAAGCCTCCCCCATGTCCCAAAACCTCCAACAAATACCGGGATTTGAAACCCTCTCAAAAGACCTCACCGATCGCCTCGTCAACCAACTCACGGATCTGGCATCCGAAGGCCCCCAAGACGCCTACGAAACCATCCGCGACGCGATGGAAGATCCCGTCGGCACCCAACTCACCAACCAACTGGTGCGCGACTTCGGACAAATCCTGTGGCGGGAGCTCAAAGGCGATCAAATTCAAAAAATCGAACATCTGCTGGTGGATTTTTTAGAAGAAGTCAAACTCAACTACGTCCAGCAAGTCGATGAAGACAACTACGAACAAGTTTTGGCGGCTATCCAGGAACGCCGGAAGCTCGAAGGCATGATCGACGAGGAGGATTGAAGCCATCT
>JBNGCR010000372.1:0-2533 GCA_050045915.1 Limnospira sp.
CGATCGCGCGATCGCAGGGCGACAGGACACCCGGTTTCTTCGTCCGAGTATAGAATTGATCTTAAATTAATTAATCAAGACGCTGGAGAATCTATTGCCATGCCCGGTTTTGGAGATTTAGTCCAAAAAGCAGTGTATCTTGGAGTCGGTCTGGCCTCCTACGCCGGAGAGAAGGCGGGGACGAAGTTGGCCGAATTGCAGGTCGAAGCCCAAAAACTGGCGGATGAATTGGTCAAACGGGGCGAAATGACTACCGAAGAAGCCCGTCGCTTCGTCGATGATGCGATCCGGCAAGCCCAACAGCCCGGGGCAGAGGTTCCCCCGCCCCCCCAGTCGGCCGAACCCCGTCGCATCGAAATTTTGGAAGATGACGACGAAGAGTCGGGGACGGACGAGGATGTGGACGAATTGCGCGATCGCGTCAAGGATCTGCAAGAAGAACTGCGCCGCCTGGAACGGGATTGATGCGGTGGTATACTGGGTATTGCTTCTCGCGATCCCCAATTCGGTTCACTCATCGGTATTGTGAAGTAATTAGCCCCTAAACCCTGATGGAAGATTGGCCCAACGAATTTTTTAAAGGTATCGAAACGGCAGTTATCGAGGTAGAGAAATTTTTTACAGATGTGACGGAAGAATTTAACCACATGATGGACGACCTGACGCAGCTTTCGGAAGAATTTGCTGAGGAAGTCCAAAATAAAATTATCCCCGATCTCGACGAGTGTTTGAACGAAATTATCGAACCGATTCTCGAGATCTACATGGATCTGGACATCGACGTGGAGGAGGAAGAGTTCGATCCCTTCGTCACCTACGTCCACCCCACCGCCACCCAAAACCCCGCCTGCCGGGGATGCAAGAATTATCACGGCCAGGTTTACGGCGGGAATTTGTTGGTGTGCGGGATGCACCCCTACGGAGTTGAGGAAGACTCCTGTCCCGACTGGGAATCCTATGGCGATGATGACGATAACCCTTTTTAGCCTCCAGCGGTGAATCTACCTGTCGTCGGCCCCTTACCGGGCGCCCCCACCCTCCCCAATAGCCTACACCTGCGGCCCTACCAACGTGAGGCGATCGCGGGGTGGTTCGCCAACCGGGGGCGGGGGATGTTGAAAATGGCGACGGGCAGCGGTAAGACGATTACGGCGTTGGCGATCGCGACGGAATTGTACCAGAAAATCAACCTACAGGTGCTCCTCGTCGTCTGTCCCTACCGCCACCTCGTCACCCAGTGGGGGCGGGAGGCGGAGAAATTCGGGCTCAAACCGATCCTCGCCTTTGAAAGCGTCCACAACTGGCAAAAACAGCTATCCACCGCCCTCTACACGCTGCGATCGGGCCACCTCCCCTTTCTCACCGTCATCACCACCAACGCCACCCTCATTTCCGAGGGCTTCCAATCCCAACTCCGCTACTTTCCCCCCAAAACCCTGATCGTCGGCGACGAAGCCCACAATCTGGGGGCGCCCCGCCTGGAAGCCTGCCTCCCCCGCAACATCGGTTTGCGTCTCGCCCTCTCCGCCACCCCGGAACGCCACTACGACGAGGAGGGAACCGATTCTTTGATCGACTATTTCGGGCCCGTTTTGCAACCCGAACTCACCCTCGCCGAAGCCATCCGCCAGGGGGCGTTAGTTCACTATTTGTACTATCCGATTTTGGTGGAATTGACGGAAGCCGAAAGCCGGACTTACTCCCGCCTCACCACCCGCATCGGTTGGGCGTTGATGGAAAATGGGGAAGATAATTGGGAAAATAACGAGACGATCACTGCTTTATTAATACAGCGCGCGAGATTGATCGGGTCGGCGACAAACAAACTCAACGCCCTGCGAAGCGTGATGGCGGCTCGGTTGCACACCACCCACACCTTATTTTACTGCGGGGATGGAACGGTGGAAACGAGCGATCGCACCGCCCGCCAGGTGGAAGCCACCGTCGCCTTGCTGGGCTCGGAATTGGGCTACCGCGTCAACACCTACACCGCCGCCACCCCGATGGACCAGCGGGAACGCCTGCGGCGCCAGTTTGAAGCCGGGGACCTTCAGGGACTCGTGGCGATTCGCTGTCTCGATGAGGGGGTGGATATCCCGGCGATTCGCAACGCCATCATCCTCGCCAGCAGCAGCAACCCCCGCCAGTTCATCCAGCGGCGGGGGCGGGTGCTCAGGCCCCACCCCGGAAAGGAACGGGCGACGGTATTTGATATGATCGTCCTGCCGCCGGATTTGGGGCGGGATACCCTGGATGTGGAGCGGAATTTGCTGCGGAAGGAGTTGCGGCGGTTTATGGAATTTGCCGATCTCGCCGACAATGCGGGGGAAGCCCGGATCAAGTTATTGCAGCTACAGAAACGATACGGGTTATTGGCGTTTTAATTTCGGGCTTTTTGGGTGGTATAATGGGATGAATTTTGAGAAAAACCACAGAGGCACAGAGGACGCGGAGGAGGGGAGGGTTGGTGGGATAAATCGCTTGGGAATCAATTCCCAAGCTAATAGCAGAAATCCTCTCGCATAGGATTGGG
>JBNGCR010000373.1:0-2533 GCA_050045915.1 Limnospira sp.
TTCGCCCTCTGATTTCGCCCTCTGATTTCGCCCTCTGATTTCGCCCTCTGATTTCCAATCTTTCCCGACTCCCGACTCCCGACTCCCGACTCCCCAAATTCACAGCAAACCGACGAAGTGCAGCGGACCCTGACCCGCGATCAGTTCCACGATCACCGCCACGATGCCGATCATCGCCAGTCGGCCGTTCCAGACCTCCGCCGCCGTCGTCATACCCCACTCCCAACGCTCCTGGGGATACATCTTCATCTTCTTGTCGGGACGAACGACTTCGGAGAAGTGAATGTTGGGCTTTTCCAACGACTCCACCACCAGATCGGCGAGATCCTGGATGAAGACGGGGTGGGTGTTGAGAGCCGGAACCCGGTAGAAGTTCTTGATGCCCGACTCCTCCGCCAGTTCCCGATATTCCATATCGATTTCTTGCAGGGTTTCGATGTGTTCGGACACGAAGCTGATGGGGACCACCAACAGATCCTCGACCCCCTGCTGGGCGAGTTCCGGAATCGCCTCTTCGGTGTAGGGTTTGAGCCACTCGACGGGGCCGACCCGACTTTGGTAGGCGAGGGTGTGGGAGTTGGGACGGTTGAGGGTCTTGATGATCGCCTCAGTGCAGGCTTCGATCTCCTGCTGGTAGGGATCGCCGGCCTCCTCAACGTATTTGAGGGGGACGCCGTGGGCGCTGAAGAACAGGTGAACCTTGTCTGGGTCGGGGCAGTGGTTCAGTTCCTGGGCGATCAGTTGCGCCATCGCCTGCAGGTATCCCGATCGCTCGTACCAGGACGGGATGACGGTATAATCGATGTTTTGGAGGGCTGGGTCGGTTTCCCAAATCCGCTCTAGGAGTCGGAAGCTCGATCCGCTGGTGCTGATGGAGAATTGCGGGTACAGGGGGAGGATCACTAATTCTTCGATGCGATCGCGCTTAATTTTAACTAGGGCCTCTTCGGTGAAGGGGTGCCAGTAACGCATCCCCACATATACCTGGACGTCGTGTCCCTGTTCCTGCAATTTTTGTTGCAGCGCGGCGGCCTGTTCTTCCGTAATCCGGCGCAGGGGGGAGCCACCGCCAATTTCTTTGTAATTTTCCTGGGATTTCGTGTAGCGCGAGGTCGAAATCATCCAGGCGAGGGGTTTTTGTAGCCAGGTGAATGGCAGCCGGATAATTTCGGGATCGGAAAATAAATTGTACAGGAAGGGGCGGACATCCTCCAATTGTTCGGGTCCGCCCAGGTTTAGTAGTAAGACTCCAACTCGTCCCATGGCGCTTAATCGATTCCCAGACTCTAATTTTTGTTACTCATTTTAACAATATATCCTGTTGGGTGAGGCAAAGTCGATAGCAAAACTCTCGAAACCTTGATTGATGGCAACTTTTTTAAGACCTCTGAGTTACCGCTACCAGTGGCTCTACGACGGCATTTCCCGCCTCGCCGCCCTCGGCGTGGGGGGGGAAGCCCGATTTCGCCACCTGGCCCTGGAGGGGCTGGAAATCGC
Source organism: Limnospira sp. (assembly GCA_050045915.1). Taxonomy (GTDB): domain Bacteria; phylum Cyanobacteriota; class Cyanobacteriia; order Cyanobacteriales; family Microcoleaceae; genus Limnospira. Next base: position 1,498 of record JBNGCR010000373.1, read on the forward strand.
CCCGGACGCCCGGGTTCTGGATTTGTGCTGTGGCAGCGGACAGGCCACGGCCGTTCTCGCACAGTATTCTCAACAGGTGACGGGGTTGGATGCCTCGCCGCGATCGCTGGCCCGGGCGAGACAGAACGTCCCGGAAGCCGACTATGTGGAGGCATTCGCCGAGGAGATGCCCTTCCCCGACAATACTTTCGATTTGGTGCACACGAGCGCCGCCCTGCACGAGATGGCACCGGAGCAGTTGAGAATAATTGTAGCCGAAGTGTACCGGGTCCTCAAGCCCGGGGGGACGTTCGCCCTGGTGGATTTCCACCGCCCCACCAATCCCCTGTTTTGGCCGGGGGTGGCGGCGTTTCTGTGGCTGTTTGAGACGGAGACGGCTTGGCAGTTGATTCGGACGGATTTGGGGGGTTTGTTGGCAGAGGAGGGGTTCGCGGTGGGGGATTCGCCCTCGGGGGAGAACCCGCCGCGGCATTGCCTCCACGCGGGCGGCAGTTTGCAGGTGATCCAAGCCGTCAAGGGGGTCTGAAGCCCTCACTCCCTACACCCTACACCCGACACCCTACACCCTGCGCGTAGCGCTTTATGAGTCGTATTTTAACGAATATGACTGAATATTAAGCTTTGCTACGGTCCGATGAAGGTGCGAGTTTTTGTGATAAAAGGTTGAACTTAAAGATGCTAAAGTTTGTCAATTCTGTCCAACTTTTTTAAATTAGGAGAAGTCCCTTGATCGATTCAATTTTGGTTTTAGCGGCTGCGACGACCACCTCTTGGGGTCCGAGTATTGCGATCGTGATGGTGATCTGTAATGTGTTGGCGATCGCGATCGGTAAGTTCACTATCCAACAGCAGACTGTCGGCGCCTCCACCCCCATCGCGGGAATGAGTGCGGGTGCTGTGGTGGGCAGCATTTGCTTGGGCCACATCCTCGGCACCGGCGTCATTTTGGGACTAGCTAACGTGGGCGTCCTTTAAGTTGGTTTTGATGTCGCACCGCTTTTGTTCCGGGTTTCCGGGGCGGCGGTGCGGTTTTTTT
>JBNGCR010000374.1:0-2531 GCA_050045915.1 Limnospira sp.
TCCTGGAAAAGGGGGCGCGGGGCTCGAAGGTGAAAACCCTGCAAATTCGCCTGGGGTTGAAAGGACACGCTCCGGGTCCGGTTGACGGGGTTTTCGGACCACGGACTCTGGCAGCGGTGAGCGACTTTCAGGAGGCGATGGGCTTGGAACCGACCGGAACTGTGGATGAGAAAACCTGGGCGATTTTGGGCCGGGAGTGGTCTAACTGATCGGAACCTGGGGCGGTTCGATCGCCCTAGGGGTGCGGTCTTTTGTTTTTGGCTGGGCTGCCGCTTTCCTCGGGCGATCGCTCCATTTCCCACAGCACTCGCAGCCCGGACTCGCGGGTTGTCTGAAGCCCGTTTTCCCCCGATTCCGGAGGACAAATGGAGCAGGTATGCTGACAACTACCCACATTGTCGGCGAACATTCTCAACTCGTAAAGCTGCTCGATCACATAGTCGAGACGGCTTTGATTTTCCTGTTCTTCGATCTGATGTTTGGCGACATCGAGCAATATAATCATGTCGGTAATTTTCGCAAAGATAGCCGACTTGTCTTTTTGGAGTTGATAGGGACACAAAGAACAAAACATCAATTTTTGAATTATTTTTCAATCATTTTGCGATCCGGTTATGGCGCTGTGTGTGGCTCTCGATAATCGGTATTAAGGAATCGGGAGGACGAGAAGCCCCTGTTCATCTGGGTTGGGTAGTTTTTGGGGTTAGCTCCAGCGTGTCAATACACTTGATCGCTTGTTGCTATACTTTTATTATTCTCGAACCAAAAAATCACGATGTCATCAGTCTAAAGGTAGATTTTAAACGGTTAGAAAGTGGGTCTAAAATCCGCCCCTCCGCGCCAAATTTTTAGCCGGGATTGTCAAACTTTGCCCTCGTCAAGAACCGCGATCGCCACCCGATAAACGCCCGAAAAAGGCGATCTAATCCTTCCATTATAACACAAAACTGACCGCGATCGCTCAGTCAAAAAAACCGCCCCTAAACTATCGACATAAAATCCCGATCATCAATCGGAAAACATCTGACCCGCTGCCGGTCACCCGACAACTTCCCCAATCATCTGGAGCGCGCACTGCTTAGGGGCGCAAGCCTTACGCCCGTTTCTGGACTCCCTCCACTCCCTTTTCCTGTTGCCTATTGCCTATTCCCTGTTGCCTGCTATAAAATAAAGAACCTGTCCTGTCGCGTTTGTGCATCCAAACTTCAATCACCAATGGCAACAAAGCCGACGATCGCCTTCTCCCACCTCGGTTGCGAAAAAAATCGCATCGACACCGAACACATGATCGGCCTGGTCGCCGAAGCCGGATATCAGGTCGATTCCGACGAAGACGCCGCCGATTACGTCGTCGTCAACACCTGCAGCTTCATCGAAGCGGCCCGGGAAGAATCCGTCCGCACCCTGGTGGAACTCGCCGAAGCCAACAAAAAAGTCGTGATCACCGGATGCATGGCCCAGCACTTCCAGGACCAACTCCTCGAAGAACTCCCGGAAGCCGTGGCCCTGGTGGGCACCGGGGACTATCATAAAATCGCCGACGTCATCGATCGCGTCGAAAAGGGCGATCGCGTCCGGGAAGTGTCCGCCGAACCCACCTACATCGCCGACGACACCGTTCCCCGCTACCGCACCACCAGCGAGGGCGTCGCCTACCTGCGAGTCGCCGAGGGGTGCAACTACCGCTGCGCCTTCTGCATCATCCCCCACCTGCGCGGAAACCAGCGATCGCGCACCATCGAATCCATCGTCTCTGAAGCCCAACAACTGGCCGATCAGGGCGTGAAAGAACTGGTGCTGATCTCCCAGATTACCACCAACTACGGCACCGACATCTACGGCGAACCCAAACTCGCCGACCTGATCCGCGCCCTGGGAACCGTGGACGTACCCTGGATACGGATGCACTACGCCTACCCCACCGGCCTCACCCCCAAGGTCATCGCCGCCATCCAGGAAACCCCCAACGTCCTCCCCTATCTGGATTTGCCCCTGCAACACTCCCACCCGGAAATTTTGCGGGCCATGAACCGCCCCTGGCAGGGCCGCGTCAACGACGACATCATCGAAACAATCAAAACTGCCCTGCCGGATGCCGTGATGCGGACGACGTTTATCGTCGGCTTCCCCGGCGAAACCAACGCCCATTTCGAGCATTTACTCAACTTCGTCCGCCGCCACGAGTTCGATCACGTCGGCGTTTTCACCTTCTCCCCGGAAGAGGGAACCCCCGCCTACACCCTCCCCAACCCCGTCCCGGAAGCGGTGATGGAAGCGCGGCGGGACGCGATCATGAAGGTCCAGCAGCCCATCTCCCTGAAGCGAAACCGCCAATGTGTTGGGGAAGTGGTGGACGTGCTCATCGAACAGGAGAACCCCGCCACCGGCGAACTCGTGGGGCGATCGGCCCGTTTCGCCCCCGAGGTGGACGGGTTGGTGTATGTGGAGGGAGGCGCCCGTTTGGGGTCGTTGGTGCCGGTGAAAATTACCGACGCCGACGTTTATGACCTGTACGGGCACACGGTTTGAAA
>JBNGCR010000375.1:0-2522 GCA_050045915.1 Limnospira sp.
GCCGAAGCCGAACGTCAACGCGCCGAAGCCGAACAGCAACGCGCCGAAGCCGAACGCCAACGTGCCGAAGCCGAACGCCAACGCGCAGACGAAGCCGAATTGAGGGCGCAACAATTGTTAGAACAGTTGCGATCGCTCGGTTTCGATCCGGACTCTTAATTGAGGCAAAAGCGGTTTTAAAAAATCCGTAGGATCAGGAATATTCGACTCCTGCGGATTGATTTTCGCCGGTTTCTCCGAGTTTCTGAAAGGCGCGGGGGTGGGCGTTCCAAATTCGAGAAATAAACGCCCGAAATCGTCGGTGGGTTCCGGGTGCGATCGCCCCTTTTTCCGCCCCGGCATCCAATTCCACCAACAGCGGGATCGCCTCCGTATCCAAAGCGGCGCGAAACAGTTGCAGCGGCCAGATCAAGTCCGAACTCTCGCGCAGATCGTAGGACGCGGGAGGATCGTCCGCAGCGGATTCGACCAACATTAACGGGCGAACCCAACACACTTGGCGATCGCTCACCACTTGAATCACCTCCGCGTACAGACAGGCATCTTCGGCTTCCAACGCCACAATTTGACCGGACTTAAATTTGGGCAGATCGTTCATCGATACTTGTTATCGTTAAAATACAAGATCTATCATCCCGAATGCACGGTGTCCGATCTGATCATATAGCAACGAGCAAAGAGTGTAGTTACAGTTGAGTGAGGAGGACTAACCTTGAAACCCCGATTCCCAGGGCATTTCCCACCCCCACACCCCACACCCTACACCCTACACCCTACACCCTACACCCGCGCGCAGCGCCATACTACATTTTAAGTCGAAAAAACCGACATCAATCGATCCGATCCGATCGCACGATCAAAATCCCCGCTTTCACCAAACGAGATAAAAACGGCACGATTTCCGTTTCCCAATCGAAACCGGGCAACCACTTCCGCACGTCGAGTCCGTCAAATTCGGTCGCCACAAAAATGCGTTCCAAAACCGATTTTTCGATGCCCTTCAGGGAGATTTTCTTGCCTCCGGTTTTAATTTCATATTTGTCCGTTTCTGCCAGTTCAGAGATCTGTACGGGTTGGGGAGGGCGATAGAATTGGGTGCGATCGCCGTGGGGAAAGATATCGTATCCCATCTGTGCTGGGAAACCGAATTGGACGGGGGGTTGCCCCTGCAAAAGTTGTTCGTCGAGATAGCGATCAATGAACTTGTCTGACTCCAACAAATTCATCCAATTTTGCACCAAATTTCGCAAATGTTTCCGGCAGTTTTCTCGACCGTCCGGATTCAACAAAGGCAGACTTTCTCGCCATTGGGGAAACTCTTGCAATTCCCGGGTCAACCAGTCGCTAAAATCGATGCCGGTTTGACAGTCAATGCCCAGGGTCAGATGCAAAGAGGGTTCGTCCACCGCGATCGCATAATGCCAGTGGCCGCGCGGGATGTAGAGGAGATCTCCGGGATGGAGAATGATGTCGATGTAGGGGTCGGTTTCCGGGGGGGTAAATTGGGAGGAACGGTGTTCGGCGAGGGGATAAACGAAAGTGTCAGAAAAAACGCGCCAGTGTTTGTGACCGGAGAGTTGTAAAATAAAGACTTCGTGGGAGTCGAAATGACGGGAAAAACCTTGATGTCCGGGAAAGGAACAGTAGCTGTTGACTTGGCAGCGGTGTCCGAGTTCGATTCGCAGTTGGGCCACCCATTCCGCGATCGCTTTTACCCGTTCGTGGAGGCGATCGACCACCAGCGTCCCCCCCGCCCGACACTGTTCGATCAGTTCTTGGGGCCGCTTCGCTTCCGGCAGGGTTTGACCGGATTTGGAAACGCGGACTTCCGGAAATTTTAACGGGTAAAAATTCAGGTAATTGTTGAGGGATTCCCAATCAAATAAATGTCCGAAGCGATCGGCATCTGTGCCGGGTATGACCAGACCTTCTCGCGTCCAATATTTTTCGAGAAATGTTTCGAGGGGAAATGGGTCTAACAGTGTCGTGAAAGTTTGCATCGAAGGTTCGGGAATTCGGCGGGAGGGGCGGTCGGGGGAATCGAGTTATCCCCCGGAATCGAATCGGTTTCTAAGCCAGCGTGTTCGAGCGAGCTCGGCGACGGGAGGAAGCGCGACCGCGATCGGTGTCATAGTTGTAGTCGCGATCGCTGTCGGCGTCGGCGGTCAAATACCCGTCCTCCGAGGTCGTCGCTTCCGGCAGGGTTTCGATTTCCATTTGGATGCGGTTGACCGGATTTTGAGTCGGGGCGGTGACGGCCGCATTCGCGCTTTCTCCCAAACTGAGAAACGCCAAGGACAACAGGGTGGCAATTTTCAAAGACGGTTTCATGGTCAATAACTCCTAAATCAATGGTTTTGCAGGTTTAAATCAGAGCGTTAATTGAGCGTCGGGACGATTTTAGTCGTCGTCATAGTCGTCGTAATCGTCATAATCGTCATAGTCGTCATAATCGTCGTAGTCGTCATAATCGCGATCGCTGCCGTTGGATTCCCAAGGGTTAGAAGGGGAATAGTCCCGCC
>JBNGCR010000376.1:0-2519 GCA_050045915.1 Limnospira sp.
AACAGCGCCGCACCATAGGCGGGTTCGTGGCGGGGCCAGAGCACGTCCGCCTTGGGCGCGATCGCACTTATTCCAGTAATAAATCGGCGTCGGAGGTTCGCCATTCCCCGCCAAACTCCCCCCATTGTGACGATTTCCAAGGCTTCCGCCGGGTCGAATAATTCCGCGATCGCCACCTTTGTCGCCCAGATCAATTCCTCGGAAATATCTGTAATAATCCGATCGCCAAGGGTGTCGCCATCCGCTGCCGCGCGATCGACGATGGGGGACAATGCGGCGATGTCTTTGACTGCCAAATCCCGCCGGTAAATCACCTCGATCAACCCTTCCGGAGACTCCAAATCGAAGTGCGATAAAAACGCTTCTGTCAACGCCGTGGGTGGCAGACGTCCGTCAAACGATCGCATCACGGCCCGCAACCCCCGGACGGCGATATCGTAGCCACCACCCTCGTCGCCGAGGATGTAACCCCACCCGCCGACTCGCTTGGTTTTTCCCTGCGAATTGCGGCCGAATATCTGGGAGCCCGTCCCGGCGATCGCGACAATTCCGACATCGTGTCCCAGTCCCCCCACCAGGGCGATCGCGTTATCGCCGCCGATCGCAAAATTTTCCGGTTTGACATCCCAATTCACCCAAAGATCGGGGTCTGATTGCATCTGTCCCACCAATTTCCGCACCGTTTCGATATCTTCCGGACGCCCCACCCCCGCGAGTCCCAAACCCAAACCGCCAATCGTTATGTCACCCGCTTTTTGGCCGACGGCTTGAATCATCGCGCTTTTGATAGCATTTCCGGCGGCTTCGAGTCCGATGGTTTGATAGTTGGAAGGTCCGGCTACCCCCCGGCCCAAAACCTCGCCGCGATCGTCCATCAACACGCAAACCGTTTTCGTCCCGCCGCCGTCTATTCCGAGTCCCAGCATGATCCAGTTTGATGAATGTCGAACTTTTAAACAATTTTACCAGCCGTTTTGTCTGTATCGAAACAGCTCGAATAAACGGTAATGGGGACAGCAAAAACACGAAAATATCACATTTTTTGCAACACGTCGCGGATGGTTTCCGAAGGGACGCGATCGCTAATTAGAACCGTCCCGATCGCCGTGGGGAGGATAAACCGCACCTTGCCATCTTTGACCTTTTTATCGGTCTGCAACAGGTCGATAATGTCGTCAATTTTCAACCCCGTGGGGAGGCGAACCGGCAAACCCGCCTTTTCAATTAATTCTAATTGACGGCGATCGCACTCTGCCGGCCACAAATCCAAATGAACCGCAATTTGACCCGCCGCCACCATGCCGATCGCCACCGCTTCTCCGTGTACCAATTCGGTATATCCGGTCAAACTTTCCACCGCGTGGCCGATGGTGTGGCCGTAATTCAAAATCGCCCGCAGTCCCGATTCTTTTTCGTCTTTACTGACAACATCCGCCTTACTCTGACAGGACCGGACTAAAATTTCCTGCAACTGTTCCGGCGCCACCGCTTCCATGCGATCGAGGCGATCGGTTTTTTCCAACTGGGAAAACAATTCCGCATCCCAAATCACCCCATATTTGATCACCTCCGCCATTCCAGCCCGAAATTCCCGTTCCGGCAACGTCGCCAACACTTCCGGATCGATCGCCACCAGACGCGGTTGGTGAAAGGCGCCGATCAGGTTTTTTCCCCGGGGATGGTTCACCCCGGTTTTGCCGCCGACGGAGGCATCCACCATCGCCAATAGAGACGTGGGCACCTGCACCACATTGATCCCCCTCAGCCAAGTTGCCGCCGCGAATCCCGCCATGTCCCCGACGACGCCGCCGCCGAGGGCCACCATCGTAGAATTGCGTTCTAGGCGATGTTCCAACGCCGCATCATATATTAACTGTAGGGTTTGGGGGGTTTTGTACTGTTCCCCGGCGGGGAGGGTGCACGACGCCACTTGAAATCCGGCCGTTTCCAGGGATGCGATCGCCCGTTCTCCGTAGTGTCGGAAGATTTCCGGGTTCGACACCAGCAATACTTTTTTGCCCAATTTCAGGGGGGACATCAGGGGGCCCAACCGATCCAAATTGCCCGCGGCGACGGCGATCTCGTAGGACATCGGCCCCAAGTTGACGGGTATGACGGATGACATGATGGTTTCTTCGTTACCGATTGTTCTCGATCCCTCATGCTACCATTTAGAGAGGTTTTTCAGTCGGGACGGTGGCGATGCGACAGCGCAAAATCGGCGGGTTCGGGAATGGGGGGTTTGGGCTGAAATTGCGCGACGGGGTGGCTGTAGAAATTGGCGGGTTTCTGGATTTGCCTGAATCCTCCGTCAGCACTGGCTTTGAGGGTGATCGTCGCTTCGACACCCCCGCGCACCTTACAGGGCAAGGGTTTCGGCGATTTGGGCTTGCTTTTTCGATCGCGATCGTGCTATTATTAGGGGGCATCGCGCAAATGAACCTTGAAAACTGCATACAGCACGGGTTTCAATGGGTGGCAGTTGCAACTATCCAAAATCCCTTTTAGGGATTGAAACC
>JBNGCR010000377.1:0-2507 GCA_050045915.1 Limnospira sp.
GTGAGGTCAGCCAGGGCGCTTGGTTCGCCTCGATGAATTGACGGGCAACCTTCGATACATCGGGGCTTGACCATACCCGGCACACGGCGCGGAGGAGGGGGCTTTCCCCCCCCTGACCGCAATCCTCACCCTCGGTTTTCATCCCGGCAAATCACCGAGACCCCCCATTACAGTTCTCTGTCGTCTCTGCATCGTTATTGTTGATATCTTTGATTCTTTTTATTGAAAGACCATGCACCCTAATCCATTCACCTTGTCTCTGAGTTCCGGTATTCAAGTTCATCCAGCCGCAAACGGCTATACCCTTGGCTTTGTTGCTGGCAATGATGCCGGTGCAACCGCCTCCCTACTCACCGTGCCCGCACTGCCCGGATTTGAAAATGCGATCGCCCACTTACAGGAAGGAACCGCCACCCTCCAACAGTTGACCCAAACTCTGAGCGCACAGGAAGGGATGGAAGCCGGGGAACAGTTGGCCGCCACATTGCAACAGATGGGCGATCGCGGCTGGTTGCAGTATGCTGTATTACCGTTGGCGATCGCCGTGCCGATGGTAGAGTCCGCCGAACTTAACCTGGACTCACCCCACTGGACTCGGGCCAGCGTTAGCCTATCGCGCTTCGCCTACCAACACAGCCACGAGGGGGGAATGGTACTCGAATCGCCCCTGTCCAAATTCCGCGTCAAGCTCCTGGACTGGCGGGCCAGCGCCATTTTAGCCCAACTCGCCCAACCCCAATCCCTGCGGCGGGTGACGCCACCCCCCCAAGTCGGCCCCGAAACCGCCTATCAGTTCCTCAACTTATTGTGGGCGGCGGGTTTCCTCTCCATCGAAGCCGAAGCCCCGGAACTGAAGCTGTGGGAGTTCCACAACCTCCTATTCCATAGCCGTTGTCGCCAAGGTCGCCACGACTATCCCACGGGTGATATTGCCGCCAGTTTGGAGGTTTGGGACGAGTTTCCGGTGGTGAAGCCCCCCATGAGCGGGCAAATTGTCCCCCTGCCCCAACAGAGCATCGATGCCATCCGCCAACGAGATCAAACCCTGACCACGGCGATTGAAAAACGGGCATCGATTCGCGAATACGACGAGAATCACCCCATCACCATCGAGCAGTTGGGGGAACTGCTTTATCGCACGGCCCGGGTCAAGGAAATTTACACCCAGGATGCCGAGCAGCAAGAAATGATTAAAGCCGAATATGGCGAGGATTTCGACTGGGGTGAAATCAGCCGCCGTCCCTATCCCTGTGGCGGCGCGATGTACGAATTGGAAATCTATCCGGTGGTGCGCCGCTGTGAAGGCGTGAAGCCGGGACTTTACCACTACGACCCCCTCAACCACCAACTGGCTCAAATTGATGCGGACAATACCGATATTCAAGCCTTACTTAAAGACGCTCACCAGTCCAGTGGCGAACAGGGAATCCCCCAAGTTTTACTGATTATTACGGCTCGGTTCGGGCGTCTGTTCCGCAAATATCGATCGCTCGCCTATGCCCTGGTACTCAAGCACGTCGGCGTACTGTATCAGAACCTCTATTTGGTGGCGACGAATATGGGACTGGCCCCTTGTTCCCTGGGGGCGGGAGATAGCGATCGCTTTGCCCAGGCGACGGGATTAAATTATGTGGTAGAGTCCTCCGTCGGCGAATTTATGTTGGGGTCATTGCCCACCGGAGATGTGGAGGCGAGTGGGGTAGAAGATGCGACAGAAGACAATATTAATACCTCCGAAGAATTGGCGGTGGAAGTCGAAGCCGAATCCGCATCTGTCGAGCCGAGCGAAGTTGAAAATTCATCGACAATTAATTCCTCCGAATTGGATTCAGAAATAGAAGCGACTGAAGCCGAATCGGATTCTGTCGGGTCGAGGGAAGTCGAAACAGTTAACCCTTCCGAATTGGAGGATTCTGTCGGGTCGAGGGAAGTCGAAACCCAAGCCACAGTTAACCCCTCCGAATTGGAGGATTCTGTCGGGTCGAGGGAAGTCGAAACCCAATCGACGACTGCCAAACACCCCCACGACCTCGACGACCGCATCCCCGGACTCGCCGACCTCCGCAACCAAACCCTCGGCGACCCCCGCATCACCATCGTCGTCCTCGACGGCGACCCCGACCACACCCTCTCCTGTTTTGAAGGTGCCGAAGTCTCCAAAGTCTTCCCCTACTGGCACCCCCCCGCCGAACCCGTCCCCAAAGAGGCCTATCTCAAATTCCAAGAAATCGACAATAACGACGACCTCGACAAAGACCAAAAAGCCGAAGCCCAAAAAGCCGCCTTCCCCGACCCCCTCCTCAAACGCATCCACGGCGACAACCACGCCTGCCACATCACCAGCACGATGGTCGGGCAAGAAAACACCCCCTCTCCGGGACTCGCCCCCCGCTGCCGGGTGATTAACGTCCCGTTGAATACCACCGGCGCCGACGAGGAATTTATCTCACCTCTGAGTCTGGCCCGGGCTTTTGAACTGGGTCTGGAGTTGGGCGCCAACATCATCC
>JBNGCR010000378.1:0-2481 GCA_050045915.1 Limnospira sp.
GTCTGGATCGAATCTGAAAATTCGGTATATCCCGAACGGGAGACGACGATCACATCTCGGTCTTGTAAGGTCGGGTTATTCTCCGGATTGAGGCCTTGGGAAAAGTCCACTTGGATCAAACGCCGGGAAACGGTGCCGTCAGGATTCGGGCGGATGAACTCGACGGTTCCCTGTTTCGCTCGGTTTGGGTCGAAGCTGCCGGAGGCGAGGAGGGCTTCGTGTAAAGAGGTGCTGGGGCGCAGTTGCAGGCTCCCCGGACTAACCACCTCTCCGATCACGAACACCTGAATTTGGTTCGGGGCAAAGTTGGCCCGCGCCAGGGTGGAGGCTTCGGTCAAATCGATGGTTTCGGCTTTGGGGATGATGATACTATCTCCTTCTTGGAGGAGGGCGTCTTGACTCAGATCCCCCGACCTCAACAGTTCCCACAGGTTGACCGTGACAATTTGTTCGGAACCGTTGGGGATACGGCGTCGAATTTGGATATTGCGGAGATCGGCTTCTGGGGTGATGCCACCGGCGATCTTGATAGCCCGGGTTACGGTGGGGAGTCCCACAACTTCGTTATTACTGGTAGGGACATTTAAAAATTCCAATCGGTCGTCTAGTTCCGGCGATCGCAGATCTCCCCCGAAGATCGTGTAAGGGCCGGGTCGGTTGACCTCCCCGACGATCGCCACGCTGATGGGAACATTGATATCCGCAGAAAAGTTGGCTTTGGCCCGCTCTCGCACTTCCCCCGTATCGATTTCGTTAACGGTGGGGACGTAAATTGTATCTCCATCCCGCAGAGTGAGATCTTGCCGGGTGTTGCCGGTTTGGAAGAATTCCCACAGATTGACGGCGAACAGAAGATCCTGTCCGTCGGGTTGGCGACGCCGAATTTGGACTTCCCGCAGATCTCCGGCGGGGGTGATCCCTTCGGCGAGTTGGAGCACTTCGACGAGGGTGGGAAATTGCAGCCCGCCCCCCTGCCGTCCGGCGCCGGTGGTACTTTCTCGGGTCAACTCGACTTTGTAGGTTCCCGGGCGGCTGACCTGGCCGGCGACCCCCACGTTCAGCGGTCGGGGGCCGACGAGCGTGACCGAAATGATCGGGTCGGTCAGCAGTCCCCCGTAGGCGGCTTTGATGGCTGTAGCGGCTTGCTCGACGGTCAGGTTGTTGATGGCGACCCGACCGATGAGGGGCAGGCTGATGGTGCCATCGACCAGGATTTGATAGTCCCCGCTGTACTCGGGAATGTTGAACATTTCGACCTGAATGCGATCGCCCGCCCCCAGGATGTAGGGGGTGTCGGTGCTATCCCAGAGGGGAGTTTCTCGAAGGGTGGGAATGGAGTTGGGGACGGGACTGGGGGGGAGGGTCTGCGCCAACACTGAAGCACTGTAAAATCCGGAAAGGATGGGCAGCAGGCTGAGGGTTGCCAGTCCGGAAGAAAGGAAAGATGTTGGGGTTTTTCGATACATAATACTTAAAGATTTGTGAATGGGGTGGCCGAGTACGATTGCTCTGGAACGCTGCACTGGTATAGATGCCCCCCTGTCATCTCCCACCCCTGTCTTCTTTTTGATCAAGGCTAGTATAGCAATCAGCTTTCAGTTGTCAGCTTTCAGCAAAGGGTAACTGCCCGTCGTTGGCAAGTTTCGAGATTTTCGGATGTCCTAACCGTCATGGCGACTGCCATATAGCACGATGAGAGTCGGTTTGGACAGGAGCTCATTCCCAAAACCCTGATAGACGGGAATTTGAAACAAGCCTGTCCTGAGCTGGCCGAAGGGCTGATTGCAGCAAAGCTGATGGCTTACTGCTATATCATGCCCCCCAGGCCCCCCAATTCTGGGGGGAATTCGCCCCCCAGGCCCCCCAATTCTGGGGGGGAACAAGAGACTTCAGTTCCCCTCCTGCCGTCACAAGGGAATTTAGAGGGCGATTTTGGTGCTTGTTTATACTCGATCTCGCCCCCCTAACCCCCCAATTCTGGGGGGAACCGAGCGGGAGCTGATTCTTCCCGACGCCAGACCGATCCAGATGGGGCAGATTGAGTGCGGAGGGGGGAAGGCGAACACCTGAGAACGCATCTGCATCGAGAATAGGCGGGTTCATCCACTCAGAATATTAAGGTCATTTCCGGAGTCTTGCACAAATGAAAAAGGGTTGCTATGATAGCCGCAGTTCCCGAACTGACGTTTTCCAAAGCAGATGCGTCGATCGCCCTCCAGATTGAGCCGGTGCGACCGGTTCAGAATCCCGGGGTTGTGGTTCGGTGGCAAGTTGGGAAGCGATCGCCAAATCGATTGTAATAAAACGAAACAAATGTCCTTCCAGACAGTCAAGTTATGAGATAACATTGATGAGTCTCATGAGGTACGGCTATTCACTGTAAATTCCAACAAATTAAGGGGGTGTCGGGGGAAGATCTGTTTTCCCTTGGAGTCAGCACCCCCGGCTGAAGCACGGGGGCTTCGTGCCCTCCCCTTCAGG
>JBNGCR010000379.1:0-2403 GCA_050045915.1 Limnospira sp.
GATTGACTATTCTGCACCTTTCCTTCCGGTGCCGTCACGTTCGCTTCAATTTCATCCAACGTTTTAATCACCAGCCGCTTCGCCTCCAGCTTCCACCCCAATTTTTGAATCGAAAATGCCGCGTAAAACCCGATCGCGGTCGCAATAAAATCCAAGGGTTGCCGTCCCGAAATTCCCAACAACAAACCCAACCCGCCGATGCCCCAAAACGGCAGGGCGACCATTTGCCGGTTCTCTTCCACCAGTTTTGCCAAAAAATTTTTCGGCATTTCCGCCCATATCTCATCTCGAATTTGACGCTGTTGGGGGTAGGGGACGGCAAATCCAAACTTGCGGCGAAGTTTCTCAATTTTGCGGGCTTCCGTACTGTACTCGATCAGTTCATCTTCCGCCATCATGATCAATTGCTCTTTCTGACTCATGGGGATGAAAACTCCAGAATTCTTGTCTCCATCTAACCATGAATCTGAGAACATTCAAAAGGGGGGGAATCAATTTTATAGCAGTTGTCTGTCTGCTGCGATATAGTTCGATCCCCCCCCGCCCCCCTGAATAAGGGGGGAGCCAGAGGATGCAACGCTAGAAATTAATCCGGGGACTTCAAGTCAACCGGTGTACCTCATTGACTTGAAAAGTGCCGTAGATTTTAGATTGGGATTCTCCTCCGCCATCGGCTTTTTGCTACCTTCCCAACCGCTGCCGCACCCGCGACACCAACAAATCCACCTCCGGCAACTTCATCTGCAGCGCCCACAATGCGAACACTCCCAAACCCACGAATCCGGGGATGCACAGTTCCAGCAGGACGACGAAAAATCCCTCCGTCCCCAACCATGCCTCCAACCCCAACCGGACGCCCCAGGCCACCAAACCCGCGACGACGCTACCCGACGCCAATCCCAAAAACGGCCCGCCCCACTCTCGCCAGGGCAACCCGTCCAGGCGACGGTCCAGCAACCACAGCATCATCGCCATCGACACCAAATTCACCCCCACCGTCGCCAACACCAAACCGGGGGCGCCGAAGGCGTTGACCAAAATATAATCCAATAGGGCGTTGAGAAAGATATTGAACAAACTGACCCGAAACGGCGTCTGGCCGTCGCCGAGTCCGTAAAATACCCGCACCAACACGTCCCGCCCCAAATAGACGAACATTCCCGCCCCGTAGGCCATCAACACCGACGCCACGAATTCGGAAGCGGACAAATCGAAGGCGAAGCGTTCGTACACCACCCGCACCGAGGGCAACGCCAACGCCACCATCAACGTGCTCAGGGGTAACATGGTGATGGCCGTCAGCATCAACGCCTGACGGATGCGGTTCTTCAATTCCGGCCAGTCCGCCGGTTCCCGCAAACGGGCGAAAATGGGCAGGAAGGGCACCAAAATCATGTTGGAGATGATGCCCAAGGGGGTCTGCACCATCAAGCCGGAATAGGCCATCGCGGCGGCGGCTTGGGGGATGTAGGAGGCGAAAAATAGGTCGGTGTAGACGTTGATTTGCAGCATCCCCGAGGAGAGGGTAGCGGGGATCATGACTTTCATGACGTCGGACACGCCGGGTTGTCTGAAGTTGAACCGCAGGCGCAATTTTCCCAACCCGGACCGCCACATCGCCGGAAGCTGCACCAACCACTGCAATACTGCCCCCGCCAGGGTTCCCCCGGCTAATACCAATCCCCCCAACAGGGCATAATTGGGTTCGGTGATTTTTTCGCCCAGATAGACGGCTAAAATCGCCAAACTGCCGATTAATGTGACGCTGGAAAACAGGGGGCTGATGGAGGGCAGCCAGTACATATCGGCGGCGTTGAGGGTGCCGAAGCCGATGCCGATGAGTCCCGCGAATAGCGCCATCGGCGCCATAATTTTGAGTTGTTGGATGGCGATCGCGCGAATTTCCAGTCCTTCGGGGGTTTCGGTGAGTCCCGGCGCCACCATATCAATTAGGGGGGTGGCGAATACCACCAATGCTACCGTCACCAACAGCAACACGGCGCCCACCAGGGTGGTGATGGTTTCGACTAGCGCTTCGGCATCTTTGCGGTGTCGCTTGGCCAGGGCGCTGACGATCGCACTATGAAAGGGTCCGTTGATGCCCCCAAGGAGGATCAGCAAAAAGCCCGGAATCACATAGGCGTAATTGTAGGCGTCGATCGCCGGTCCGACACCGAAAGCTGCCGCCATCGCCTGCTGTCGCACTAAACCGAAGACTTTGCTTATTAATGTCGCCGCCGCCACGATGGTGGCAATTCCGACCAGGGAACGGCTGGTTTTCTGGGATTCTTCTGACACGGATTCTCGCTCAATCGGTCGTGGACAAGGGCAACCCTCAGTTTATATCAGAATTTCCCGGCTGTTGGGGGAGGCGGAGGGGCGGAGGGGCGGAGGAGGCGGAGG
>JBNGCR010000380.1:0-2389 GCA_050045915.1 Limnospira sp.
GCCCCCCTGTTCCGGTTCCGGCGTCCGATGGCGTGGCAAAATTCCAGCGCCGCGGCCACATCCCCCACCGGCTATACTCCCATGGAATATCAGGCGATCGCCAACCCCACCAACTACGGCCAGCGCTATATTTACGATATCAACGGTCAACCCACCAACCATATTCCAATTATCGTCCTCCACGAAACAGTCGCCACCAGCCAGAGCACGATCAGTTTCTTCCAAACCCCCCACAGTTCCGAGGACAACCAAGCCAGCTACCACACCCTAATTACCCTAAACGGGGATATCGTCTATATCGTCCCCCCCGATCTGAGAGCTTTTGGGGCGGGAAATTCGGTATTTGTGGGAAGTCGGGGTTCAGAAGCGGTCAAAACCCATCCCAATTATCCCCCCTCCGTCAACAATTTCGCCTATCACATTTCTTTGGAAACGCCCCCCGACGGGATGAACAATGGTTCCGGCCACAGCGGCTATACAATGCCCCAATATCAATCGTTGGCTTGGCTCGTTTCTAGGACGGGGGTTCCGCGCGATCGCATCACCACCCACGCGGCCGTTGACCGTTCCGGGGAGCGATCGGACCCGAGAAGTTTCGACCGAGAGCTTTTTTCCCAACTGTTGAGTCAGTATCCCCAAACCCTGGAAATCGTCATCGGCTGTCAGGCGCCCCGGCAGCGGGGGTGAGGGTAGAAACCGGGTTGTTTGGAAACACCCGGTTTCTGAATCTGAAATCAAAAATCTGTGTAATCTGCGTCATCTGCGGACAGAAATAGCCCGGACATCAGGAGTTGTAGGGTGCGTTCCCTCATCTCGACGAGAAATTGGGCTAATTGATGAGTGGGAACGCACCGGACGATTGACTTCGAGAAAATATCGTACCATTGAATAGAAAGCGGAGAATCGGAACGATGCAGCTAGAAGATTATTTGGAATTTATAGATCCCGACGAAATCCGTCTGAAAGGTCATCGCATCGGCATCGAAGACATCATCAAATATTATCTAGATGGATACACACCCGAACAAATTTTACAAGAGTTGCCCACCCTCAATCTTGAAAAAATTTATGCCGCGATCGCCTATTATTTACACAATCGTTTCTTATTGGATGCTTATTTATTGCGGTTGTGGAAACGGCGAGAACAGCATTATCAAGAGTTTGTGAATCATCCCTCTCCCTTGAGACAACGTTTAAAAGCAGCAAAACAACAGCGACAAGAGGAGAAATTAAACAATGAAAGTTCGGTTTCTCCTCGATGAAAATTTGCCGCCGAAGTTGAAGTTGGCGGTACAACGTTATAATCCAGATATTGATATCATTCGAGTCGGGGAACCCGAAGCGCCCCCTTTAGGAACGCCCGATCCCGACCTTCTGAATTATTTGGAAGTATCTCAACGATTATTAGTAACAGATAACCGCAATAGCATGGGAGGTCACTTGCAGGATAACTGGACAAAAGGGGGACATATTTGGGGCTTAGTTTGGCTCCGTCCAGGCAGTACAATTAGAACGTTATCAGAGTCTTTACTGTTAATTTGGGAAATTACTGAATCTGAAGAGTGGTTAGACAAATTAGACTGGATACCTTATTAGAAAAATCCGGCTTATATAGTTGTAGCTGTAGGGTGCGTTCCCTCAACTCACCGGGGAGTTGGGCTGATTGATGAATGGGAACGCACCGGACGATTGACTTCGAGAAAATATCGTAAGAATATAGCAATCGGAAACGATTTGCAAATAGTCGCGCCCCCAAACCCCCAATTCTGGGGGCTTTGAGTGGATAAATTTTTCACGAATTATTTCACATTGCTATAGCAGCCACCATAGTGGTTAGGACATAATTACTCCAATTGAGTCCACTTGAGTGGACTTTTGCTATCAGCCTTGAAATTGATTTCAAGGCGGGTTATTGTTGGGGCAAAAAATCTTCTATCAGGGCGAAAAATTTTTCGCCCCTACTCAAATTATCTGTTAAATATCACAACCGCTTGGGAATCAATTCCCTTTTCTTATAGCAAAAATCATCTCAAGATGATTGGCGGTACAGAAATTGCGTAGAAACAGGGTTTTTTTGAAAAACCCGGTTTCTGAATTTGATGCGATCGCACCCAATCCGCTTTAAATGCTGTTTCTTATCTTCTCATCCAACTCATTCACCGCAGACATAACACCCGATTCAGGATCGTTGAGAAGAGTCTTTTTAATTTGATGCAAAGACAGACAAATGCGATCGCAGCACCAAACCATCAACATAAATTGTCAGGTGCGTCCCCTTAAATCACCCGGTAAATCACCAATTTATGTGTCAGTGTATATGAAAAAAACCTTTAAGAGGACACCAAGCGCAGTCACGACCATATCAAACAAGTGGCACGGCATTTGTGGA
>JBNGCR010000381.1:0-2376 GCA_050045915.1 Limnospira sp.
TAGGGAATAGGGAATAGGGAATAGGGATAGGGAATATTGTTAATTGTTTACCCCATTAATTCTAGACACAATTCCCGGAAGCGATCGCCCCGGTGTTCAAAGCTGCGGTATTGGTCGAAACTCGCGCAGGCGGGGGAGAGTAACACGGCCTTCGCCTTTAACTGACTCGCCAATTCCGCCGCCCGGGGGATGGCATTTTCCAGGGTTTCGACAATTTCGATATTGTTATATTGACTCTCTTTCAACCGTCGCGCAAAGGGTTCCGCCGCCGACCCGATCAGGAGTACCGTCGCGGCTTTTTGGTGGATGGCTTCGATCCAGCGGGTATCGTCGCCCGCCTTCGCCTCCCCCCCGGCGATCAGAATGACGGGGGCTTCCACCGCCGCCAACCCCACCTCGGCAGCGTCGTAGTTGGTGGCTTTGCTGTCGTTGATCCAGCGGATACCCATCCAGGTGCTGACTTCTTCCAAGCGGTGGGGGACGCCGGGGAAGGCGGCGATACCTTTGGCGATCGCATCTTGATCGATACCGGCGAGTCTGGCGGCGGCGACGGCCATCAGCAGATTTTGGCGGTTGTGGTCCCCCACCATTTTCAAACTGCCGACGGGGGCGATCGCTTCGCCGTCGCACATCACCCAGTCTTCCTCAATGTAAACGCCGCGGGTGCGATCGCCCAATAAGTCCTGATATCCCTTCACGCTCGTCCAACAGGCATCGGGCCAGCGATCGCCCGCCGTCCGCCTCAAATAGGGATCGTCCCCGTTGACAATTTGGATTTCAGACCGATCCATCAAACTCGCCTTGATCTCGTAATAATTCTCCAACGTGTAGTGACGGTTGAGGTGGTCGGGGGTGAAAGTGGTCCACAGCCCGATTTTGGGAGCGAGTCGGGTTGAGGATTCGATCTGAAAACTGCTGATCTCCGCGATCACCCAATCCAGGGCCAGGGAGGGGTCTTGCTGCCGTTGCAGGGCCAACTCGCAGGCGGCGTTACCGATGTTGCCGCAGGCGGGGGCTCTCAGTCCGGCGGCTTCAAAAATCTGGGCGGTGAGGGCAGTCGTCGTGGTTTTGCCGTTGGTCCCCGTAATTCCGATCCAAGGGATATCGCCGAGGTGACACCAAGCCAGTTCCATTTCCCCGACGGTTTCGACACCTAAACTGCGGGCCGTTTCCAAGACGGGCAGATCCCAGGGGACGCCGGGACTCACCACCACCCGATCCGGTGCACTGTGGGGGTCGAAACTCTCCCCCAATTTGACGGTAATTCCTTCGTCGATGAGGGGCTGACATTGCCGTTGCAGGGATTCCGAGGTGTTGCGATCGCTCACCGTCACTTCCCATCCCTGAACCTTCAACAGCCGCGCCGCCGCGTTTCCCGACTTTCCCAATCCGATGATATGAGCCTTGGGCATCGTGTCTTATATACCACCCCTGGTTGACCGCCATCAATTTTATCGCGTTTGGGTAATGAGGGAGTGGGGAGTAGGGAGTAGGGAGTAGGATACCGAGCCCCTCTGCTCCTGTGCTCCTATGCCCCTGTGCCCCCCTACTCCCCTTTGCAACCCGAATTTTCGGATAGAAACCCGGTTTCTCAGCAGTCGGGTGCATATTGTAGCAAAAAAAATTAATTTGTCAAATATCTTGACACTTTGTAACAAATTCGTTACATTAGTTTACATAAGTTAACAGCAAGGAGTTGCCCGAGGATGTTCGCACCGATTATCGTTCTGATTCGCTCCGGGATGGGAAAAGCCAAGTTCAATCAAGTTCGCGGTCAGGCGATCGCACTGCACGCTAAAACCATCACCAACTTCTGCAACCGGTTCGGCATCGGTTCCAAAGAACGGCAAAACTTCATCCGGTTGGCGAAAAGCAACGGTAAACGGCTCGGTTTACTGGCGTAACGTTCTCGATCGCAATTCTGTAACCACTTAATTTTTGTAATTTTTTACCTTATAGGAGGTCAAAACATGATTATCTTAGCTGCTCTTTTTGTTGTAGGTTGGGTTGCCGTTTCCGTTATCGGAACGATGGCTTATTTTCGCGGCGAACAGTCCAAGCCTATCCACCTCCGCAATTGGAATTCCGACTCCTTTGAACGGCTTTCCAAAGCGGTGACGGGTGTGGAAACTGACTACAACAAGCGAGTCCCCGCCTACAGCCTCGACGCTTTCAGCAGCAACAATTTGTCCAGCTAATTCTCCCTTCACTGACTAGACGCTCACTCTTAGTTTCTGTCAACAACGGTTTTTAGACTCTCCTCTGAGCAGCCACAGCAAGCTGCTCTTTTTTTTTGAGGCAAGAGGGGGGAATGGGGAATGGGGAATGGGGAATGGGGAATAGGGAGTAGGGAGTAGGGAGTAGGGAATGGGGAAT
>JBNGCR010000382.1:0-2340 GCA_050045915.1 Limnospira sp.
CTGCCTCCCCTGCCTCCTCTGCCTCCTCTGCCTCCCCTGCCTCCCCTGCCTCCCCACACCCCACACCCCACACCCCACACCCCACACCCCACACCCCACACCCATGACTGATTCCGACTGGCAGAGTGTCAACCAACAAGATTTGATGCGAGATCTCGGCCGCATTCGAGAGCGGCTGAGGGCTAAAATCGATGGATCGGCGGTGGAAACGGTCGGGGAGATAGCCGCGCCGCAGGCTTTGGAGCAACTCTGCGACACCTTCGGGCTCTCCACCTTCGAGCGGGACTTGGTGCTGCTGTGTGCGGGGATGGAACTCGACGCCGAATTTTTGGGGCTGTGTGCCGAAGTCCAGGGCGACCCGCAGAAGCCCCACCCCACCTTCAGCCTCGCCCTCAATATCCTCGATCGCCCCCACTGGAGCGCCCTCACCCCCAACGCTCCCCTGCGACGCTGGCGGCTGATCGAAGTCGGGGGGGGTCCGGTTTTGACCCTCAGCCCCCTCCGCATCGACGAGCGCATCCTACATTATCTCGTCGGCATCCAACACCTCGACGAACGGTTGCTGGGCATCGTGGAACCCGTGCAGGAGTCGGGGCCGTTGGTTTCCTCCCACGCCCGACTCGCCGAGCAAATTGCCAAAACCTGGTCTTCGGCCACCGAGAGCGCCGAGTTACCGGCGGTGCAGCTTTGCGGGGAAGATCTCCCCACCCGGCGGGCGATCGCTCGGACGGCCTGCCGAGAGTTGGGGTTGGGACTCTACCTCATGCACGGCGATCGCATCCCCACGGCCACCGCCGATTTCAACCAGATGTTGAAACTGTGGGAGCGGGAGTCCGTTTTGGGGGGATACGCCCTCCTCCTCGACTGCGAACCGGTGGAGATGGGTCGCCAGGGGGACGGCATCTGGCAACTGGTCGATCGCATCGGCAGCCCCCTGATTGTCACCGGAAGCGATCGCCTCCCCCCCCGAACCCGCCCCCTCCTCAACTTCGACGTCCCCCGCCCCACGGCCGCCGAGCAGTACGACCACTGGCAGCAACACCTCGGCGAAGTCGGCGACCACCTCGACGGCCACCTGCAAAAATTCACCGCCCAATTCAACCTCAGTTCCCCCGCCATCCGCGCCGTCTGTACCACCGCAACCGGCCGGGGCATTTCCCCCGACGATACCGAAACCCTGCTCGAAAACCTGTGGGAAGCCTGTCGCCTCCAAGCCAGACCCCGCATGGAGGACATGGCCCAACGCATCGACGTCAAAGCCACCTGGGCCGATTTGGTGCTCCCCGACGCCCAAATGCAAGTCCTGGAAACGATGGCGGCCCACCTGCGGCAGCGATCGCGAGTTTACGAAAATTGGGGATTCGGCGGAAAGAGCGATCGAGGCTTGGGCATCAGCGCCCTGTTCGCCGGACCCAGCGGCACCGGGAAAACCACCGCCGCCGAAGTCCTCGCCGGGGCCCTGCGCCTGGATTTGTACAAAATCGACCTCAGTTCGGTGATCAGCAAATATATCGGCGAAACCGAGAAAAACCTCCGGCGCGTGTTCGACGCGGCTGAAAGCGGCGGGGCAATTCTATTATTCGACGAAGCCGACGCCCTATTCGGCAAGCGCAGCGAGGTAAAAGACTCCCACGACCGCCACGCCAACATCGAGGTCAGCTACCTCTTGCAGCGGATGGAGGCTTACCGGGGTCTGGCGATTCTCACCACCAACATGAAGGGCGCCCTCGACCCGGCCTTCCTGCGCCGCATCCGCTTTGTGGTCCAGTTCCCCTTCCCGGATGCCAAGCAGCGGACGGAAATTTGGCGCCGCATCTTCCCGGCGGAAACACCGACGGAAGGGCTGACGGTGGAGAAGTTGGCGCGGCTGAGTGTCTCCGGGGGGAATATCCGCAATATCGCCCTGAATGCCGCATTTCTCGCGGCCGACGCCGGGGAACCGGTGATGATGAAACACCTCCTCAGCGCCGCTCAAAGTGAGTATATGAAGTTAGAAAAACCGCTGATGGATAGTGAGGTAAAAGGGTGGGTGTGAAAAGTGAAAAATGAAAAGTGAAAAGTCAAAAATATAGCAACCGACAAGGTGGTTATATTAAATCCGGTTGAATGCTCGGAACTATCCCGCTTGGGAATTAATTCCCAAGCTAATAGCTCAAATCATCTAAAGATGATTGGGGAGGTTTAGGAAGGTCACTCCCGAGTCCACTTGAGTGGACTTTTGCTATGAGCCTTGAAATTCATTTCAAGGCGGGCTTAAAATCAGCCGATCAGTCCTGATTTGAATGCTCACCTGATTTGAATGCTCACCTTATTTGAATGCTCGGAACAAAACCGGTTGGA
>JBNGCR010000383.1:0-2322 GCA_050045915.1 Limnospira sp.
CTACCTGAAGGGGAGGGCACGAAGCCCCCGTGCTTCAGCCGGGGGTGCTGACGGATAGACCCCGAGGGCCGAAAAATGTGAGAAAGTCCATCTTAGATTCTATAGCAGTGCGCGCTCGTATAGTTACAAAACCTATAAAAGGGAGTCGGGAGTCGGGAGTCGGGAGTCGGGAGATTGGATTGATCAATCCCGGTGTGTAACCACGCCAGCGCTCGTTGCTATAACTGCAAGGATGCCCAAAGAAAGCGGCAGTGCGATCGGGCCGAGCCGATCGCAATTTGTCTTTCATCCTAGAAAATTGCCCGCAAAAAATCGCCCACCCCCAGTTATAAGCTTTTGGGGATAGGCGATTCGGGCTTCTACCTTCGGGTAGAATTGGGCGGTTTTAGCGCTTCACCAATTTTTTGCTCATCTTGCGAAGGCGGACCGACTCCGGTGTAATCTCCACCAACTCATCCGGGCCGATATATTCGAGTGCCCGTTCCAAACTCATGTCCGCCGGCGTCTGCAATTGCACCAACTCATCGCCGGTAGCAGATCGGTGGTTCGTCAGTTGCTTGGTTTTGCAGACATTGAGTTCAAGATCCTGGGGCCGGTTGTGTTCCCCGACGATCATCCCCTTGTAGACCTTCGTCCCGGGGGTGATGAAGAACACGCCCCGATCTTCGGCGTTCTTGAGAGCGTAGAACGTGCTGACCCCCTCTTCAAAGGAAATCAATACGCCGTTGCGACGAGCCTCGATGTCGCCGCTCATGGGTCGGTATTCCAAGAAGCTGTGGTTCATGATCCCCTCGCCGCGGGTCATCCGCATGAACTCGCCCCGAAAGCCCACCAGACCCCGGGCCGGAACCACAAATTCCAACTGGGCGCGGCCGTTGGTTCCCATCCGCATATCCTGCATTTCCGCCCGCCGCTGGCCCAGGCGTTCCATGCAGCTTCCCACGGCCTCTTCAGGCACATCCAACACCAGGTACTCGAACGGTTCACAGGGCTGGCCGCTGACTTCCCGGTAAATCACCTGGGGCTGGGACACCTGGAACTCGTAGCCCTCCCGGCGCATATTTTCGATCAAAATCCCCAGGTGCAGTTCGCCCCGGCCCGAAACCATGAACTTATCCGGGGAGTCCGTCTCTTCCACCCGCAGGGCGACGTTGGTTTCCAACTCCCGCATCAGGCGATCGCGCAACTGTCGGGAGGTGACGTAAGAGCCCTCCTGGCCGGCGAAGGGCGAATCGTTCACCGAGAACGCCATCTGCAACGTCGGCTCGTCCACCCGGATCAGCGGCAGGGCTTGGGGTTCGTTGGGACAGGTGATGGTTTCGCCGATGTTGGCGTCGCCGAATCCCGCCACGGCGACCAGATTTCCGGCGGTGGCCTGTTCCAAGTCCACGCGGCTGAGGCCTTCAAACCCCATCAATTTGGTAACTTTGCCACGGACGACCTCGCCGTTTTCCTTCACCAGGGCCACCTGCTGTCCGGCGGCGATGGTGCCGTTGTGGATTTTGCCGATCACAATGCGCCCGAGGTATTCGGAGTAGTCCAACGTCGTGACCTGAAGTTGCAGGGGCTTTTCCGAATCGCCGATGGGGGGCGGAACGTGTTCGATGATGTCGTCGAACAGGGGCTTCATGTCCGTCCCTTCCGCGTCGAGTTCCCGCTTGGCGTATCCCGCCAAACCGGAGGCGAACAGGTAGGGGAACTCGCACTGGTCGTCATCGGCGCCAAGTTCGAGGAACAGGTCCAGCACCTTATCGACGGCGCCGTAGGGTTCGGCCCGGGGGCGATCGATTTTGTTGATCACGACGATGGGGCGGAGTCCCTTTTCCAGGGCTTTTTTGAGCACGAAGCGGGTTTGGGGCATCGGGCCTTCGTTGGCATCGACGATCAGCAGACAGCCATCGACCATGCCGAGGACTCGCTCCACTTCGCCGCCGAAGTCGGCGTGTCCGGGGGTATCGACGATATTAATTAAGGTGTCGCCGTAGCGGACGGCGGTATTTTTGGAGAGGATGGTGATCCCGCGCTCCCGCTCGATATCGTTGGAGTCCATCACACAGTCCGGGACATCTTCCCCTTCGCGGAAAATACCGGACTGTTTCAGGAGAGCGTCAACCAGTGTTGTTTTGCCATGATCGACGTGGGCGATGATGGCGACGTTGCGAATGGGAAGAGACATACTTAATCGGTCTGAATGACAGAGATTGTTTGGAAATGGAAAAATTTCACATCTCTTAATAATTTTAACCGATGGGGCCGATCGCGTCGGGGAAATTTCTGGGAAAGGGGAGGGAGTGGGGAGTGGGGAGCGGAGGGGGCAGGGGG
>JBNGCR010000384.1:0-2272 GCA_050045915.1 Limnospira sp.
TCCACTTCCGCATAGTAAGACGGCGGCAATTCCGGATCGTCCGCCGTCATCTGGCCGTCATCCAACCAAACAATTTGTCGCTGGCGGGGATCGATGCGATTCCCGTTTTCTTGCATGATGCTTTGGGCCTGTTGGGGGTCGAAATAGCGGCTGAATTCTTCCTGCTGGCGCTCGACTCGCGCCTGGGTTTGATCGACTTCGGCCTGAATTTCTCGCCACTTCTCATTCGCCGCCCGCTGGTGGGGCAGAATTTGAATCAGAGCCGATACGGCACAAGCAGATAACACCAAATTTGTCAAGATTTTGGCGGTTGTTTCTAATGCGATCACCCGAGGATTTTGGCGGGGTCGCACTCGAACTTGAGATCGACGACTCAAGCGACGGCGGGGATGCTGTGGTTTTTTAGGTGGAGGAGAAGGTTGAATCGCGTACATGATCGTCGTCTCGGTAGATTTTTGGCTTCAAGTGAGGCTTTTCAAGGGTAACGAGGCGGTGTTCCGGCAGGGTCGATGCGTACTGGCGTTTTCTCGTTCAGGCTTAAAATACCTTAAACTTAGCCTTTTAACCCGAAGCGCAATGGAAAATGCCCCAACAGTTAAACCCAGTCGATACAAACCAATCTACTGCACGATCGCCGCATTTGTCTGTATTCTTTAGGTTTTCTGTCGGAGCAAAGTCCGCGATTGAATTTTAATTCAAATTTTTAGACCGCCTCCGACGGAGACGGCCGAGAGAATCGAAAGGATTCTATTTGTAAAGTTCGGTGGAAAGGCGGAACGCCATAATGCCAGGGATCAACGCGATCGCCAGGGCCACGAACACTTGGGTATCGGTTAAAGACATGGTGGGTATACTCCTTCCATCTAAGTAGACATCGATTGTTCACTAATTTCAGCTATATCGGCCCGTTTGGGAAGTGTTTCGTAATAAGTTTAAACAATGTTACGGTTTGTCCGGCTCCGGGGGACAGGTGTCGGAGGGCGATCTCGGGCGATCGCAAAATTTCTCCTCGGCTCCCCTCACCGATCCCCGGGCAGTTACGTTAAGATAGCTTAAGCAGATTTTCAGGCTTCTCACCGCCAAACCCCAGGGAGGGCCTTGAGTCTGGGTGGCACTCTCATAATTCTCCCCTTCGTCATCAAATTGGCGATCGCGACTTGCCGTCCGACTCTCCGGGGGAAAATTGGCGGGTATCCAATTCCAGACTGACATCAATCGGGGTAGTAGACCGTTCATGCTAGAGCAAGTGTTTGATTTTTCCCAAGGACTCGGATTCGATACCGTTTTGCTGCTGGTCGTTTTGGTGGCGTTGGAGGCCGTTTTGTCGGCGGACAATGCGATCGCTCTGGCCTCCATTTCTAAAACTCTGGACGACGGCAAACTCCAGCGCCAAGCTTTAAATATCGGTTTGGCGATCGCCTTCGTGTTTCGGATCGGCCTGATTTTGACCGCCACCTGGGTGATTCAATTTTGGCAGTTCGAGCTACTCGGGGCGCTCTATTTATTGTGGTTGGTTTTCCAATATTTTACCACCTCGGAAGACGGGGAAGATGAAGGATTCCTCCACCACCACAACACCTCCCTCTGGCAAGTGATCCCGGCGATCGCCATGACGGATCTCGCCTTCTCTTTAGATAGCGTCACCGCCGCGATCGGCGTCTCCGAAAAAACCTGGCTGGTCGTCACCGGCGCCACGCTGGGCATCATCACCCTGCGCCTGATGGCGGGATTGTTCATCCGCTGGTTGAAAGAATTTACCCATCTCGAAACCGCCGGATATATCACCGTCGGATTGGTCGGTTTGAAACTCTTGCTGCGCGTCATCGACCACAGTTTAGTCCCCCCCGAATGGATGCTGGTAGTGGCGATCGTGGTTTTATTTACCTGGGGATTTTCCGAGCGAACCCCCATTCCGGAAACCGAAAACGTCAACCTTTCCAACGCCATCCAACCCCACCCCGCAGAATCCCAGCGGGAAATGGAAGAAGCGAGAAAATAGCCGAATTCGGGGTTTGAGATCGTCGCATTAAAATGGGCGATCGCCCCCGGTTGCGCGGGACGGGAAATCCGGGTAAAATAACCTCAGAA
Organism: Limnospira sp.; assembly: GCA_050045915.1. Classification (GTDB taxonomy): domain Bacteria; phylum Cyanobacteriota; class Cyanobacteriia; order Cyanobacteriales; family Microcoleaceae; genus Limnospira. The sequence continues at coordinate 2,089 of JBNGCR010000384.1, forward strand.
TTTCCCGCCCCCCGTGAAAACCGACAGTCTCTTCTACCGCATTTTCCAACAGTACCCCGGCAGCTTCTTTGAACTGCTGAACCGTCCGCCGGAAGAAAGCGATCGCTACCAATTCACCTCCGTCGAAGTCAAACAACTCGCCTTCCGCCTCGACGGACTGTTTCTCCCGAGGGCCGGAGATCGC
>JBNGCR010000385.1:0-2189 GCA_050045915.1 Limnospira sp.
CTGAGGAGGATAATATCGAGGAAGATAACACTCAAGAAGATACCACTCAGGAAGACACTACCGAGGAGGATAATATCCAAGAAAATACCACGGAAGAGGATACAACTGAAGCTAAAAATGCAGAGGTAAAAACGACTCAGGAGGAAGTCAGCACCCCAACGAATTCGGGATTTACCCCATCCCCAGTTACCCTTTTTAATTCCCCATCTAATGCTTCCGAAGCGGGCGAAAATTTTCCCGAAGACAACCCGTCGGAAACTGAAGCTGAAAACTCTGTGGAATCTGACCTTTATGACCCCTCGAAGTTCATCATCCCGATCGCATTTCCGTTGATTTTCTCCCCCCATGTCGGAAGTGGAGACACCGAAGCGGGTGATGAGAATGATGCGATCGCGGGAACGGCAGATGCCGACGTTCTCTTCGGTTTCGGCGGGGAAGATGCGATCGCGGCCCTCGACGGCGACGACGAAATTCACGGCAACTCGGAGGGCGACAATATCGACGGGGGCGATGGCAATGATACGGTCTACGCCGGAAAGGGCGACGATCAAGTTTTGGGCGGCGAAGGGGAAGACAGCATCTTCGGCGACCTCGACAACGACACCATCGCCGGAAATGCCGGTAATGACTGGCTCAACGGCAACTCGGGCGAAGATTGGATCGACGGCGGCGACGGCGACGATGAAATGTACGGCGGTAAGGGGAATGATGCCCTGGTCGGAAATGCCGGAACCGATCTGATGTTCGGCGATATCGGCGACGACCTCATCGAGGGGGACGAGGGAAACGATACCGCCTTCGGCAACCGGGGCAACGATACCCTCTTGGGGGGCGACGATGCGGATTTCCTCTACGGCGGCCAGGACGACGACCTGATCGACGGCGGCGGGGGCAACGATACCCTCTTGGGCGATCGCGGGGATGATACCCTTGACGGTGGGGAAGGAGCCGACAGCCTCACCGGGGGCGACGGCGACGATATCCTGGTCGCGGCCGCGGGGGCCGACACCCTCACGGGCGGAAATGGGAGCGATCGCTTCCTTCTGGCCTCCGGTTACGGGCTCAATACCATCACCGATTTTGCCGACGGCGAAGATCTCATCGTCCTCGACGGCGGTTTGACCTTCGCAGACCTGACCCTGACAACCGTCGGCGGTCAAACTCAGATCTCGTCGGGCTCGGACATCCTGGCCCAACTGACGGGTGTGGATGTGGCCGACCTCGACGCCGGCGACTTCACGACTTGGGTCGTCTGACGTGATTTGACCTGAAAGTGCGATCGCCTCCAAAATTCACCGATGGGGGCGATCGCCAGTGGGGCTGGGGATTTCAGGCGTTTCTGGCTTCCGTGCCCATAAGGGTCTTGACATTCGCCGATTGAGGTGTTACAGTGAAATTCGAGAAGTAAGTATCGGTAGCAGAGTTTGTTTTCAGTATTGACAGGTTTTTCTTGTTTTGTAAAGACAACGGTTCTCTCCGAAATCCAAATCTCTACACCTATTTTTTGACGGAGACAACCTATGTCTATCTATGTTGGCAATTTGTCCTATGACGTTGGCGAACAAGACCTCAACGAAGCCTTTTCCGAGTACGGCGAAGTTCGGCGAGTTCACCTACCCACTGATCGCGAGACGGGTCGCGTGCGCGGTTTTGCGTTCGTAGAAATGGATTCACTGGCTCAAGAAGAGTCCGCCATTTCTGCCCTCAACGGCGCCGAGTGGCTGGGACGTTCCCTGACGGTCAACAAAGCACGACCCCGGGAAGAGCGGGGATCTAACGGCGGCGGTCAGCGACGCAACCGCTTCTAAAGAGCGGGGGAGTGGGACGGCAAAAAAGTCACTGACGTTGCTGCGACCGCTCCCGAGCAATTTTAACAGAAAATGCACCCCTCCGCCCGGGGTGTTTTTTTGTGGCCCGGGACCGGCCCCATCCCGGAAAACCATCCTATTCCGAATGGCGATAGCGATCGCTCAATTCGGGCAAATAATCGAACCCGTCAACGCCAATTATAGCGATGAACTGAGAGCGATGTCGCCCCAAAATTTGCCGAAATTTTTCCTCTCCCAATTGCCCCTGCAAAATCATCACCAAACCCCCCGCCTGCCGCCACCGGGCATCCCCCCGCTGTTCGAGCAAATACATCCCCAGACAGGCGTGGTAGACGGCGGAATCTTCCCGTTCGAGCTGAT
>JBNGCR010000386.1:0-2118 GCA_050045915.1 Limnospira sp.
TCCGGTTGCTATGGGGACTTCGCCGGGTTCGACGATCGTTTCAGGACCTCCGACGGGACAGGCTGTGACACCTCCACCCGCCGCCACGGTGGTTTCATCTCCTCAAACTGCGGGTTCCCAAAACTATCCTTCCCAAAACTATCCTTCCCAAAACTATCCTTCTTCAGCCCCATATCCATCCGAGAAGCGGGGGATGCCCGAATGGGGGAAAGCTGCCCTGACTGGGGGGGTTATTGGTATTTCGATCGTGGCGGGGTTAGTCCTCTCGCGGCCGTCCGAGGAATCTTCTGAGGATACCGCCAGCAACCCGGCGACGCCTCAACCGACGGCGACACCCGTAGCCGCCCCCCAGCAAGCGACTTCTCAAGCAGCACCTCAGCAGCAAGCCCCGGCTGCAACACCGATTCCAACTCCCGTTCCAACGCCGATTCCAACTCCCGTTCCAACTCCCGAACCCGTTCGGCGATCGACCTCATCGATTACGGAAGGTCAAGCGGTGTCGCTGGTAAACAATTGGCTACAGTCGAAATCCCAAATGTTTGCCCCACCTTACAACAAAACGATAGCCCGTCGTCTGACGACTGGGGCGTTACTGGCGGACTTACTTAAACCCGACGGACCGATCGATTGGCTGCGAAATAACAATGCTTATTATCAATATGGCGTACAGCGAATTGATTCTGTACAACGGTTTGATGCAGATGGTAATAATGCCACTATCGAACTCATCATAACGGAAGACGGAACGCTCTATAAAAATGGTCGTCCCGATCCGGGGAACGCCTATTTTACGACGACCCTGTATCGATACACCTTGGAACAAGATGGTGGAAACTTAAAAATTTCTTGGTATCAGAAAGTTGAATAAATCACGACAACCTGTGACTCCGCCCCCTTCTCGTAAACCCAATCGCCGAAAGCGTCCAACTGGCGATTTGGGCGATCGCACTCGCTTCGTTCCCCCTCCCAAACCTGCATCTTTATCGAAATTTCACTCGATCGCCATTGCAATTTCCGTCAGTTCGATCGTTGTTATCAGTGGTGCCACCATCTTACGCTTTATCTCTCCCCCATCCACTTCCTCCGACTCTTCCCCGTCGGATGTTGTCGAGTCTGAAGCCTCTGGGAACTCCAGCGAACCATCAACTGACGAGTCGGCTTCCTTTCCCAATGCACCGCCGTCAGACACCGAAACCTCTTCTTCTCAACCCAGGGAAATTTCGGGAACGCCGCCACCGCTATCGGGTGAAGTGTCGGGTGCCGTTCCGCCTCCCGAAATTCCTCGATCGCAATATTCTCAGAACACACCGATTTATAATGTTACCACGCCACCTCAATTTCAACCGAGTTCTAATTTACAAGATATTGTCGATGAAGTCGTCAATTTAGCGGCGTCTCGGGGACTTCCCACGAGTTCTTTATCGGTATACTTAATCGATTTAAACCAGCGCAGCGAAGCCGGATTTAACGTTGACGTTCCTCGGTATCCTGCCAGTGTATCCAAACTCTTTTGGATGGTGGCTTTTTACGCTTGGCAAGCCCAGGGAAAAATCCCTCAACAAAACATCGATTTTCCCTATACAGGCTGTAAAAGTACGATTTGCAAACTCGTTCACAAATCCGATAACGAAGCCGCCAGTCGAATTCTGGATTTAATTACCGATACCACTTCGATCGCGCCACAAGACAGCTATTCAACTTGGTTGGAAAAACGCTACTCCGTTAACAAGTTTTTCCAAAGAGCCGGATATTCAGGAATCGATATCAGCCAAAAAAACTTTCCCATTCCTTATCTTGGAATGGAGAGTCCTGAGGGTTGGGATTTACAAATGCGAGGCGATCCGAACCATCCTATTCGCAATAAAATGACCGCTCGACACGCCGCTCGTCTGATGTATGAAATTGCTTCTCAACAAGCAGTTTCTCCAGATAAATCAGCGGAGATGATGGCGCTTCTCAAACAAGACTTAAATCCTGAAGTTTGGCAGCCGGAAGAATACGATCCTATCGATGGCTTTTTAGGAGAAGGAATTTACAAACAACGGGACTATCTCAGCTTTTACTCAAAAGTAGGATGGACTCACGACTCTCGCTTAGAAGTGGTTTTGGTTCAGCATT
>JBNGCR010000387.1:0-2089 GCA_050045915.1 Limnospira sp.
CGCCGCGGCGACGAATTGGGTTGACAACACGGGGGCGGCGGGGTAGGATATTGACATACTCCCCCATAATGGGAGTGGTTGAAAAAATATTATTTTTAGCACCACTCCTATTATCTCATAATATACCTCAAATCTTTTCAAAACACAAGCGTTTCCCCAAAAAAAATCGCCGCCGCCGCATCCAAAAAATTAAAAAAAATCAATTGAGAGCTCACCCGACAGGGCAAAATAAGAGCGAGGACACTGAGGAAACAACTCGATGCAACTGATTTTGTATAGCAAACCGGACTGCCACCTGTGCGAGGGGTTGCAGGAGAAACTAGAAGAAATTCAGGCGGACGGGGAGAGTTCCTGTCGGTTTGACCTGGAAATTCGCGATATCACCACCCGGGACGAGTGGTTTCGCGCCTACCAATACGAAGTCCCCGTGCTCCACAAGCAGCGGGATGCCACGTCCGCCGAAGAACCGATTCCCCGGCCCTCCCCCCGGATTTCGGCCAAACAGTTGGAACATATGTTACAGAAACATTTGTGAAAATTTGATTAAGAATGAGTTCACATCTCGAATTGTGAGGAGTTGCTGACGTTGAAACTCAAAGAATTACTCGACCCCAATTTGTTGCCCCCCGAGTCCCACCCCGCCCTGGAGGTGGAAGTCACCGGTTTGGCGACCAATTCCCACGCCTGCAAACCGGGCGACCTGTTTTTGGGGATGCCGGGAACCCGGGTGGACGGGGGTGATTTCTGGCCCGGTGCGATCGCATCCGGTGCGGTGGCGGCGATTATATCGGAGTCCGCCTTCGAGAAAACGCCACCCAAAGGCGAGGGTGGGGAGGTTCCCTGGGTGATTCCCGCCGCGGACATGATCCGAACTTGTGCCGAAATTGCCACGGCATTTTACAACCATCCCGCCCGCACCCTCAAGTTGGCGGGGGTGACGGGGACCAACGGCAAAACCACCACCACCCACCTGATCGAATTTCTCCTGGCTAATGCCCAAAAACCGACGGCTTTGTTGGGGACCCTCTACACCCGCTGGCCGGGGTTTCAGGAAGTGGCCGTGCACACCACCCCCTTCGCCGTGGAGCTCCAACAGCAGTTGGCGGATGCGGTGGCGGCGGGGTGCGAGTTCGGGGTGATGGAGGTCAGTTCCCACGCCCTTCACCAGGGGCGGGTTTTGGGCTGTCCGTTCCAAGTGGCGGTGTTCACGAATTTGACCCAGGACCACCTAGACTATCATCCGACGATGGAGGATTATTTCGAGGCGAAGGCCCTGCTGTTTAATGAAGATTATCTGCAAGGCAAGGCGGTGATTAATGCGGATGATGCCTACGGACGGCGGTTGATGGAACGGTTGGAGGGCGATCGCGTTTGGAGTTACAGTATCGATAACTCGACGGCTGATCTGTGGGCGTCCGATCTGGTTTACGGACCGACGGGGGTGAAGGGGGTTTTGCACACTCCGGCGGGAGAGGCGGAATTTAGTTTGCCTCTGGTGGGTCAGTATAACCTCTCCAACCTGCTGGCCGCTGTGGGGGCGGGTTTGGCCCTGGGCTTGGATTTGGCGGGGATGGCGACTTGTTTGCCTTCATTTCCGGGGGTTCCGGGGCGGATGGAACGGGTGCAGATTGCCCCGGATCAGGAAATTGGCGTTATCGTGGATTATGCCCACACGCCGGATAGTTTGGAGAATTTGTTGAAGGCGTCCCGGCCGTTCATTCCGGGTCGGATGATCTGCGTGTTCGGCTGCGGGGGCGATCGCGATCGCACCAAACGCCCAAAAATGGGGAAAATCGCCGCCGATTTGGCTGACGTGGCGGTGGTGACGTCGGACAATCCCCGCACGGAAGATGCCGATCGCATTTTGGCGGATATTCTCGCCGGAATTCCCCCGGAAGTGAAACCGATTGTGATCGGCGATCGGGCCGAGGCGATCCGCACTGCTATTTTAGAAGCAAAACCGGGTGACGGGGTGTTGATCGCCGGGAAAGGTCACGAAGATTATCAAATTCTCGGGACTGAAAAGGTGCACTTCGACGATCGCGAACAGGCGCGAAAAGCCCTGGGCGATAAATACTGTCGGGTGTAG
>JBNGCR010000388.1:0-1949 GCA_050045915.1 Limnospira sp.
ACAGCCTATTCAATTTGGCGCTCGGCCAAACTTTGTGAATGTATTTTACCATCTGGGGTGATTCTTAGCTCGGTATCGGGAAACCAAAAATTGGAAAATTCGTCGGGAACCCAGAAGTTGACGCCGACACCGGGGAGGGAAGGTTGAAAAAATGCCCGTGGGGGCGAGTTTGGGGCTGGGCCGATCGCGTCCGTCCGATTTCACCGCGATCGCTGGCCCGGGGAGAACCGGACGTTCGCGGGAGATGCACTCAGCCCGGTTCCGTAGTAGAGGCTGAAGTGCCAAAACCGGATCGAAATGCGTTTCAGGAAACGGCCAGGTGAGTTCCCATTATTTTTGTCGCCCGCCCCGGCCATCTGACGTTCGGTGGGTCCGAGAGTGTGGGGGCGATTTGACAAATCCACTTCGGACGAATGTTTTGAAAACATGACTTAATTTCCTCATCTGGAATCGAATGCGATGGTTTCAAATCAGCGGTTATACCGTTCCTCCAACCACGATCGCACCTGAGTTTCCGTCAACCCGGAAGCCGACCGCCCGTCGAAGGGGTCATAAACGTTCCATTCCACCTCGCCGGAAGGGCTGACAGAAGACCAAATTTTGGGTTCGGTTCCGGCCGTCATCCGCGCTACAAATGGGGCGATCGCGGCTACAATTTTTTCCAAAAATTGCCGGTTTTGAAAGTTGAGATTTTGATGAGATTTCCGGGAAGTGCGATCGAGATTTAAGGATAAGTTGTTGTAGTTGACCATGATGGGAGCCTCCTAATTTTCGGGCAATTTCGCAGTTCTTTTCGTCGGTGATTTCATCGTATCGCCGGGGAATTTTTGCCACAACAGATGCCATCTATGGTTTTTATCGATAAAATCGATAGATAATCTTTGGCGGTACGTCCCATGAATCCCGACAAGCTGAAACTCTCGCAACTCCGCGCTTTGGTAGCGGTGGCGGACTCCGGAAACTTCGGCGAGGCGGCGTTGGAATTGAACCTGTCCCAGTCCACCGTCAGCCACGCGATCGCCACATTGGAAGAAGAATTGGGCGTAATTTTGCTGACCCGAGGTCGCCACGGCGCCCGCCTCACCCCCGTCGGAGAACGCATCGTCGGCCGAGCCCGCCAAATTGCGGAGATATTGGAACAAATCAAAACCGAAGCGAACCGGGAAAAGGGCTTGCGGGGCGGAAAAGTCCGGGTCGTGTGTTTTCGCAGCATCGCCACCCACATCCTCCCGACGGCGATCGCCCGATTTAACCGACATTTCCCCGACGTGGCGGTTTCTCTGAAAGAATTTGAAGACACCACCGACATGGAACGGGCGGTGCGGACTGGAGAGGCGGAGATCGGGTTCACCTATTTGCCCACCGGGGAAGATTTCGAGGCTTGGGAAGTGCTGCGGGACGATTATATTGCATTATTGCCGCCCCACTATCCCCTCCCGGAAACCCAACTCACTTGGGAACAGTTGGCGTCTTATCCTTTAATTCTTTCCACCAATAACTGTTGTTTGAATTTGATCGGGCGATATTTAAAAACCTCTCCCCACCCGATGAATGTCGCCTACGAAGTGCGGGAAGATTCCACGATCGTCAGCATGGTTTTGCAGGGGTTGGGCGTGTCGATTTTGCCCCGCTTGGCGGCCGAACCCGTGCCGGCGGGGGTGAAGATTGCCGCCCTCCCTGGTTCCCTCGAACGGATTATCGGGGCGATCGTGTTGAAAGATGCCCTCCATTCTCCGGCGGTTTTCGCGTTTTTGGATGCGTTGAGAAATATGGGGCAGTTTCGTGAACAGGAGGCGGTTTGAATCATCTAATTGGTCGGAACATTATATCAAATCTGATTAAATGTCCGGAACATAACGGGTTGGATATTCAGACCGCTTGGGAATCAATTCCAGAGGGCGCAAGCCTTGCGCCCCTACCAGCTCAAATCATCGGTCGATGATTGGGGA
>JBNGCR010000389.1:0-1926 GCA_050045915.1 Limnospira sp.
ATTGGTAGAAAAAATTAAATTATTTCCGTTCGGGGTCTATCTTATGAGGGAGATTGGTAGGTATGGCACTACGTTAATCGATTAAAATACTCGAACAATTTTACCACAGAGGCACAGAGGACACGGAGAAATTATGGGTTTTAACCGACATCCTCACAATCCATCGCCCGTTTAAATTGAATGGGTTAATCCATCCCTTCAACTCGGAGTGTTCGGATAAAACTTTGCCATTGACCGACTTTTGAACCGGTAATATCTAAAATTGGGATATTGACGGTCGGAGTTACTCTGTAATAGGTGATTCGGGTCGGTTCGGGTTGTCCTAAACCGTAGCGATTGGCAACCCTTCTCGCCTCTTGACAGTTGATGCCGTAGGCTCCCATTTTGATATCTCCGCCCCCCGCATAATATCGCCAAATAATGATGTCTAAAGGTTGGCCGGAACTCGCACTTTCCTGACATTCGTGGTGGGTAATTTCAAACATTTTGGCAATATGCACGTCATAGCGACTCAATTGCCCTCCGTAAGCGGATGTCTGCCTGGGATTGCGATCGGGGACGACGAAATTGGCGACGCGGGTTTCTCGTCCGGGAGAGGGAAATACGATCCGGGTAATGGGAACGGCGGTAGACTGGGCGATCGCGTCTTGCAGGATTCCCAAGGTTGACAACGCGACAGTTAAACCGACCCCGATCGCTTTTTGTGTGAATGTTGTTATAACCATACGTTCAACTTCACTTTTTCCGATTCTAGCCGACTGGCCCTTCGGAGTCAACCCTACAAACTCGCAAAGCGATCGCCCACTTCCACCAAGGCTTTGGCAATCCCCGGTTCGCTCATCGAATGTCCGGCATCGGGAATTAGAATAAACGCCGCTTCCGGCCAAGCTCGATGCAATTCCCAGGCCGTTTTCATCGGACAAACGACATCGTAACGGCCCTGAACGATCGCCGCCGGAATGTGGCGGATGCGACCGACATTTGCCAATAGTTGATCCTCTGATTCAAAGAAGCCGCCGTTGACGAAATAGTGGCACTCGATCCGGGCGAAGGCCGTCGCAAAGTCGCGATCGCCGAACTTTTTCATCAAGTTGGGATCTGGGAATAACTTGCTGGTACTCGCCTCCCAAATCGACCAGGATTTCGCCGCCTCCAACCTCACGTCCGGGTCATCGCTGGTGAGGCGTTTGTAATAGGCGGAGAGAAAATCGTGGCGTTCTTCCGGGGGAATGGGTTTGACATATTCCTCCCAGGCATCGGGAAAAATGTAGCTGGTTCCCTCCTGATAAAACCATTGCAGTTCGGATTTTCTCAACATGAAAATTCCCCGCAAAATCAACCCCTTGCAGCGATCGGGGTGCGTCTGACTGTAGGCCAATGACAAGGTACTCCCCCAACTGCCGCCGAACACCACCCAGCGTTCAATTCCGAGGTGATTTCGCAGCCGTTCGATATCCGCCACCAAATGCCAAGTCGTATTTTCTTCTAATTCCGCGTGGGGGGTACTTTTGCCGCATCCCCGCTGGTCGAACATGAGGATCCGCCACTTTTCGGGGTCGAAATAGCGGCGATAATCGGGCAGACAGCCGCCCCCCGGACCGCCGTGGAGGACGACGACGGGTTGACCTTCGGGATTTCCCGACTGTTCAAAGTAGAGGGTGTGCAAGGAACTGACTTGCAATTGTCCTTCGGCGTAGGGTTCGATGGGGGGATAAAGTTCAGCCATATCTGATAATTTGATTGGAGTGGTATCCGTGCAGATAGAGACAGATCAAAAATTGTAGGGACGAATGGCATTCGCCCTGCCCGTCAATGGGGGTATGAACAAGAATTAAAAATTGACAATTATCAATTATCAATTATCAATTAATTTACGATCGCGACAAAGGATAAACTTCTACGGGGTCGAGTTGGCGACGGCAGATC
>JBNGCR010000390.1:0-1912 GCA_050045915.1 Limnospira sp.
ACTCGATCGCTTCCGTATTGCCGCCCTTCACCCAACCGGTGCGCTCGTCATCGTCGCGAACCCGAACCCGCTGCCACGCTTGATCCGCGCTCTCTTCCAAAACGATCACTTCTTCTTCGTATCCTATACCACCGATGCGGTTGGCATCGGCGCTAGGGCTATCCCGGAGAATCAAGCCGATGGGCTGAACCACGATCGCCCGGTAAGCCCCCTCCTCCAATTCCGGGGTGGGTTCCGGCGTGGGCGTGGCACTCGACACCGGTTCCGCCGTCGTGCTGGCCGCGGTGGTGGCGGGCTCATCGTTAGAAAATGTAGGCCGTTCGGGGAGTTCCGTCAACCGGGCGGCAAAGTAGAGCGCCCCCGCGATACTCGCCCCCGCCAAAATCAGCAGGGCGAGGATCAACCCGACGATAAACTTGAAGATGCCGTATAGGTTCATAGAGCGAGAAGTGCCGATGGTCATGCGATCGCGATACAGTCCAACTGAATGGATATCATAGCCGATTTTAGCCCTGAAGACGCCGGGTGAGGCCATCTTGTCGGGAAGCCGGACGCGCTTTCCCCGCCGCGGCCCAATCCTGCAGGAGTTGGATCTGCTCCTGAGCCGTCCGGGCCAGCGGCACCATCTGGCTGGCAGCTTCCAAAATATCGTCGGTAGTGAAGTCGCGGTTCTGGCTAAAGCCGATGTGCATGGCTTCAATCAGGGTTTGTTCGATTTCCGCCCCGGAAAAATCGGGGGTTTCGTAGGCAAGGCGGGAAATATCGTAATTTTTGATCCCCTGGGGCCGCAATTTGGTCAGGTGCACCTCGAAAATCGCCTTGCGCTCGTCCTGGTTGGGCAACCCCACAAAAAAGATTTCGTCGAAGCGGCCCTTGCGGAGGATTTCCGGCGGCAGCGCCTGGATGTTGTTGGCCGTGGCCACCACGAACACGGGGGAGGTTTTTTCCGCCAGCCAGGTGATGAACGTCCCGAACACCCGGCTCGTCGTCCCCGCGTCGCCCTTGCCGTCGGCGCCGGCGAAGGCCTTGTCGATTTCGTCGATCCAGAGGACGCAGGGGGCGAGGGCTTCGGCTAGTTGGATCATCTGGCGGGTGCGGGATTCCGACTCCCCCACCAACCCGGCGAACAGCCGCCCCACGTCCAACCGCAGCAGGGGCAGGTGCCAGTGGTGAGCGATCGCTTTTGCGGTCAGGGATTTGCCCGTCCCCTGAATCCCCACCAGCAGCAAACCTCTGGGGTAGGGGAGGCCGTACTGTCGCGCCCGCTCGGAAAAGGCCCCGCCCCGCCGCAGCAGCCAGTCTTTGAGGTTGTCGAGGCCGCCGATGTCGGAGATATTTTCCCGGGCGGGGTAGAAGTCCAAAATCTGGGTCTGGCGGATGGTTTGGCGCTTTTCTTCCAGGATCAGTTCCACGTCGTCGGGTTGGAGTTCCCCGTGGGTGGCGATCGCTTTGGCGAGGATGCGCCGGATGCGTTCAATGGATAGGCCCTGGAACGATCGCACCATCTCGTCCAGCAGCCGGGGTTCCAGGCGGTGTCCCGTCGCCGTCAGCAGCCGTTCCACCTCGGTGGAAATCGTATCGCGATCGGGCAGCGGAAATTCTAGCACCGTCAGCACTTCGCTCAGGTCTTCGGGGATGGCGATTTGGGGGGCAATAATGGCCAAATTTTTGGGCTGGGATTTGAGCCGCCGGGCCAGGTTGCGGATCTTCCGGGAGATGGAAATATCCTCCAAAAATCGGTGGAAGTCCCGAAAAATGAAGATGGCGGGGGTGGAGTCCGGGACTTTTTCCACGAATTCCAGGCCTTGCAGGGGGTTGCGGGTCGCCATGCCGATATCGTTGGGGTTGCCTTCCTGATACCCCTCGACGAAATCCCAGACGTAGACGGCCCGGTTTCCTTGGGTTTTGGCGG
>JBNGCR010000391.1:0-123 GCA_050045915.1 Limnospira sp.
TGTAAATCAGTTCGAGGAGTTGGGAGACGGTGGCGGAGAGAACGTTCATAATTAAAAATTAACAATTAACAATTAACAATTAATAATGGCCGAAACTGTTAAGCCCCCAGAATTGGGGGTTTG
>JBNGCR010000391.1:223-1880 GCA_050045915.1 Limnospira sp.
GGGGCGATCGCTCGGGCCGAAACTGTTAAGCCCCCAGAATTGGGGGTTTGGGGGCGATCGCTCGGGCCGAAACTGTTAAGCCCCCAGAATTGGGGGTTTGGGGGCCATTGCGATGGCAGAAATTTGTCAGCCCCCAGAATTGGGGGTTTGGGGGCGATCGCTTTTTGGTCAAAATTGGGGGAAAATCAATTATTGAAAAACCTCCATTTCGCCGGATTTTAAGCGCCTCATGTAGTCCTTGAGTTCTCGGGCGACTTGGGGACACAGGAAATACATCCCCAGCAGGTTAGGAAATGCCATCCCCAAAATCATGCCGTCGCTGAAGCCGATCACCGGGCCGGGGGCGACGATCGCGCCCAAAAACGCCGCCAGCAGGAAAATGATTTTAAAGATAATCGTACCGCGCCCCCCGGTGAGGTAATCCCAGCAGCGTTCGCCGTAGTAACTCCAGGAGATCATCGTCGAAAAGGCGAAGAAAAACACCGCGATCGCCAAAATGATCGGAAACCAGGAAATCGAGGTTCCGAAAGCCGCCGCCGTCAGTTCCGCCCCGGCGCCGGTGTTCCGCAATTCTTCGTAAGCCGGGTTGTTGTAGGCGCCGGTAATTACAATCACTAAAGCGGTCATGTTGCAGACAACAATAGTATCAATAAAGGGTTCGAGGAGGGCGACGATGCCTTCCCGGATGGGTTCGTCGGTGCGGGCCGCAGAGTGGGCGATCGCGGCCGAACCCAGTCCCGCCTCGTTGGAAAAGGCCGATCGCCGGAACCCTTGAATTAAAACCCCGAGAATTCCCCCTTCGATCGCTTCGGGCCGGAAGGCTTGGGAAATAATCACCCCGAAGGCGCCGGGAATTTCGGTGAAATTGGTCAGCAAAATAAACAGGGAGGCGACGACGTACAACGCGCACATCAGGGGGACGATGGTGCCCGCCACCTGGCCGATGCGGCGGACGCCGCCGACGATCACCAACCCCACCAGGGTCGCCAAAATCAGGCCGTAGAGCCAACTGGGGACGAAGGGGAACACCCGGGACACGGCGCCGTAGGACTGGTTGGCCTGGAACATATTCGCGCCCCCCAGGGCCCCCATGATGCAGAAGATCGAAAATGCGATCGCCAACACCCGCCCGAACGCGCCGTATTTGAGCCGCCGCAACCCTTCGGACAGGTAGCGCATCGGCCCCCCGGAGATGGTGCCGTCGGGTTTGACGACCCGGTATTTCTGCCCGAGGGTGCATTCGACGAATTTGCTGCTCATCCCGAAAAAGCCGCCGACGGTCATCCAAAACACCGCCCCCGGCCCGCCGAGACTGACCGCGATCGCCACCCCGGCGATATTGCCCAATCCCACCGTGGCGGAGAGGGCTGTGGCTAAGGCCTGGAAGTGGGAGACTTCCCCTTCGTCTTCGGAGTCGTCGTATTTACCCCGCACCACGTCCAGGGAGTGTTTGAAGGCCCGCACGTTGATGAATCCCATGCGGAACGTGAAGAAAACGCCCCCCACAATCAGCCATAGGACGATGAGGGGAATGCCGATTTCCACGCCGAACAGCGTTTTAAAGAGGTATCCCGTCCCGGCATCCCAGAACAAAATTCCGAAAATGATATTGTCAACAAACCAGGTAAAGCCTTCGTTGATGGCTTGAAAGAGACTG
>JBNGCR010000392.1:0-1870 GCA_050045915.1 Limnospira sp.
AGTATTTCATCGGACTGAAGATTTCTAGATGGGTTTGTAAAACTTTACTTTCTCTTGTGTGAAGCTTTTGTAAAAATGTTGCAATCTTAAATAGACCATTGTCAGATACATTAGATGTGGGCGGGTACGGCTCCGGTTCAATTCGCCCGAGTCTGTCAATAAAATGATCTGAAGCATGACCCTGATGAGACGTTTGGCAATTACGCTGGGAGATCCGGCGGGAATCGGTGCGGAGGTGATTTTGAAAGCGTTAGCCGATCGCACCCTGACCGAAGGGTGCGAGATCGCGGTTGTGGGAAGTCGCTCGATCTTAAAACAAACGTATAAATACTTACGAAAGTGCGGCGAACCGATCGCCGACCCCGACAATTTGACGATTGTGAATGTCGATCGCCCTCTGGGAGAGGAACCGATTAGTTTGGGCGCCGGAAATGCGGAGAGTGGCGCGGCGAGTTTTGCCTATTTGGAAACGGTGATCGCCCGCACCCTGGCGGGGGAGTTCGGGGGGATCGTCACCGGACCGATCGCCAAAACCCACTGGAAAGCCGCCGGACACGACTACCCCGGCCAGACCGAATTGCTGGCCGAACGCGCCGGCGTTGATCGGTTCGGGATGATGTTCGTGGCGCGATCGCCCCACAGCAATTGGACCCTGCGGACGCTACTCGCCACCACCCACATTCCCCTGAGTCAAGTTCCCAAAGCGCTGACGCCGGAATTGCTGGATTTAAAACTCGGTTTATTGATCGATACGTTGCGACGGGATTTCGGCATCGATCGCCCCAAAATTGCCGTGGCGGGACTCAACCCCCACAGTGGCGAAAACGGCCAGTTGGGGACGGAAGAAAAAGACTGGTTGATTCCCTGGATCGGACAACAGCGCGATCGCCATCCCCACATTCAACTCGACGGCCCGGTTCCCCCCGATACCCTGTGGGTGAAACCGGGTCAAGCCTGGTACGGCCAAGCCAAAGCCGAAGGGGCCCACGACGCCTATATCGCCCTGTACCACGACCAGGGGTTGATTCCGGTCAAATTGATGGCTTTCGATCGCGCCGTCAACACCACCGTCGGCTTGCCCTTCATCCGCACCTCCCCCGACCACGGGACTGCCTTCGACATTGCGGGGCGGGGAATTGCCGATGCGTCGAGCATGAAAGCGGCGATCGAGGTGGCGATCGAATTAATTAATAATTAATAATTAACAATTAACAATTATTAATTATATACCGAGCACACCTCTAGCCGGTTAAGATTCCCCGTACAGGTCGATAAACTGTTCTGGGGGATGGAGGCAAACTTCCAGGAGGTCGTCGGTGCTATAGTCCGCGCCACCCTGACTCATGCCCACGACGCAGAACGAATACTGTTCCGGGAGGAGGGAACGGCCGCAACTTTCCAGCACGTTGAGCGGGTCGGCCCCGCTACCGCTGGCGGTGATGTTAAACACGCAGGTCGCCAGGGCGGCTGGACGGCGGACTCCCACGCATCCCAACACGGCTTCCTCGGCGGCGATGCCGGTGTCGTCACCGATCCGGCTCACGCATTCGGCGAGTTGGCTGGGTCGGATCGCCATCGCGCAGGCTTCGGCCGTGATTTCAGGGGAGAGCCCGGCTTCCCGCAACCCTTGGGCGCACTGTCTGTAATCTCGTTCCCCCACCCGGTCGAAGGAGGGAAAGGCTTGGAGGGGTCGGGCCGGCACCAGAGCGGACAGGATGCCTAGGGTCGCCAGGGATAGCCCCCAAGCTCGCTTGTGAAAATTCAACATCAGTTTAAAAAAATCTCGACAATCAATATATAGCGCCGCGCACGGGGAATAGGGAATGGGGAATGGGGAATGGGGAATGGGGAATGGGGAATGGGGAATGGG
>JBNGCR010000393.1:0-1853 GCA_050045915.1 Limnospira sp.
CGCAGATCTAATGTATTCAGAATCAGCAATTCACAAATGAATTGATAATTATCAATTGTCAATTATCAATTGTCAATTCCCATGAACCTCGGTCAGTCGATCGGCTTCGCGGCTTTTCTGGCCGCCATGTATATCCTGTGGCAGGTCCGACAAGCCCTGCTGCTAGTCTTCGCCGCCGTCGTCCTCGCCACCGCCCTCAACCGCCTCACCCGCCAACTGCAAAAACTGCATTTGCGGCGATCGCTGGCCGCCTTCCTCTCCGTCAGCCTATTCTTCCTGGCGATAGTCGGTTGCTTCCTCCTGGTCGTCCCCCCCCTGATCGACCAATTTGAACAACTGGCCAACCAGGTCCCCGCCGGCCTCCAACAGGGATTGCAACAACTCAACTTCTGGCTGGACTACCTGCGGACCCACCTCAAAGGCCCCCTGCGAGAGTACCTGTCCGAGCTCAACCGGGAAGTCCGACAAATTCGGGTCGATCAGATCGTCGAACAACTGCAACTCCTGGGAAATCAAGCGATCGGGGGATTCGGTGTCGTCGTCGAAACCACCGTCGGCGGGTTGGTCAGCCTGCTGTTAGTGTTGGTCCTCGCCCTGATGCTCCTCGCCAACCCCCGGGCCTACCGCCGCACCACGTTGCGGATGATTCCTGCCTTCTACCGGCGGCGGATGGACGAAATTCTCGATCGCTGCGAAATTGCCCTGGGCCGCTGGGTGGTCGGCGCCGTCCTCAACACCCTCGTCGTCACCGTCGCCACGTTGATCGGGTTGTGGATACTGCGGGTCCCCCTCGCCTTCGCCAACGCCATCCTCGCCGGCGTCCTGAACCTGATCCCCAATATCGGACCGATCCTCAGCGTCATCCCCCCGATGGCGATCGCACTCCCGGACTCCCCCTGGAAAGCCATGTTCGTCCTGATTTTGTACGTCCTCATCCAACAGGCCGAAACCGCCGTCGTCATGCCCTATCTGATGGCCCAACAAGTCTCCCTCCTCCCCGCCGTCACCCTCCTGGCCCAGGGCTTCTTCCTCACCTTCTTCGGATTTTGGGGGCTGTTCCTCGCCCTCCCCCTGGCCGTCGTCGGACAAGTCCTGATCCAAGAAATCCTGGTTCGCGATATTCTCGATCGCTGGGATACCCCACCCCCTCGCCAATTCGACCCCGTTCCCGAGTCCGAGTCAAATGCGATCGACCCGGAAGGGGGAGAATCGCGAATCGATGATGTTAAAAATGGGGGGTAAACTATCCAGCATCGAGTAGTATTGAATCGGGTCCAGTCCGGCGATCGCCTCAAAGTCCGCCTTGTAAAGGGGGATAATGGGGGATCGGATGTATCCAATCGGATTAAAAACCGCCATCAAAAAATATGAAATTCAATCCATTCATTTTATTCACATTTTTAGGATTGGTCGGATTCACCTTCGATCCGCCCATCGCCTCTGCCGGTGTCGGGGCGATCGTCGAAGACAAAAGGGCCTTGGACGAACCCGGTTTGTACCTCGCCACTGCAACTTTAGAATACGACGATGGCGACGTTTTGACCGCCGATTTTCGGATCTACTGCCCGACGGTAATGATCCGTCCCACCAACTATGTTTTGGCCGATCGCGACGGCAATATCAAACGGCAAGGAGACTGGTGGGAACCGGCCTTCAAAGCCGAGTATTCCCCGGAAACAATGCTGGTCGAGGAGGTGTGCGGCCCTTGATTTTCAATCACTTTTCCCCTTCCCTTCCGCAGATTTCGCAGATGACGCAGATTCCCGATATTTTATAAGGACATAAAAGATCGAAAATTGTCGGGGGGAATGCCATTCACCCTCCCGACTCCCGACTCCCGACTCCCGACTCCC
>JBNGCR010000394.1:0-1818 GCA_050045915.1 Limnospira sp.
CGATCGCCAACCGCCGACTCCCAGCCCACATCCCCCCTTACTCCCCCCATAACCCCCTATATTAGCAGAAGTGGCGATCGCCCCAGTCCTCAATCCGTATAACTCCCCTTCCGCCCAGGATTGCGACCCTGCCAATTATACAGGCAAGATGCCGGAAAAGGAGCGATCGCCTAGTCTGTGGGTAGAGCGATCGCGCTTCTGTGGGGACCGCTGCACCCGCCGCATCACATCAAACACCTTCCGCGTCGTGTCGGGGTACGGGAATGCGATCGCGACAACGGCTGTGGTCAGCAATTCCGATGGAGCCATGAGGGCTAGGGGTTGACAGGATGGGAGCGACGCTCTCGATTATACAGGTAAGACGTTCGGACTACAAGCGTTGGTGATAAAATAAAAGCCTCAATAACCCATCAAATGGCGATCGCCCACCATGCCAAACAATACCAGAGAATTTGAGCCGGTATCGGAGTTGAGAAGAGAAGATGGGGAAGTGTAGCTCCCATACCGAGGGCGGCGATCGCATTCCCCAAAACTCTCAAAGGCGATCGCCTTTCCCAACCACCCAGGGGTCACATATTCCTGTAGGGGCGGGTTCAACAGCCTATATTCTTCTTCACCAGCAGCTATATAAACCCGCCCTACTTTCCCCAAACAACCATTGTCGGCTGCGCCAGAATTTAAGAAACCCGGTTTTTTCAAAAAACCGGGTTTCTCGAAACAAGCGATCGCGCAGTCGGAGTGCCACGTATCGCGCAGTGGTGACCTGCTAAAATGGAGAATTAAAACACCACCAAGGACAACCCCCATGACCACCAATGCTGATGATGTTTGGAGACTGCTGGCGGAACTCATAGAAGCCCAAAAGGAAACTGAACGAGTCATCAAAGAAGAGTCCCAAGAAACCGAACGCCGCTTCCGGGAAACCGATCGCCGCTTCCGGGAACAATCCGAAGAAAGCGATCGTCGCTTCCGAGAAACCGAACGACTCATTCAACAACAAAACCAACAACTCAACCGGCAATTAGGAGAACTGGGTAACCGCCTCGGAGAATTTGTCGAATGGCAAGTCCGCCCCGCCGTCGTCCAACTGTTTCAGCGACGAGGAATTTCCGTTAATGAATTTCATCCTAATATCTCCGTTAAACGCTTTGGAGAAGCCATAGAAATTGATTTGCTGGTGGTCAACAGTGACCAAGCCATATTAGTGGAAGTCAAAAGTAAACTCACCCAAACCGACATCAACGAACACCTGGAAAGACTGGAAAAATTCAAGCGGTTAATGCCCGCTTATCGTGATTTTCATGCCATGGGAGCCGTAGCCGGAATGGTGGTTCCCGAAGAAGTCGCCAGCTATGGCTATCGTCGGGGGTTATTTGTATTGGCACAGTCGGGAGATAGTGTAGTAATTTTAAATGATGATAAATTCCGTCCCCGCCAATGGTAAATTAGAGCCAGAGTTGGCGATCGCGCGTGTCGGAGTGCCACGTTAAGAAACCCGGTTTTTTTGAAGGAAACAGGCGATCGCGCAGTCGGAGTGCCACGTATCGCGCAGTGGTGACCTGCTAAAATAGAGAATTAAAACACCACCAAGGACAACCCCCATGACCACCAATGCTGATGATGTTTGGAGACTGCTGGCGGAACTCATAGAAGCCCAAAAGGAAACTGAACGAGTCATCAAAGAAGAGTCCCAAGAAACCGAACGCCGCTTCCGGGAAACTGATCGCCGCTTCGAGGAAACCAAGCAACTCCTCCAGCGACAGTCCGAAGAAAGCGATCGTCGCTTCCGAGAAACCGAACGACTCATTCAACAACAAA
>JBNGCR010000395.1:0-1734 GCA_050045915.1 Limnospira sp.
AAACAGACGATCGCGCACTGCTATGAGATCACAGTATCCGCCCCCCCGGGGGGACGTCGCGATCGGGCTTCACCAGGGCCACGGCTCCGCCGTCCATCACCACCCCCAACACCAGCACTTCGGACATGAAGTTGGCGACTTGTTTGGGGGGGAAGTTCGTCACCGCCAGAATTTGCTCTCCCACCAGGTCTGCGGGCTGGTACAACCGGGTTAAGCCGGCGCTGGATTTTTTGACCCCCAACTCTCCGAAGTCGATCCAGAGCTTGTAAGCGGGTTTGCGCGCCTCGGGAAAGGGTTCGGCTCGGATAATTTTGCCCACCCGAATTTCAACCGAGCTGAAGTCGTCGTAGCTGATTTCGGTCATGCGATCGCACCATTGAGGGACGGGCGGACGCATCCCTCAGTTGCGGATCTGTGGGGAAAACGCGCCGCTAACACACCCCATTGTCATAACATTCGAGGGGGCGTCTGTGAAAGGCGAGGGTCGCCGTCCCTTCCGGGTCGGATTCCCGGGACTGCACCGCGTCCTCCCGGGGCGAGGGTTCGGGCAACTGGGAGGAGGTCCCCCCGGAGGCGAACAGGCTGACAGATACAAACAGCGTCGATAACCACATCATGTTTTTCGATCTCCTTTTTTCAATCAGAACTTCGTCCATTTTTGTCGCGCTTCAGACTCGCTGCTCGGATTCTCGTTTCCATCCATTTCCGCACCGAAATGCGATCGCCATCTGTTCTGTTTTCGTCCGCAGGTGTCGTCCCGTTTCACTCCCTTTTATGATGACCAATCTCGGGTTTCCCACCCATCCCCTATTCGGGTTATCCCTGTGGCTGCCACCACCGATTGAGTTCGGTTTTCCCGACCACTCCCGATCGCGTTTCCATTGAAACGCCGAGTTTTGAAATCGAACTGAAGCGTTGATGAAAGTTTCCTGAGATGTCTGCCCAGACTTCGGGGGCGGTATCTTGACGAAATGCCGGGAACCGTCGCGATCGCCCCCCCTTTTCGAGTGATCCGGCGATCGCATCCCCTTTTCCCATCCCATTCCGCCGCTTTCGGGGCGGTTCCGGACATTACCGGGGCCCGCTACCGCGCCCATTTGACTCGAAAGGGTCCAAAATGGAGCCGGCGATCGAGTTCAAATTTGATATATCAACTTGTCATCTTT
The DNA here is from genome assembly GCA_050045915.1 of Limnospira sp. Lineage (GTDB taxonomy): Bacteria > Cyanobacteriota > Cyanobacteriia > Cyanobacteriales > Microcoleaceae > Limnospira. The sequence continues at coordinate 1,167 of JBNGCR010000395.1, forward strand.
CGGCTGCGGTACAATAACTCATGGCAAAATGCTCTACCGTATGGTAATATACTGAGTATACGTCAAACCTATGTTGCTCCACTCACCTAATTCACCATGCCAAAACGTTCGCTGAAAAATGCATCATTTCGGTTCCAGTCTGCTTCCGACGAGTGCGGCGTCGCCAAACTCTCGCCCGAAGCGCTGACCCTGATGGCAGACTTTTTCAAAGTTCTCTCGGAAGTGAGTCGCTTGCAGATTGTTTGCTGTTTGAAAAGTGGGGCCAAAAATGTCACTCAAATTATTGAGGCGACAGGCTTGGGGCAAGCCAATGTTTCCAAACATTTGAAACTGCTCGCCCACGCCGGAATCGTGACTCGCAGCCAACAGGGGGTCAATGTTTATTACGAAATCGCCAATCCTTTTCTGTTCGAGCTGTGTGAGTTAGTGTGTGATTCTCTGTCCGTCCAGATCGACCAGCAACATCAACAATTTGAAAGGCTGCGGGTCCTTCAGGAGGCATTTTAACGCGATCGCCGTCAATCCCGACACCGGGCCGTCCGGTTCGGTGTCGGGATTTATAGTGCGG
>JBNGCR010000396.1:0-1719 GCA_050045915.1 Limnospira sp.
CTGCAGGTGGCGTTTCTTCCACTTCCGGACTCGTTTGTATAACTTCCGGTTCTGCAGCCGGTGTTTCTTCCACTTCCGGACTCGTTTGTGCAACTTCCGGTTCTGCAGCCGGTGTTTCTTCCACTTCCGGACTCGTTTGTGCAACTTCCGGTTCTGCGGCTTGCACCGCATCGGCGGTCGGTTCCGCCATTTCTTCCGCCTCCGCCGCCTCGGCGACGGTTTCCGGCTCGATCTCCTCCGTTCGAGCGGTCACTTCGGCTTCCGATCCTTCCGACGCCACTTCCATTTCCGCCGGGGTCGGTTCCGCCTCGGCTTCTTTCTCCGGAGCCGTTTCCTTTACCTGTTGCTGCTGAATATTTTGATAAGCGGCCTTCGCCCACTGCAAGTAATCCTCGTTGGGAGCCGGGGCTTGGGGTGTCTCTTTCGCTTCTGTTGGCGGTGTCTCTGCCGGGGACTCGGTGGATGTCGGTTCGGGTTCTGTTTTCTGAGATTCGTCCGGGCGATCGCTGAACTGGCGGCGGAACCAATTAAAAACCATTGCACTACTTACTCGACTCGATGGGATGTGGGATTAGGGGTCGAGAGAGATGTTACCATCTCCCCCTCCCATTCTCCAGCCGTGCATGAGACTTTCACCTCACACGGCTCCTAGTTCAGCCGTCTCGTTGTTATGAGTACGATTCTTGCTTTGACTGCCATCTATGGCAGTCTTGGCATCGTGACAGTGGCGGTGCAACAATTGGAGGTTTTTGTAATCATCCTTTCCGCCTAGGCATCTAGGAATAATGTGGTCGGTTTCCAATTGGTCTTCGATAGTGAAATGCTGCCCGCACCATTTGCATTTGCCTTTCTGGTCTTTTAACAGTCGAGCTTCTCGGTTCGAGATTTCTGGTGATTTCCCTCTCCTCGTTGCCCAGTAGACCCAATTTCCGTCATACGTCGATGCGTTTGGTCTAACCAGCGTGTGGTAGACTATGGGAGTCCAGGTGTGTTTTTGGAGTCGCAGACCATCCTTGGTTTGGAATATCCACTTATCCTTCCTTTCATCCCCATTGCTCAGTTTTGCCATTCCTGTTCGGTAATATTTCCTGAGCGTTTTGTATTTGGCGTTTCTGCATCGTGATACTATCCATGCCCGCAGTTGTTGCCAGAGTATTTCATCTAGTTTTCCGAAAATCTCTGAGGAGACTACCCCTGAGTAATACCTTGCCCATCCAGTGATAATGGGGTTGAGATGTTTTATCAGGGCGGCTTGAGGTGCTGTTTTGTGTTTCTTAATCACCTCTTTAACCTTTTCGATGTGGGCTTTGATTGCTTCCTTATCCGGTTTTATGTGGGTCTTGAAGCCGAGTAGACCTCTTCCCCCCGATTTCTTCCCGGATGTATGTTTCCCTTTTGGATATTGCCTGATATTGAACCCTAGAAAGTCGAATCCGGGTGGGACTTTTTTTCCATCGACTTCGATTTCTCGAAATGTGTGACAGATTCTTGTCTTTTCCGGCTTGAGTTGGAGTCCAATGGGTTTTAACCATGAGGAAATAGCAATCTTGCACTGTTCAATGATTTCGCGGCTTTGTGATATGACCACAAAATCATCGGCATATCTAACGACGGTTGTGTTGATAGTTTTCCCTTTAACTTTGTGTCTGGGGAATAGTTTTTCGATGTGCCTCACCATTCCATCCAGTGCGATGTTGGCGAGGAGTGGACTTATTACCC
>JBNGCR010000397.1:0-1701 GCA_050045915.1 Limnospira sp.
TTTTAGTGACGCCAGGAATATTCCCCGCCAGCATCAGCGTCGCCCCGAATTCTCCGAGTCCTCGAGCGAAGGCTAATGTCGCCCCGGAAATGATGCCCGGAAACGCCAGGGGAAGGGCGACCCGCCAAAAAATTGACAGTTCCGAAGCCCCCAAAATTCTCGCCGAACTCAACAGGTTAGCATCGATCTGTTCAAAGGCCCCGGAGGCGGTTTTGTACATCAGCGGAAATGTCACCACAGTGGCGGCGATGATGCCCGCGTACCAGGTAAAAACGATGTCGATTTTCAACAGATCCAACAGGGGACCTAGCAGTCCCCGCCGGCCGAAAATTTGCAGGAGAATAAATCCCACGACGGTGGGGGGCAAAATCAGGGGAGAAATGAAGATTCCGTCGATCAGGGATTTCCCGCGTCCGCGATAACCCTGGAGTTTGTAGGCGGCGATTATCCCCAATAAAAATGTAAAACCTGTGGCGATCGTGGCAATTTTTAAGGAAATCCACAGGGGCGAGAGGTCGGCTGGCATGATCAATTACCTGTCATCATCAGTCGGGCAAATACAGACAGTTATTAAACGCCGATTTTAAACTGTTTTGGGTTTTATATTTTTCTATTTTTCCCACAAAACTGTGGGAAAGTTTGTAGCCTAGATAACAGACCGATCAAATGGGCAAAATTTTGACGTCGATGTTGGCGGGTTTGGCGTAGTAGGGGGAAGTGGAGACGATGCCGTTAATGCCGGTGGCGGCATATTCGGCGATGTTGGCTTCGTCGATTCCCCCCGCCGCCAGTAGGGACATTCCGGGATGGATGGATTTGAGTTTGGGGATGATTTGGGATAAGTCGGCGGCGGACACTTTGTCGAATTGAATTTCGTCGATTCCGGCCTCCGCCAGGGCGATCGCATCTTCGGCTTCCGACACTTCGACGACGATCTTTTTTTCCAACATCTGAGGTTTGAGAATTGGCAGTTTTTGAATCAATCCTTCGAGGCCGCCGATAAAGTTGAGATGCTGTTCAAAAATCAGGATACTTTCCGAGAGCCCCAAACGGTGGGGATAGGCTGACCCGGCGAGAATGGCCCGGACGGCGATCGCTTTGGTTCCGGGGATGGATTTGCGGGTGGTGTACAGCATCACCTGGGGGTTGACTTCCCGGGCGAGTTGAACCAAACGATGGGTTTTTGTCGCCACACCGCAGGCGTATTCCAGCAGGTTTTGGGAGGCTTTCCAGACAGCGTGCAAAGCCCCGGCTTTTCCGGTGGCAATTAAGATGGGAGTTCCGGTTTCGAGGGTTTGACCGCTATCAACTTTTAAGGTAATTTCCGCCCCCACTTTCGTCAACATCGCGGCGGCTTCTTCCACGCAGGCGAGGCGGGTTTGATGGCGGGTCGCGTAGCGAATTTCCGCCGGTTTTTCGCCAAAGTTGAGGGCGTGGGTGGTGAGGTCGAAGTAGGGGACATCTTCTTGAATCAGGCGATCGATGAGTTGTTCGGGAATGAAAACCATTGGACTCGTGGTTGAGGGGTCAAAATTTGGCTTCAAGTTGCCATTTTAAATCCGTATTTTTCAAACACGGACTTTGCCGTTTCTCCGGATAGAAATTCGAGGTAACTTTGGGCGGCTTCCGGATTTTCGCTATCTTGGACGACGGCGATGGGGTAGACGATGGGGGAGTGGCTATTGGCGGGGGCATTTTCTA
>JBNGCR010000398.1:0-1692 GCA_050045915.1 Limnospira sp.
ACCCAGAAATTCCAAAGTGTCACGATCGCGATCGCACCCAATTTCGCCAGATAAGCGCCGACACCGAAGCCCCCAACCAAGATGTTGAGGACAGCTACATTCAATCCTAGCCCCGCCAGACAAATCAAATGAAATTTTAACAATCTTTTAAACCTTCGACTCCACCCCGACTGGTGGCGGGAGATGTCCCCGAAGGTCCAGCGGTCGTTCCAGAAAAAATTGTTGAGGAGGGCGATTTCCGCCGACAGCAGGGCACTCAGCGTCAAAGGCCAGCCCCACCCATCCAGCAATAAGTAAAAGATGGCCATATCCACCAACAGCCCGCTCGTCCCCACGATCGCAAATCTTAAAAATCGACCCACCGGCCAGCGGGCCATCCGCAGCCGCAGCAGATGTTCGAGATATTCCCAATATTGCCGACCAGTGACCTTGCTCTCCCCCTCCTGCCGTTCCTGGAACACATAGCCCACCTCCCGCACTGTAGCGATCTGACCCCGCCCGAGCACCTCAATTAACACCTTGTACCCCACCGGGTTAAGATTGATTTCGGCGATCGCATCCCGGCGCACCATAAAATAGCCGCTCATCGGGTCTGAAACCCGGCCCACCACCCCCGGCAAGACCATCAGCCCCATCACCTGCGCCCCCCGAGACAGCAACCGCCGCGCCAAACTCCAGTCGCTCACCCCGCCGCCCTCGACGTGGCGACTCGCCACCGCCAGATCGGCCCCGGTTTCCATTTGGGTCCACAATTCCAATAAGGTGTGCAGGGGGTGCTGCAAATCCGCGTCGATGACCGCCAACACCCGGCCCCGGGCGACCTGCCAACCCCGAATCACGGCTGTCGAAAGGCCCCGTTCCCCCCGGCGGCGCATCACCCGCAACTGGGGGTAAAAGTCCGTCAGGGCCGCGGCCACTTCCCAGGTGCGATCGGGGCTGTCGTCGTCCACGACGATCAATTCGTACTGTCCGGGGATCGCCCGGTCCAACAAGCCGACGAGGCGATCGATCAGAATGGGGAGGTTCTGGCGTTCCCGAAACGTGGGAATGGCGACCGAGAGGAGAATTTCCGGTCGGTCCAAATCGGGCGATCGCGAAGCCGTCGGAGGAATCCGCAGCGGCCCCTCCGGGACGGGTAGAAGACGGCAAACCTCATCCGGACTCAAATTTTGTCGTCTCGTCTCCCCACAACCCTCGCCAGAAAAGGGATACATCCGCGCACTCCCACTCAACCTGTTATCTCACAAAGCGTAGAAATCATAAGACATTTATTTGTGAATTTCAAGTCGATCGCCAAGATCGGGAGTGATTTGGGAAGATTTTAAATTCGGGATAATTCCGCGATCGCTACCGATATTGATCCAGGGTCGAAACGCCACAAAATTTCCCATTCTCTAGACGCGATCCCCCGCTTTCAAACAGCAGAAAAAACGACTCAATGTCAGCTCCAATAACAACTCACCCCCCTCAATTCGAGCCAACTGTCCAGGTGATCGCCCCCTAAAATATAACGAATCAAAGTAATCCGTACAACCACTGAATCAGTTCCGGAGCACGTTTGACCCCCTCAATGCGATCGGCGGGCTTGCCATTTTTAAATAAAACCAGGGTCGGCAGCGCCATAATCTGGTAGGTGGACGCAATTTCCGGATATTTGTCCGTGTCAATTTTAACAATTCTGATTTGTTCTTT
>JBNGCR010000399.1:0-1692 GCA_050045915.1 Limnospira sp.
GGGAATAGGGAATAGGGAATAGGGAATAGGGAATAGAGAGTCGGGAGATTCATCATTCCCGGCGTGTAACCACGCCAGCACTCGTTATTTTCCTTTTTCAAAAAAAATTAAGAAATGTTAAAATTTTCGACTTTTTTGGGGAGGGGGGTTGCTTTTTCTATTGACTTTCTGTATTATTTTAGATAATGGGAGTGGTGACGAAAATAATATTTTTGCACCCACTCCCATTATGAGGGTTTATGTCAACATTCTACCGGAAATCGCCGCCCCCTGTCAACCCCTTTTCACCCATTTCGAGCCCGATTTTTAAAAAAATTTTGAATGAGGAGGAGTGAGGAATTGCTCCCGAGCAATTATCAATTATCAATTATTCCTTCAAATAAACCAAGCCGCTGTAAAGTTGAAATGCCGGGTCCCAGGGGGTTTCAGTTTTTCGATCCAAATCGAGGTGGGGCGCGATCCGGCTCAACAGTTGGGTGTAGTCCAACGTCGTCTCCGCGAAAGGGGTAAATTCCGACCACAGCGGGGCGGTTTTGAGGTTGAGGTCGAAGGTTTCGACGAGGCGGTTCCACTGGAGGCGAGCCGTCTGTTGGGTGGGAGAATTGGGGGATGTCGCATCGGCCTCGGGGTTAAACTGAACCCCTTTTTGGAACTCGTAGGTTTGATCGCAAAAACGTAGGATCGACCGGCGCCCGGGAAGGTGGAGGTCGTGAATGTTAGCGTAGTCCTGGGTAATTTCCCGGTGGCGGAAGCGATCGCTTTTCCGGCGCCGGGGATCGTAGTCCATGGTTTCCACGAACAGTGGCAGCAACCCCTCCACCCGCCGCGCCACCTCGGACCAGTCGAAACTCAAGGCCCCCAGGCGATCGGTTTCGTCCCGGCAGACGACGGCGGGTTGGGGCGAGAGGGATTGAATGTGGGAGACGCGAAAGACGTGCAGGCTGTCGATGTCAGCCAGGGAAACCCAAAATACGGGAATGTCGGCGTCGAGCATTTCCCGACCGTAGACCCCCAACTCGCCCAATTCCCCCGTCCGGTACAGCCGCCAACCCCGACTCTGAAGCTGCATCCTGGCGCTGTAGGTATCGGTTTTGAGGAGGCGGGCCAGGATTTTGGCGACTTCCGGCTTGCGTTCTGGTTCAACGGGTTCGAGGATCAGCACCGCCGGTTCGCCACTGCGGGGATCAGCTTTCGTGCGGGCGATCGCATCTTGTCGCCGCTCCTGTTCGATCGCCTCCAACCGCTTCACCCCCTCGCGAGCTTGGCTGATAATTTTGGGGTGGCTGGCGGTTTGCAGCAGTTTGCGATAAACTTTTTCGGCGGATTCGAGTTTGTCGGTAGCTTCGTACCAGCGCCCGATGTAGAGTTTCACCCAGGGATTTTGGGGGGACTGTTTTTGCAGTTGCTTGAGTAACTTTGCCGCGCCTCGATAGTCCTGACGGTCTAAAGCGGCGGCGACCTGCTCGATTTCTTTCATGGGACGGGGGTGCGATCGCGCCGAGTCACTTCCTCCAATGGTACTCCATCGGGGATTGGCGGGCGATCGGAAGCAGGGGAGGCTCCTGGAGGCGGAGGAGGCTCCTGGAGGCGGAGGAGGCAGGGGAGGCAGAGGAGGCGGAGGAGGCAGGGGAGGCAGAGGAGGCGGAGGAGGCAGAGGAGGCAGAGGAGGCAGAGGAGGCAGAGGAGGCAGAG
>JBNGCR010000400.1:0-1664 GCA_050045915.1 Limnospira sp.
CAGAAATCAAAAGGATTGAAAATTGATGGCATCGTTGGCCCGAAAACCTTGGCGGCATTGAAGGGGGAAGAAACCCCAGTCATTCCGGGGTCGGCGACACCGCCCGAACTGAAAACAACCCCCGATCGCCCGGAATCGGTGACACCGCCCCAGTCCCCGAAAACGTCCGTTTTGAAGCGAGGAAGTCTGGGAGCGGAAGTGGTCAAAATTCAGACCGAACTCAAAAATCTGGGATATTTTAACAGTGAAAAATATGGCTATTACGGCTTTTTGACTGAGGCATCCGTCCGGGAATTTCAGCGCGATCGGGGCTTGAAAGCCGATGGCATTGTCGGGCCGAAAACCCGCGCCGCTTTAGCCGCAATTTCGCCACAGCAACAGCCCGCCCCATCCCCAACAACAGAACCCCAAGAAACAACCGGATTTAAAATCGATACTTCGACCCAAATTCCCCCACTGAAAATCCCATCCCAACCCGACACTCCAAACCCGACACCCCAAACCCTGATGAAGGCGATCGCTTTCCTGCAAAATCCCAGTTTTGTGGAGCCTCCCCCCCGCGATCCCTCCGGGAAAATGACCCACCTCAAAACCATCACCGGCGGACTGTCTCCCAAATCCATCGTCCACTCTGGGACGGGTTTATTTTTCGCCCAAAACATGATGTACCGCCACACAATCACCATCTACGATCGCACGTTCGAGTTAATTAAAACCATCCCCGACAATATCAAACTTTCCGACTTCGGCTTCTCCAAATTTCAGGGAAATTACAAAGGTTCCCCCGTCGAAGCCTCCTTTTCCCCCGACGGCAAATTCGCCTACGTCGCCAACTATAAAATGTACGGTTCCGGCTTCAAGCGTCCCGGCACCGACAAATGTTCGCCGGCGGGAAAACACGACGACAGTTTTCTCTACAAAATCAACACCGAAACCCTCACCATAGAACAAGCCATTCAGGTGGGGCCGGTTCCCAAATTTAACGCCGTCACGCCGGACGGACGCTTCGTTTTGGTGAGCAATTGGTGCGGCTGGGATTTGAGCGTCGTCGATACCCAAACGGACACCGAAATCCAACGCATCAAAATCGGCCGCTACCCCCGAGGAATCGCCGTCCATCCCGACTCGAAAACCGCCTATGTGGCGGTGATGGGTTCCACCCAAATCGCCCGCGTCAACCTGGAAGATTTTTCCGTCAGTTGGCTGAACAATGTCGGTCGTGCCCCCCGCCATCTCAATATCAGCCCGGACGGAAAGTTTCTCTACGTCACGTTAAATTCCGAAGGCAAGGTGGCGAAACTGGATTTATCGACGGGTAAAATTATCAAAAAAATCACCACCGGAAAAAACCCGAGAAGCATGGCAATTTCCGACGACGGTCAATTTCTATACGTGGTGAATTACAAATCGAATACAATGAGTAAAGTTCGCACCGAAGACATGAAAATCATCCACAGCGTCCGCGTCAACCACCACCCCATCGGCATCACTTACGACCCCCAAATGCGACAGGTTTGGGTCGCCTGCTATTCCGGAAGCGTGATGGTCTTTCAAGATTGATAATTGTCGTCGATCCCCCTCCCGTCCCCCTTGAAAAGGGGGAGGCGAATTGAGCCCCCTCCCGTCCCCCTTAAAAAGGGGGAGGCGAATTGAGCCCCCTCCCG
>JBNGCR010000401.1:0-1606 GCA_050045915.1 Limnospira sp.
CTGAAGATCCCCCCCAGCCCCCCTTAACAAGGGGGGAGAATAACTCCAAGTCCCCCTTTTTAAGGGGGATAATGGGGGATCTTTCCAATTGTTAGGAAACTGAAGATCCCCCCCAGCCCCCCTTAACAAGGGGGGAGAATAACTCCAAGTCCCCAATCATCTTCAGATGATTTGTGCTATGAGCTTGGGAATTTATTCCCAAGCGGGCTCTTAATCAGGGGAGAAAATTACGATCAACGACACCAAAAACTATCATGTCTATACTCTACCTCACCCAACCTGGATCAATGTTAAGCAAAAAATATGAAGCCTTTAAAGTCGCAATTCCCCAGGAGGACGGAACCTGGAAGAAACAGTCCGTCGCCGCCCAAACTGTCGAACAAATCGTACTGATGGGAAATCCCAGCATTAGCGGGGACGCCCTCTGCTATGCGTTGGAGTTGGGGATGCCGGTTCACTACCTTTCCAGCTTTGGAAAACATCTCGGTTCGGCCTTGCCCAGCTATTCCAAAAATGGTCAATTACGACTGGCTCAATATGCCCTGCACGCTGACCCAGAGCGCCGCTTGGAGTTGGTCAAAACCATCGTTTCTGCTAAAATTCACAATCAATATAATGTCCTCTATCGGCGGGGGCAAAAAGACAATCCTCTCAAACAATATAAAGCTCAGGTTTGGAAACAAGAAAACCTCAACCAAGTGCGGGGAATTGAGGGGACGGCGGCGCGGGAATATTTCGCCCGCTGGCTGGAACTGTTGCCCGAGGGGTGGGAGTTTTTGGGCCGATCGCACCACCGTCGTCCGGCTGGCGATCGCGTCAATGCTTTGTTAAACTTTAGTTACGGTTTGTTGCGGGTGCAAGTCACGGCGGCGGCTCATATGGCAGGGTTAGATCCCTATATCGGCTACCTCCACGAAACCACCCGGGGACAACCAGCTTTGGTGTTGGATTTGATGGAGGAAATGCGGGCGTTGGTGGCGGATAATTTGGTGCTGTCGGTACTCAGCCGCAAGGCAATTAAACCGGAGGATTTTACCGAAAGTTTGGGGTCGTTTCGCCTGGAAGATAAGGGGCGACGGGCGTTTTTGGAAGCGGCTAACCAAAAGTTTAATTCCGAGTTCAAACATCCGGTTTTCGGCTACCGCTGCACCTATCAGCGGGCGATCGAATTGCAGGCCCGACTCCTCGGCCGCCACTTGCAGGAAAATGTCCCCTACAAACCCTTGGTGTTACGATGAAACCGTTACTCTATCTCGTGGTTTATGATGTCCCGGCGACGAAGGCGGGGAACAAGCGGCGCCAACGACTCCACGATCTCCTGTGCGGCTACGGGACTTGGAAGCAGTACAGTTTGTTCGAGTGCTTCTTGAGTGCCAAACAGTTCGTGACGCTGCAACACCAGATCGAGAAGTTGATCAAGTCTGGGGAGGATGCGGTTTGCATCTATATATTGGATGCGACGGCGGTGAAGCGGACGGTGGTTTATGGCACGCCGCCCCCTAGACATGAGACGGCGACTATCCTATAATTGATTCATGCAATTTTGGCGGACCGAAGCTCGGTCGATTTCCCCGGGGGGTCCGCCAAATCGCCAGAACCTCGACAA
>JBNGCR010000402.1:0-1583 GCA_050045915.1 Limnospira sp.
TCCTCTCCTGCAGCGCCCTGGCGGGCCTCTTGGAGGTCGCTGGCTGGAAGGTGGGCGTCGTCGTGGGACTCATCTTCTTCACGTCCATCGCCACTCTTGCATCCGCTGTGGTGAATTGCCAATTTACCTTTGCATTTTTATTATTTCTGAACTTTTGTGCCCCCAGACCAAGCCGGGAAAGCTTCACACCTTCACCGCCTGAAGATCGGGATCCACGAAACCCTTTCGCCCGCTGGAGAGCCTGGGTGCCCTCTCTTCGGCTCTCTGGCGGTCCCGCTCGTCGATTCTCGCCTTGCGCGCCTCCAGCTCTTCGGAGGTCATCTTTCGCGGTTCCCATCTGGCCCCGGGTCTCGCCGGATATGGCAATTGTTCGGGCCTGCCTATGGACAGCTCCACCGCCGCGGGCACCCTCTCGCCTCTCTTGTGGAGGGTTTCGGCGAGGATCTTTTGATGCTTACAGAGCCCGCCCCGGAACTTGAAGGATGGACAGGTACACGTCGTTAACGTGGCCCGATAATAGCCGCGCCCGTTGCTTGATTTGATGAATCCGGTTATCTCGGAAAATCCCATCTCCTCACCGAAGACCACCATCGCGCCGATACGGTCCGGTTCCATCCCGGCCGCCGCCGCCAGGTATTCGACGCCCCTTCTGTGGTGGAGACCGTCGGGAACGGCCGCCGCCTTTGGTTCTGCTGTGGTTGCTTGCATTATAACTCACCGATACCAATTATAGCAGTTATAATACTTATAGTTGACGAGACATGGTAAGCGAAGATATAAATATCAGGATGGGCTTATATACCTTCATGGCGAAATTGACGACCATTCAGGTAAGCGAAGAGACAAAAGAACGTCTCAAGCCATACGGCCAAATCGGAGACACTTACGAAAAAGCCCTCTCTAGGGTATTGGACAGGATCGAAGAATTAGAAGCAAAGATAGGCGATGACAAAAACCCTCATGAAGCCATCGCCACCGCCTAAACGCACCTTAATGGTGAGTTAAAATGCAAGTCAATTCTATACCATCAGTCGAAGATATACCTTTCGACGTGTCGCCCTCCGCCCGGTCCCTGTTGGCGGACATACTCAGCCAATTGGCCGCGGTGAAAGAGGAGGTCGCCGAACTCCGAGAGGAGGGACGCCAGAAGGATCAACGCATCGCCGATCTTGAAGCCAGCCTTGAAGCCCATGAAGGCTTCGATGGAAGGGAGAGGGCCTCAGATCGCCAGAGGATCAGCAAGCTTGAAGCCCCGGCCCCCGCCCTCCGAGAGGAGACGGCAAAGGGGCACCTGGACCGCCTGTTTTCAGAAATGCACCGCCTTCGGATTATGCAAGTGACGACGAAAGACGCCGCTCGTCTTTTGGGAATATCAAAACGCCAGATGAAAGACGTAAAGCCGTATCTTGCGACCGATTCCCGTTTTGTGATCGTGAAAAATCCTCACCACAAACAACGGCATCTTATCAGATTAGTTTAGGAACTAAAACCGGTGAAGTTCCCCGGTCCCAGTTTCCCGGATGAATCGCTGGTAGTCTCCCTATTTTGAGTTGATGCAATTAGGAACTACGACAGTTCTCATA
>JBNGCR010000403.1:0-1556 GCA_050045915.1 Limnospira sp.
TTTTACTTTCTCGCCGCGCCATGACTCAAACCGTATGGATCGCCCGACACGGAAACCGAATTGACTTCGTGAATCCCGAGTGGTTCAACACCGCAGAACGGCGCTACGACCCCCACCTGTCCCCGGACGGCCGAGTGCAAGCCCGACAACTGGCCGATCGCCTGGCAGGAGAGGGCATCACCCACATTTTCGCCTCGCCTTTCCTGCGGACCGTCGAAACCGCCAACGCGGTGGCTGAAGTGCTCGATCTGCCCCTGCAATTGGACTGGGGTCTGGCAGAATGGCTGAACCCCGAATGGATGTCGGAAATGCCGGAAACCCTCTGTGTCGAGCACCTGAGTGCCAAATTTCCCCGCATCGACCCCACTTATACCTGGGGAAAGGCCTACTATCCCGAAACCTGGCCTGCTTGCCTGAAGCGGACGGGGGAGACGGCTAAACGTCTGGTGAAAGCCTATCCCGAGGATAACTTGCTGTTCGTTGGCCACGGGGCTTCGGTGTTGGGGACGGCGATGGGGCTGATCCCCACCCTACGGGAAACGGACGTCCACGCCAGCCTGTGCTGTCTGGTGAAGTTGGTGAAGGAGTCGGGGGAGTGGGTGATGGAACTCAACGGCGACACCTCCCACCTCGACGAAACGGAGGAAGTCGTCCGCTTCAACTGAGACGGAAGCCTAACTCGATCCCGGACGGCTAAAATATAGAGTTGCTGTCACGATCTGTGGGTATGGCCGGACATAGTAAGTGGGCGAATATCAAGCGCCAGAAAGCTCGGGTTGATGCCGTCAAGGGCAAGGTTTTTACCAAAATTTCTCGGGAGATCATCGTCGCGGCCCGCCAGGGTGCCGATCCGGCGGGTAACTTCCAGTTGCGGACTGCGATCGACAAGGCGAAGGCGGCGGGTATCCCCAACGACAACATCGAACGGGCGATCGCGAAGGGGTCGGGGACCTTTTCGGACGGGTCTGAATTGGAGTCCATCCGCTACGAGGGTTACGGCGTCGGCGGCGTGGCGGTGCTGATCGAGGGACTGACGGACAACCGCAACCGGACGGCGGCAGACCTGCGGGCGGCGTTCAGCAAAAACGGCGGCAACCTGGGGGAGACGGGTTGCGTGAGTTGGATGTTTGAACAGAAGGGGGTGGTGACGATCGAGGGTCCCCTGGACGAGGAGAAGTTGCTGGAAGCCTCGGTGGAGGGGGAGGCGGAGTCCTACGAACTGACCCCCGTCAACGATACGGACGGGGCGGAAGTGTTTACGACGGTGGACAATCTGGAACATCTCAACCAAGTTTTGGGCGATCGCGGTTTTCGGGTGGTGGAGGCCGAACAGCGGTGGATTCCGGGCAATACCATTGAAATTGACGACGCGGACAAGGCGCGATCGCTGATGAAATTGATGAACGCTTTGGACGATTTGGACGACGTGCAGAACGTCACGGCTAATTTTGAGATGTCGGACCGCTGCTATCAGGAATTGTTTGAAAGTTGAGAATGGCCGGAGTCGGGAGTCCGGAGGCAGAGGAGGCGGAGGAGGCGGAGGAGGCAGAGGAGGC
>JBNGCR010000404.1:0-1348 GCA_050045915.1 Limnospira sp.
CAGCCGGGGGTGCTGACCGCTGTCTGCAGAGCTTCAGCAGCCGATGAAAATCGGACTGCTCTATCCTCGCTCCGACACCCGGCAACTCATTGAGCCGATTGACTCGATTTTAGCAGAACCGATCGGATAGTGGATTCGGACGGCAAAGAACGGACGTTAACCGGCCCCGATTGAAATTTGTACCAGTTTTTGCCTGCGGCTGGGGTACGGTTATGCACCGGGTCGATCCGGGGTCGGCCGAGGTCAGTCGGATTTAGCATCATTCAATGATAACGAATCCCAAAGGCAAGGCACATTTTTGGCGTTGACCCTTCCGATCGCCCCTCCCTTCCACCCCCGCATTTCGAGTCGCGGTACAATATTGCGGTACGGTGGGTTGAGAGACTGCGGTTCGTCAAATTCTAGGACTGTCGATCCCCAACATTAAAACTTAGCCGCAATCAGCGAGGTGGCCCTCCAAAATGTCATCTTTTCCTATCAAGAGGTTCGAGAGTTTCATCCCCGTCGCGATCGCCGTCGTCGCCCTGTTGGGTGCCGTCGGCATCCAGATTGACGCCCCCGGGGGGGCCGAAATTCGCGATCGCCCCTCGGAAGCGGACGGCCCGGAGCTGACGGAGGCGGAAGCCCGACGCCTGGAACGGCAACTGGCTACCAATCTGGAACTCCTCAAACGATCCCCGAGTTTCGGATTCGACAATTTGCTGGCCGACTGGACTTTTCTCAACTTCCTCCAGTATTTCGGAGATGAGCCGGCCCGGGAGCTGACAGGCTACCAGCTCAACGACGACCATTTCGATGTCATCTCCAAGTTCGATCCCAAATGGGTCGATATGTACCTGTTCTTATCGACGTCAGTTGCTTATTACCAGGGCGAACCGGAACTTTCCGTAAAGCTGATGAATCGCGGCACCGATGCTCTCTCCCCGGACTACCCCGACGCCTGGCGGCTGTGGCGACTCAAGGCGATCGACCAGTTGCTCCTCGTCGGCGACACCGAGGCCGCGATCGCGTCCCTGGAAATGGCGGCAAAATGGGCCGCAGGCACCCCCTCCGAGGCCCTCGCCGCCAGATTTCGGGAGGTGGCGGCTACCCTGCGGGAAAATCCCGACAACAAAATGATCCGTATCAACGCTTGGCTGACCGTGTACTCCCAAACCACTGACCCCGTGGTGCGAAAACGGGCGATCGCGGAACTCGAAGCCCTCGGCGTCCAAATTGAACAGGGGGAAGATGGACAGTTGAGATTTTTCGTGCCGCCGGAGGAAGCGGAGGAAATCAATCAATAATTATCAATGATCAATGATCAATTATTCTATTCGTCCTCAAACTTGTAACCCACCCCCGTCAC
>JBNGCR010000405.1:0-1322 GCA_050045915.1 Limnospira sp.
AAGTTAGGCAGCGTCCCGATTTATTTGTTTTTCTTCTTTCAAAAGAATGCCGTTACTAAATGTTTTTCCTTCTCTCACCAGTCGAACCAAATGCGGCGCGTTGACGGCTCGCCACGTTTCTTCTGCCGTTTTAAGTAACTTGAACGCCATCGCCGCTCCCGCTTTTCGGGACCCAAAACCCCGCGTGACCCGCGTTCGCAATTTTACCGTCGCGAAGGTTGATTCAATCGGATTGGTGGTCCGCAAATGTATCCAGTGTTCCGCTGGAAAGTCATATAGCGTTAGTAAGTACTCCCAATCCCGTTCCAACGACGCGGTCGCCTTGGGGTATTTCGCCTGATAGTCTTCCGTGAAGGTTTTCTTCTCTTTCTCCGCGTCTTCTCGGGTCGAGGCCTTCATGATTTCGTGCAAGAGCCGTTTGGCTTTGGCTTGCAACCGTTTCGGTAGTTTGTCCAGCACATTCGCGATTTTGTGCACCCAGCATTGCTGACGTTGCGTTTCCGGGTACACCTCCGCCAACGCATTCCAAAATCCCAACGCTCCATCCGCCACCGCCACCATCGGCGCATTCATTCCGCGACGCCGTAAATCCCGCAACACCGACAACCAGGATTCTTTACTCTCGCGATAGCCGTCTTCGATGGCGATCACCTCTTTTTGCCCTTCCAGCGTTACCCCCACAATCACCAACACCGCCAACCGATCCTCCTCCAAACGCACCGGGAAATGGACTCCATCCGCCCAGATATACACATAGTCCCGGCCGGATAGATCTCGCTTTTGAAACGCCTCGTGTTCCGTTTGAAATTGTTGAGTCAGCCGATTGATCGCGCTCGGCGAAAGTCCGGACGCCTCGTCGCCCAGCAGTTCCTTCAAGGCCGGTGCGAAATCTCCCGTGGATAATCCCCGCAAATACAACAGGGGCAATACGTTCGTCACGTTCGGTGAACGACGCATGTAGGGCGGCAATATCCGGCTGGTGAATTTCTTTTCCGGACGTTTATCGTTGATTCGGGGCGCTCGCAAGGCAATGGTTCCCGATCCCATGGTGATCTTTCTCTCTTTTCCATACCCATTTCGAACCACCCGCGCATGGCCCTTCTCATCGCGCTCCTCTTGATTTCGTTGCAGGTATTCCTTCACTTCGAGTTCCAACGCGGCGGCTATCATTTGACGAGCCCCTTCTCTCGCTAATTCATCCAACGTGATTTCCAATCCTTCCTCTGTTCCGAATCCTTCTTCTTGGGTAAACTTTAACATGAGCGCGTATCCTTTCTTTTTGGCTTTTCAGCCTTTTTTTTGTCACTGAAAGGGTACGCTGC
>JBNGCR010000406.1:0-1280 GCA_050045915.1 Limnospira sp.
GCCGGAATGCCCCACCTCGACATCGGGCAGATCTGCGAAAATGTGGTGCGATCGCGTTTCGCAACCCTCCGGCGACGGGACGCAATCCCGAGCCACGAAAGTCCCGTCCCCGTCTCGGGATGCGTCCTTCCCCAGTGCCACTCAGTTCGTCTTGGAGTTGGCGGTGACGGGATAATGGTCGTCGTAGCGATCTTGGTCGAAGAAATAGAGGGTGCGGATCGGATAGGGGATGTTGATGTCGGCGCGATCGCAGGCCTGTTTGAGGGCGATCGTCACCCGGGTGGTGACGCGGCGGACTTCCTTCCGTTCCGGGAACGTCCAGTAGCGGACCATCAGATCGATGGAACTGTCCCCGAAGCCAACCACATCGACTTCTACCTCCGGTTCCGACAAAACGCCCTCCACTTCCTTCGTCGCATTTAACAGCGTCTCCACCGCCATCGGCAGGGGGGTGTTGTAGTCCACCCCGATCGCCAAATCGGTGCGGCGGCGACTTTCCGCCGTCTTCACCAGCACCGGACTGGTGAACAGGATCGAATTAGGCATGACGATCCGTTCCCGCTGGTAGGTGAGAATTTGGGTGGAGCGGATCGAGATTTTTTCCACCGTCCCCTCGTAATTGTCCACCACGATCTGATCGCCAATTTGGAAGGGTTCCTGCAACAGCAACAAAATGCCGGCCAGGAAATTTTTAAAGATATCTTGAAAGGCGAAACCGATCGCCACGGAGCCGAGTCCCAACAGACCGAT
The DNA here is from genome assembly GCA_050045915.1 of Limnospira sp. GTDB lineage: Bacteria > Cyanobacteriota > Cyanobacteriia > Cyanobacteriales > Microcoleaceae > Limnospira. The sequence goes on from JBNGCR010000406.1 coordinate 751, forward strand.
GATGTCGCCCAAACCCAGGTCGGGAAAGGCGATCACGCAGGCGATGACGATACCCCCCGCCCAGGTTGCCACATAGCCGGTTTGGACGAGGAGAAGTTGCAGCGATTGGTTGGGAATCAAGCGTCGCGCCGTCGATTGCAAGACTTGCATGACAAAATGGGCGACGAAGCGAGTCGCCAGCAAGACGAGCAACGCGACGATCAGCGCCGGGACAAATTGAACCACCGAACCCACCAAATTGAGGAGGCTGGATTGGATTTCATTGACTAAGGCATTCATAAGGTATTGATCAATTAAACGGACGGTCGGGATTTTGGCACAAGGAATGAAATGCGAAAAATTGCGAATCTGAGAAAATAGATGGTTCCCGAACCTTTCAGATCGGCGTTTCAAGCCAAAATATTGGCTATTTTAACGAATTTATTGTAATTTTGACTTCTATCTCCAGGTAGATCGATCGGATTTTAGAGCTGGGGAGAGTATGATCGAAAAGCGTATGGATTCGATTTGTCAGCACCCCCGGCTGAAGC
>JBNGCR010000407.1:0-1269 GCA_050045915.1 Limnospira sp.
AGCCCACATACAGGCGGTTGTTGGTGGAAGTCACCCAGCTACAGAACCGCTCCCAAACGTTGGCGCTTTCGCGCTGCTGTAAGGTGGTGGTCATAACAGGTATGATTGCGTTATTGAGTTTTCGAGGTACGTATCCGGTAGGTGTTTTCCTCTACCGTGACTCTAATATGACACAGACTGTTAAGCTTTGTAAAGGGTTTTGACGAAATATTTACTTAACCGTTTGATAAGCAGAGCTAATCATTGTGCAGATGTCCGTCCCCGTCACCTATTCTCCGGCCTACACCGTCGTTCCGACCTACGAGTGTTTCAATCGCTGTACCTATTGCAACTTCCGGGCCGATCCCGGAAAAAGCCCCTGGCTGACGATCGCCCAATTGGAGGAACAACTGGCCCCGCTGTCGGCACAGGGGGTGATCGAAATTCTGATTTTGAGCGGGGAAGTCCACCCCGAGAGTCCGAGGCGCGGCGCCTGGTGCGATCGCATTTATGAATTGTGCGATCGCGCCCTCAGCTTGGGATTTGTGCCCCACACCAACGCCGGACCGCTGAAATTCGAGGAAATGGCTCGGTTAAAGCGGGTGAATGTGTCGATGGGGTTGATGCTCGAACAAATCACCCCCGATCTATTAAAGACCGTCCACCGCCGCGCCCCCAGCAAAGTTCCCTCGGTGCGGTTGCAACAGTTGGAATGGGCGGGGGAACTGAAGATTCCCTTCACCACCGGGCTGTTATTGGGCATCGGGGAAACGCCCGACGACTGGCGGGATACATTAGAGGCGATCGCAAAAGTTCACAATCGCCACGGCCACATTCAAGAAGTGATCCTGCAACCCCACAGCCCCGGGAGCCGACAAGCTGAAACGGGAGAGGCTTTTAATTTGGCTCAATTGCCGGAAGTCGTCGCCATCGCCCGTTCCATCCTCCCCGATGCGATCGCCGTGCAAATTCCCCCGAACCTGATCGCCGAACCCGACCTATTATTAAAGTGTCTGGAAGCGGGCGCCCGGGATTTGGGCGGCATCGGTCCCCAAGATGTGGTCAATCCCGACTATCCCCACCTGCACCCCCAAAGGTTGGCGGAAATTCTCGCCGAGTCCGGGTGGGAGTTGCGGCCCCGACTGCCGGTTTATCCCCAGTACGATGGCTGGCTACCTCCCCAATTGCAGGTCGCCGTCAGCCAATGGCGAAAAAAACTTGCGCGATCGTCATCAACTGTGATACGATAGTAAATCGCTGTGGCGGCATAGCCAAGTGGTAAGGCAGAGG
>JBNGCR010000408.1:0-1182 GCA_050045915.1 Limnospira sp.
AGGCAACAGGGAACAGGCAACAGGTGATGGGGCATGGGGTACGGGTAAATTGTTCTTTGCAATTCTCGATTCCCGACAAACAAATATGATTGAAGAATCCGAGTTAGAGGAAGAGATGGATTATCGAGAAGCAGGCGTCGATGTGGTGGCGGGCCGGGATTTTGTGAATCGAATCCGCGATCGCGTCCAGGGGACCTACCGTCCGGAAGTGTTAGGCGGTTTGGGGGGTTTTGGGGGATGCTTTGAACTGCCGGAGGGCTACCGAAAACCCGTCCTCGTCTCGGGGACGGACGGCGTGGGGACGAAGTTGAAACTCGCCAACATTCTCGACCGCCACGACACCGTCGGGATCGATTTGGTGGCGATGTGCGTCAACGACGTGCTCACCTGCGGCGCCGAACCGCTGTTCTTCTTGGATTATCTGGCGACGGGAAAACTCTCGCCGGAACAGTTAGCCGAAGTGGTGACGGGTATCGCCAAAGGCTGCTATGAGGCCGGGTGCGCCCTTTTGGGGGGAGAAACGGCGGAAATGCCGGGATTTTATCCGCCGGGGGAATACGATGTCGCGGGATTTTGCGTGGGGATTGTGGAGAAAGATCGGCTGCTGGACGGAACCCAAATTGAGGAAGGAAATGTGGCGATCGCCCTGGCCAGCAGCGGTTTGCACAGCAACGGATTCAGTTTGGTCAGAAAAATTATCGCCGATCGCCAGATGAATTGGAGCGATCGCCCCGAAGAATTGGGGGGACCAACCCTGGGGGAAGTCTGTTTGACCCCAACCCGCCTCTACGTCAAACCGATTCTGAACGCCCTCCGCGAGGGTCTGGACATCCGGGGCATGGCCCACATCACCGGCGGGGGACTGCCGGAAAACCTGCCCCGCTGTCTCCCGGAAACGGCGTCGGTCCGGATCATTCCCGACAGTTGGCCCGTCCCGCCGATTTTCAGCTACCTGGCCCGCCGGGGAGACGTGAACGCCACCGCCATGCTGGAGACGTTCAACCTGGGGGTCGGATTCGTGCTGTTCGTCCCGCCGAGTCAGGCTGAAGGTGCGATCGCTCAATTCGCCAATTACAATATCCCCGCCTACCGCATCGGCGAAGTCATCTCCGGAAACCGAGAACTAACGGGTTTGGAGAACTGGCAGATCTGATTAGAGGCAGGGGAGTAGGGAGTAGGGAG
>JBNGCR010000409.1:0-1162 GCA_050045915.1 Limnospira sp.
CTATTGCCTATTGCCTATTGCCTTTTCTATAACGATTGCGTAAGTATTCAAACGGACTTGATATGAAGCGACTATTGACATTGATCTTACTTTTTTTAATCGGTGCGATTCTACCCTTCGGATGCGCGCCCGGCAGTCCCGACGGTTCCCAGACGGGACGCGGCGGCGACAAGGTTCTCAACCTCTATAACTGGTCCACCTACATCGACCCGGACGCGATCGCCCAATTTGAACAACAATACAATGTCAAAGTCAACTACGACACCTACGACAGCAACGAAAGTCTCTATGCCAAACTACAGGCCGGAAATCCGGGCTACGACGTGATTTTCCCGTCGGACTACATGGTTAAAATCATGATCGAACAAGGAATGTTGGAACCCGTCGATTTGTCGAAAATCACCAATCTCACCCATGTCGAACCGCAATTTTTAAACCCCCCCTACGACCCCGAAAATCGATACAGCGTCCCCTATCAGTGGGTGACGTTGGGCCTCGGCTACAATTGGGACGAAACGGGTGCAGAAATTGACAGTTGGCAACAATTATTCGACCCGAAGTTTAAAGGCAAAGTTGCCCTTTTAGATGACATGAGACATACGATGGGGGCGATTTTGATGTATTTGGGATACGATCCCAATACCACCAACCCGGACGAAATTGCCGCCGCCCGAGATTTGATCATCGAAAATCGCGACAATATCGCCGCCTTCGTCCCCGACACCGGACAAACCTTGCTCAACCAGGGGGAAGTCACCCTGGCGATGGAATACAGCGGCGATATCTTTCAGGTGATGTCAGAAAATCCGAAATTGCGCTATTCGATCCCCAAAGAAGGGACGATTATCGGTATGGATAATATGGCGATCCCGAAAGGTGCGCCTCACCCGGAGACGGCGACAGAGTTTATCAACTTTATTTTACAACCGGAAATCGGGGCAAAAATCTCCAACTTTATCAATTACGGTTCCCCCAACAAAACCGCGATCGCCCAAAAGTTAATCAAGCCGGAAAACCTAGAAAACCCCGCCATTTACCCGCCGCCGGAGGTATTTGCCAAACTCCAATACCTGCAAGATGTCAAAGAGGCGACGCTCCTCTACGATGAAGCCTGGACGGAGGTTAAATTAGCCGTCGGCTCCTAAGTTCGCTGTCGAAATCA
>JBNGCR010000410.1:0-1129 GCA_050045915.1 Limnospira sp.
CCCCACACCCCACACCCCAATTTTTAAGGATAAAAACTCAACTGGGGCAGTCCCAGGGTTTCCTCCCACCCCATCATGATGTTCATGCACTGGACGCCCTGGCCGGCCTGACCTTTGATCAGATTGTCGATGCTCGAAATCACGATCGCGCGATCGGTGCGCTGGTCCACCTCGATGCCGATATAGCACAAATTCGTACCGCAGGCCCACTTGCTCTGGGGGAACGTTCCCCCCGGCAAAATCTTCACCCAGGGGGAATTGCGGTAAAACGCCTTGTAAATCGTCAGCAGATCTTCCCGCACCAGTCCCGGATCGCGCAGGTTGGCGTAAACCGTCGCCAAAATGCCCCGCACCATCGGCATCAGGTGGGGGGTGAACTGCACCTTCACGTCATGTCCAGCCAGATCGGCGCAAATTTGCTCGATTTCCGGGGTGTGGCGGTGGTGTCCGCCGATGCCGTAGGCCGAAACCGAACCGTCCGCCTCCGCCAACAACATATTGGTTTTCGCCTTCCGACCGCCACCAGAGGCCCCCGACTTGGCGTCGATGATGGCGCTGTCCGGCACGATCAACCCCTGCTTCAACAGGGGAGACAGGGCCAGCAAACTTGCCGTCACATAGCACCCCGGACAGCCCACCAACCGGGCATTGGCGATGCGATCGCGGTACAGTTCCGGCAGGCCGTAAACAGCCGTACTCGCCACCTCGCGATCGCCCGATCTCTCTTTTCCGTACCACTTCGTATAGGTTTCCAAGTTGGAAAACCGATAATCCGCCGACAGGTCCAGAACGTAACATCCCTTGGACAACAACTTCGGTGCCATGTCGCAGGCCAGACCGTTGGGGAGGGACAAAAACACCACCTCGCAGCGATCGGCGATTTTGTCCAAGTCGATCGCCTCGACGGTCAGTTCCACCCGGTGTCCCAGGTGAGGATACAAACTACAAAACGGTTTTCCGGCGCTACTTTCTCCTCCCAAATAGACAATTTCCACCTGCGGATGATCCTGTAACAGTCGCACCAGTTGCACGCCGCCGTAGCCCGATGCTCCGACGATTCCGATCGGTACGCGCTTATCACCCAGTTAAACTAAGCGAGCCAGTCACCCGGCCCACTCGTCTCCAGAAC
>JBNGCR010000411.1:0-1105 GCA_050045915.1 Limnospira sp.
GCTCCCTCGATTCCCGGTTCACAGGGGCGATCGCGAATGTAATCGTTCACCGCTTTGGCTTCGTCCAAAAACGCCAGATTCCGGCGGTGTTGCTCGATCAACTCATCTTCGATGCTTTGCAGGTGTTCCAACTCCTGACGGGTGAGGGATTCGTAATACCTGCGAACTTCCTCTTTATGGCTTTCGAGAATGTGGAAGAACTCGTAAACCATTCCCGCCGCCCCAACTGTCAACAATACAGGGGAAGCAGCACTCAGAGCCATTGCGATGGGGGGACAGGCGGCGGCGAGGGTCGTCACCGTAAACGCGGACACACCCCCCACAGTGCCACCAACCACCGTATCTTTCAGAGTGTGGGCGATCGCATCCGTCTCGGAAATTTCGCCCCGCACCACCCGCAAAGCGTTCGTCAGTATCGAAAAAGGAGCCGTCGTCACCGCACCGATCGCGGCTCCCATTGGCACGGCTTGAATTCCGGCTTTGACGGCCCCCGTAATATTGTCAACGTGCCACTTGGCCCCCAGTTTCGCCTGTTCCTCGGGGGTCATATTCCGCCCGCCTCTGGATCGGTTCGCCTGGGAGTTTTCCCACGTCATATTGTCGGGATGATCCGATCCCCCTTGGCTGTGTGGCTTGATGTGGCTGGCATCTTTATCGGACAAGTAGTTCCTGGTTTTCTCAGCGGCGGCTCGGGCGTCAACTCCCTGCCGTTGTGAGGGGGGAATCTTGTCCAACATCTCCGTCGCCTGCGCCTCGGTTCTGCCGATGTCGCCGCGGACTCCGCCCCAGGACATTCTGTCTCGGGTAGATTTGGACAGGTCGCCGAGTTTCGCGTGGTGGACTCTCGCCTGGGATGCGGCATTGAACGCCGCGTTACGCTTCGATTGTTCTGACAAGTTAAAAGGACTCCTGATAACCCTATGTTTAAGGATAGCCTCAATTTGCAGTGTATTCCTTCAGTAGAAATACGGAAATTGCAGACGATATAACAGACAGTATATTCGGGCGATCAACCCCATGTCATAGGCTTCAGATTAGCGATCGCACCACACCCCGCACCTCCGCCGATGTGATACTTTGCGGTCCGGCACATCCATCCGCGATA
>JBNGCR010000412.1:0-1054 GCA_050045915.1 Limnospira sp.
GGATAAGTTCATGGAAATTAACTGTCCCCCATCTGCTTGTAAATGCTCCAAAAACGCTTGGGGATCGCCGGTGAGGTGTCCCTGCCAACTGTCCCGTTCCATATCGAAATTTTCCAGCCAATTTTCGAGTGTTTCGCGATCGCCCCCCTTCCCCGTTACCGCGTAAGTTGCCGCCGTCCCCAACAACTCATCCAAAGAACCGGCGCAGATCAGTTCCCCCCGCCCCAGAATCCCGACGCGATCGCAAATCTTCTCCACGTCGGACAGGACGTGACTGTTAAAAAAGATCGTCTTTCCCTGGTCTTTGAGCGATAAAATAATCTCCCGGATCTGATAGCGCCCCATCGGGTCCAACCCCGACATCGGCTCATCCAGAAACACCAACTCCGGGTCATTAATCAACGCCTGCGCCATGCCGATGCGCTGCAACATCCCCTTGGAATACTGGCGCATCTGCTTTTTCACCGCCGCCGATCTCGCTAATCCCACCAAATCCAATAACTCGGGGATGCGCCGGCGACTCACCCCCCGGGGAATTTGGAACAATTCTGCGGCGAACTCCAAAAACTCCCACCCCGTCAGATGGTCGTAAAAATAGGGGTTTTCCGGCAAATATCCCACCCGCTGTTTCACCGGGCGATCGCCGATGGGTTTTCCCAGCAGCGACGCCCTTCCGGAGGTGGGACGCACCAACCCCAACAACAGTTTAAATAACGTCGTCTTTCCCGCCCCATTTTGGCCGAGCAAGCCGAAAGTTTCCCCCCGATACAGCGTCAGGGTACAACTCCGCAGGGACTCGATTTTTTGGTTCATCCAAAACCCCGTCCGGTAGAACTTGCCCAAATTCTGGGTTTCCACCACCGGGACGGATTCGGACTGGGGCGATCGCACTTCTGGAGCCTGATTCATCATTCCTTCGTCACATTCAGGCGGGCGTACTCAATTTTAATACACCGATCCATCGCCACGTTCAACCCCGCATCCGAGGCTTTCTGGGCGGATGTCGCGTCGGAAACGCCCAACTGCCCCCAGACCGTTTTCGCCCCCACCGCGA
>JBNGCR010000413.1:0-1031 GCA_050045915.1 Limnospira sp.
CCCTCGGGGAATTGATTCCCAAGCTGTTCGGATATTCAGCCGAATTTGATCTGGGTATTCAACCGGATTGGATTGTGATACACCCGATACAACCGTAAATTTACGCAAAAAACGGGTCGTGCGATCGCACAACCGATCCCCAGACCAGTAGATTTACAGATCGCGCTTTATTCATTTGATACCCTTTCGGATTAAAAAAATACCGAAAATCACTGAAGCCCCTACCCTGATGGCGATGATAGGATCGGGCCAGTTCTATCATCAGGGGGAGGTGTTTTCGTGCAACACCGCAATGTCTCAACCGCAAGGCCGCAACGCATCTATAGCGAGGCAGGATTTTCACTATTAGAATTATTAATTGTTGTTCTTATTATCGGAATTTTTAGCGCGATCGCGGTTCCGGGTTGGTTGGGTTTCGCCAGGCGCCAGGAACTCCGAAGAGCCCAAAGTCAAGCCTACTGGGTGATGAAAGCGGCACGTCGCAACGCCAGACGCGATAAGAGGGCTTGGCAGGCCACCTTTCGCAAACAGGGCGATCGCATTCAGTGGGCACTCCACAAACCCGAAATTGTTCCCGACGATCTCCCCAGTTCCGCTTGGACGGATTTCGATGGCGGAATTGACATCGATGCGAATGAAACCAGCCTCAAAAAGGTCAAGGCGGATACTAACCTGGTGACAACCGCCGAAACCCACCACTACAGGACTTTGTTCAACTACAAAGGTTGTCCCGTCTACAACCCCCAGGACAACTGCGGTGCAACCAGTCTGGGCGCCAAAGGCCGCATCACCTTCAAACACGGCGATATGGGGGAAGTCCGACGCTGCGTCATCGTCTCCACCCTCCTTGGAGTCGTTCGCAAGGGCGAAGACGCTTCGGAAGCGACCGCCGACGGGAAAAACTGCTATCGCGACTGATGGGGAGTCGGGAGTCGGGAATGGGGTATTATTCAAACAACAACTCCGCCGCCTGTTCCACCCGCGCGATCGCATCCACGCAGCGGGGCAAATTGGGCAAAGGGACGATCGCC